>NZ_JADBQN010000007.1:0-109118 GCF_014895915.1 Enterobacter cloacae complex sp. P13B
TTTCCGTTAATATAGCGGGAGGTCAGCAGGCTCTGCGTCGGGATGGTCACCGTGACCGGCTGGCCCAGCAGCTTACTGCGGTCAATGCGCGCGTCCGTGCCAAGCACGGTCAGCGTCAGCGCGAACGACTCGGACATCGCCTCGCGGCCCGTCAGTTTCCAGAACAGAAGCCCCTCCACCGGGAGCTGAACGGTAATTCGGTTGAGCATAATCTTTATTCCATTTAGCTTATGCGATGCAAAAAAGCGGGTCGCATCTCTGATAAAGCATCATTCAAGAAAGGGGCTTTTCCCGCTCGTTCATCCAAAAAACAAGAGAGTAGATTTTCAGTGACTCTGATGTGACAAATAGCCCTACATTCAACCAGACGTTTGAAATTCCAAACACGCTTACTAAAAGAGGGAAAAATGAGACTGAACATCTGAATGAAATCAAACGAAATAATTCCTGAGCAAGAGCAAATTTGACTGCACCGTTCTTTCGTTTGAAGAATAACCAGGCCGAAGCAAACAAAGAGAGTAGTAAAAGTAAGTCAAGCACAAAAAAAAGCATGACCAAAATGCTGAAACCATCACCTGCAAAATAATTCAACGAAGCACTAAATGCTTTTGCGTCAGAAAGAAAGGGGATTCTGTTGTGGCGTACTGAATTCGCGCAATAAAGTAAAATTGCGAGAAGATCCATACTTCCCCAGAAATACCCTGATTTACTCTTTAAATGAGCAGCATTTTGTTTATGCACGTAATTAACACTGACAAAAATGGAATTCCGCATCTTCGCTTCAGCTAACTCTCCGGGGTCGGAGACAAATGGGCCTGTCGTTTTTCACTGACGGTGGTCAATTAAGACCACCGCTACTGACCCAACTGAGCTTTCAATCCTAAAGCGATTTTGTACATAAAGAGAAGAGACGATCTTCGAACACCTTTGGAATAAGTCTCTGGCCTTGAAGATCGTGCATTACTAAGGATTCACCAGCCAGGTGCCCGGCTTGCTGATATCCAGCGTCTGGCTGCGCGTTCTCCCGTTGCCCTGCAGTTCAATCTTTGTCTCACCGGCTGGCAGCTTGAGCGAGGCATAGCCGTTGGTCGCCGGACGCAGCGCTTTTGGTTCGCCGTTCACTTTCAGCGTTTCACCGTCCTGGATACGGATATAAACCAGCGCGACCGGGCTGGCGTCGGCAGGCGGTGGCGTCTGCTGTGCCGTCGCCGGTTCGCTCACCGTCGCCGTTTCTGGCATTACCTCTGGCGCGTTCGCGGCAGTTTCTGTCGGACGCGTCTCTGACGGAGCCTGGGCAGCCTGCTCAGGCGCATCATTCCCACCGCTGAACAGCATCGCCCCGGCGACAACGCCCACCAGCACGCCCGCGGCAACCATGCCCGGGATCTTATAGCGACGCCAGTCGAGCACCGAAGCTGGCTTCTCTTCCTCAACCGGAACCAGCATGGTGCCGGTCTTTTTGGCGGTGAGCACGTCGTTGATCCCGGCGACCGGCATCTCAATCAGCGCCGCGAATTCGTCGATAGACTGCGGACGGTCCTCCATGTGCAGCGCCAGCGCGCGGTCGATGGCCTGCAGCAGCGGGATGGAGTAGCCCTGCGGCATGATTTCCACCAGCGGCTTACAGGTATCCTGGATGGAGCGCACCACGCTGACCGGCGGCGGAGAACCCACAATCAGGGTACGCAGCACCGCGCCGAGGGCGTAAATATCCGTCCACGGCCCCTGCTCGCTCTCGTTGTCGTCGGTGTACTGCTCAATCGGCGCAAAGCCGGGGCGCAGCATGGTTTCCGTTTCGTCGGAGAGGTTACCGATGGTGCGGCGCGCGGAGCCGAAATCGAGCAGCACCGGCAGGCCGTTATCCTGGATCTGAATATTGTCCAGAGAGATGTCGCGGTGCAGATAGCCTTCGTCGTGGATGGTCTTGATCGCGCCGAACAGCATCGGCAGCGTGCGGCGGATCCAGGCCTCGTTGATCAGCTCCGGTTTTTCTTCGCGCAGGCGTGAAAGCGTGGTGCCGCTATAAAAAAGCGTCCCCATGTAAGCCGTGTCGTTTTGCACCCAGAAACGCAGGACGTGCAGCAGGTTCGGGTGGTTAAAACGCGCCAGCAGACGCGCTTCCTGAATAAAGCTGTTCAGGCCCGCGGAAAATGCTTTGCCAAAGCGCTCGCTGCGCAGCACCAGAGTCATGTCGTCGCCGCGCACGGCGAGCGAGGAAGGCATAAATTCTTTGATAGCGATAGTGCGTTCGAGCTGGTGATCCCACGCGCGATAGACAATGCCAAAACCGCCGCCGCCGATCACCTCTTTGATTTCAAACTCGTTGAAGCGGTACCCGACCGGGAGCGCGTTTGGGACAGTCCGATTGTTATCATTATCCGTCATCTTTTACAGTTCTCTTGATGATTATTACGCGGCAAACTGACAGTGAAACTCGCCCTGCTCGCAGGTGACATGCAGGCGTCGGAACTGCTCGTCGCTGCGGCTGGCGGTAAGTAAGATCTGGCTCATCTGAGGCAGCAGGGTGTTAGTCAGAATAGCATCCACCATGCGGCCACCGGACTCCACCTCGGTGCAGCGCTGAACAATCTGTTCCACCACGCTGTCGTCAAACTCAGAAATAATGCTGTGATTCTCTTCCAGACGACGCTGAATGCGCTTGAGCTGCAGGCGCACAATCTGCCCGAGCATCTCGTCGCTGAGCGGGTAGTACGGCACCACCAGCAGGCGGCCCAGCAGCGCCGGCGGGAATACTTCCAGCAGCGGCTGGCGCAGCGCGCCGCTTAACGCGTCAGGCTCCGGCATCAGCTCCGGATCGGCGCACATGGCGCTTATCAGCTCGGTGCCCACGTTGGACGTCAGAATGATAATGGTGTTACGGAAATCAATGTGGCGCCCCTCGCCGTCCTCCATCCAGCCTTTATCGAATACCTGGAAGAAGATCTCATGGACGTCCGGGTGCGCTTTTTCAATTTCGTCCAGCAGCACCACGCTGTAAGGGCGACGGCGCACGGCCTCGGTTAACACGCCGCCTTCACCATACCCTACGTATCCCGGAGGCGCACCTTTTAAGGTGGAAACGGTGTGCGCTTCCTGGAACTCGCTCATGTTGATGGTGATGACGTTCTGCTCGCCGCCGTAAAGGGATTCCGCCAGCGCCAGCGCGGTTTCGGTTTTCCCGACGCCGGACGGGCCGCACAGCATAAAGACGCCCACTGGTTTGTTCGGATCGTCGAGCTTCGCCCGCGAGGTTTTCACGCGGCGGGCAATGAGATCCAGCCCGTGACGCTGGCCGATAACGCGCTGGTTCAGCGTATCGGCAAGGTTCAGCACCGCGTCAATCTCGTTTTTCACCATCCGGCCCAGCGGGATCCCGGTCCAGTCAGAGACGACTGCGGCGACCACGTTTTCATCTACCGCCGCAAAAAGCAGCGGCTCGTCACCCTGTAAGGCGTTCAGCGCCTGCTGCTGCTCCGCCAGCTGGCTGCGCAGCTCGGCGGTCTCTTCCTCGCCCGCCGCAAACAGCGCGGCGCGCAGGCGGATAATCTCCTGCACCAGGCCGCGCTCTTCTTCCCAGCGCCGGGACAGGGCTTCGCGTTTTGTTTCATACGCGTCGCGCTCTGTGATTAATGCCGTTACGCGGTCGGCCTCACCGGCGCCGACGCGCGCTTCGCGTTCAGCAATTTCAATTTCCACGTCCAGCGCGGCAAGATGGCGCAGGCAGTCTTCCAGCTGCGCCGGCGGCGCGCTCTGGCTGACCGCCACGCGGGCGCAGGCGGTGTCGAGCAGCGCAACGGCTTTATCCGGCAGCTGGCGCGCCGGAATGTAGCGATGGGACAGCTTCACCGCCGCGCTGACCGCTTCGTCGAGCAGCAGGACCTGGTGGTGCGTCTCCAGCGGCGACACGGTGCTGCGCAGCATCAGAATCGCTTTCGCTTCGTCCGGCTCGTGAACCTGTACGGTCTGGAAACGACGGGTCAGCGCCGGGTCTTTCTCAATGTACTTTTTGTATTCCGCCCAGGTGGTGGCGCCGATGGTGCGCAGCTGACCGCGCGCCAGGGCCGGCTTCAGCAGGTTCGCCGCATCGCCGGTCCCCTGCTGGCCGCCTGCACCAATCAGGGTGTGGATCTCATCGATAAACAGAATAATCGGCGTGGCGCTGGACTGGACTTCATTAATGAGCGCCTGCAGACGGGCTTCAAACTCGCCTTTCATGCCCGCGCCTGCCTGCAGCATGCCGATATCCAGCAGCCACAGCTGAATATTTTGCAGCGGCTCCGGCACGTCGCCGTCGGCGATACGCAGCGCCAGCCCTTCAACGACTGCGGTTTTGCCGACCCCGGCCTCCCCGGTCAGCAGCGGGTTGTTCTGGCGGCGACGCATCAGGATATCGACCATCTGGCGGATCTCCTCGTCGCGCCCGACAACCGGGTCAATCTTCCCGTCGCGGGCGCGGGCGGTCAGGTCCTGGCCATACTGGGCCAGCGTCCCCTGCGCAGCCGGTACCATACCCGCCGGTGCATCGACGGCGGCAGCGGCCTGCTGCGTCTCTTTGCTGTTGGCGCAAATAGCGTCGAACTGCTCGATCAGCACTTCGACGTTAAGGCGGGTGAACTGCGACGAGATGCTTTTCAGCACGTTGGCCAGATTCCAGGTCTTGAGGATGCCAATCAGCAAATGGCCGCCGCGAATGCGGCTGACGCCAAACTTCAGCGAGCCGAAGACCCAGGCGCGCTCCACGGCGCTGTCGATATGTTCGGAGAGATCGGAAACGGAACTTGCGCCGCGCGGCAGAGCGTCCAGCGCCGCCACGATATCGCGCGTTAGCTGCTGTTCGTCGAGGGCAAAGTGGCGGATGACCTGCTGCAGATCGCCATCCTGCTGCTGCATCAGCTGATGCAGCCAGTGCACCAGCTCAACGTAGGGGTTGCCGCGCAGCTTGCAGAAGGCAGTCGCGCTTTCCAGAGAGGTAAATAACAGCGTATCCAGTTTGCCGAAAAGCACGGCACGGCTAATTTCTGACATGTTCGGTTCCGTTGATAACAATGCGTTAGAAAAATTTATCGCTCTGCGCGATACACCAGATCGCCACGCGGGACAGGCTGCGGCTGATGCCCCAGCCAGGTGTTAAAGCCTAATCGCCCATCGCTGCCGAGCGTGGTGCCCTGCACCGCGTCTTCACGCAGGATCACCCGTGTTTCCCATTCAAACTCAATTCCCGCGTACTGGCGCACCCAGTCGCGCAGCTCGGTGACCCACGCTTCGCCCGGCAGAAAGCGGTTGTACTCCTCCGCGCTCAGCGGGCCAATCTCGATACGAAACTTATGCTGCACGTCGCGGACGGCGACGCCGAGAAAAGCGGATTCCCCCATGCGCGGCATGCGGCGTCCTGCTCCCAGTTGCGCCTGCTCGCGGGTGGAGAGCGGCATCCACTGCGGCACGTTGCTCACCAGCTTAACCGGCGCTTTAAAATAGCTGCGCAGGATCTTCTCCAGCCCTTCCGGATCCCGCCCGTGGCGGGTCAGGTGCCCGGCGTGGGTAAAGCGGGCATGGGCGCTCAGGCTGCCCTTGTTCATCTGACCCGGCTGCCCCATGCCGATCAGTGACGCCAGGTAGCCCTCAAAGCGCTTATTGTCGGCGCGATCGAGGGAAACGGCAGGCTGCGCATCCGCCCAGGCGCGGTAAAACAGCAGCGCCAGACGATGATGGAACAGATCGGCAAACGCGCTGAGGCTGGTGTCCTGATGATGATGAATCCGCTCGCGGGCGTACTCGGTCATATGCACCGGCAGCGGGCCGTTCGGGCCAAACAGGCCAAAGCTGAGGATCGACACCTCATGCAGCCCGCTTTCTTCACGCTGTCGCACCTGGGCCAGCGTCGACGGCGCAAAGCTCATTGAGGGCTGCTGGCCAATGCGCAGCGGCTCAAATTTCGGCAGCGGCGCGCGTCCCAGCGGGTAGCGCTCGCCGCCCTGGGCATCAATGCGCCTTAACAGCTGAAACAGATCGTAGCGCCAGGGCGTCTCGCGGACCCCGTGCCAGAACGTATCCGGCAGCTTCGTCAGGCGATGCACGCGCAGCGGTGCGGTGGCAGCGTCACTCATACCAGCGCCCTTTTACCCATGCGCGGCGCCCAGTAGCCTATCTCGCCGCGCTGCTGACTCTTCAGGGTGAACTCGGTGAAGCTGTTGATGGAGACCAGACGGGCAAAAAGGCGCTCCATCACGCTGCCGAAAAGCCACGGGCTGGCGCCGGAAAACGCCCGCTCGTCCACCGTCAGGGTGATGCCAATTCCGCGGGCGAAAACGACCGGGCCGGGTTCAGGCACGCGGCGGTGTACCGGCTCCAGCACGCAGTGGCGAACCCCCTCCACCTGACGTGCAACCGGCGTTTCGGCCAGGTTGGCATACAGACCTAACAGCTGGCGCAGCGCCGCTGCCCCCTCTTCATTTTCGCTGTCCATCAGGCTGAGGTAGTTCATCTGCAGCTGGCTGATGAGCCGCCAGGTGCTGAACCCTTCCGCCAGCGCCGGACGCGGCGGCGTCGGGCCTTTGCGCAGGGTTAACCCCTTCACCGGCATGGAGTCGGCCATAATGAACTGCCCGAGCTCCTGCTGGAGCATCAGCGGCAGGTCGCGGCTGGTACAGAGCACCTCGGCAGAGATGTAGCGCAGGTTTTCCTGCCACGGGGCATGCTGTTCATCCACCAGCGAGACAAAGACCTCCGAGCCGATATAGCCGGTACGGGTGCCGTAACGCAGGGCGTGTTCGGAGAGCACGCGCTGTTCCCGGCGCAGGGAAAAATAGGCCCCGTAGTTGCCCGCGTCGCCGCTCCAGGTGCTCCAGAACGGACGAAACGTCTGGTCGTCGCGCTGGCCGTCGGCGCTGCCAAAAATTTTATTTACCGCATAAATTTCGTAGTCCAGCGGGCGGATGTTATCGACCACCAGATGGTATTCATGCTGGCCTTCATTCAGCTTCTGCCGGGCCGCCACTTTCGGGAACAGGTTGATGACCGGCGTGCAGTGCAGCGCCAGATGGCTGGCGTCGACCACGCGCTCCAGCTGTTCATCCGACTTATCCAGCAGAATGAAGATATCGAAGGCTTTTTCGTTTTCGCAGCGCTGGATAAGCGTGCTCAGACCGCTCAGGCTGATAAAGCGGAAGCGGGCCGGAAACGCAAAATACTCCTGCAGCAGACGGTAGCCGTCAAAGTTGCGCAGATCGTCCGGGAGGAGCGCCTGGTCCGGCGCAAAGCCCTCCTGACGCAGCGCATCCGTTGCCAGCAGCTGTCGCTGCGGCTGAGGGCTGACCGTCTGGCAGACGATCCCGGCGCGGTGCTCCATCACCAGCTCCAGCAGCTTCAGCGCCTCAATGTCCGGGCCGCTAAGGAAAAACTCCAGCCGGTCAAAATTCAGGTGCCCAAGGTTTTGCGGGCCGTCGCAGGCAATGCGGATCCGCAAGGCGCTGTTGATCCCCCGCTGGCTTAAGCCGAGCTGCGCCAGCGGCAGGTCAGCGGGCACGCCGCCGAGCTCCACTTTGTCGATTTTCAGCGGCAGCAGATTGACCTCGTGCGCGGTGGTATAGCTGCAGGTTACGCCGGTCTTTTTCAGCGCCAGGCTGTCCATCATGGTGCCGCGCGGCACAATAAAGCCGTTGCTCAGATCGCCGCGGCTGCTGTCGGGCTCAATTTCCGCAATCGCCATTGAAGGGGTGGGCGCGAGGTAGTTCGGCGCGATCATCTCCAGCAGACGCTGGGAGAAACGCGGAAACTCCGCGTCCATTTTCATCTGCACGCGGGAGGTCAGAAACGCGAAACCTTCCATCAGGCGTTCGGTGTACGGGTCCGCCACTTCGATGCCGCGCATGCCCAACCGCCCGGCGACCTTCGGATAGCGTTCGGCAAACTCGGCCCCCATTTCGCGCAGGTAGGCCAGCTCACGGTTGTAATATTCGAGCAGTTTACTTTCCATGATTACCCCGCATCTTTCAGTTCAAAATGGCCGTTTTCCAGATCGACATCGGTACGAAACAGAAACTCCAGCGGGTACGGCACACACCATAAGCGCCCTTTGATCTCAATAGAGAGCACGTTATGCAGATCCAGCGAGGAGGTATCCGACACGCAGCGGACCTGCAGCCCCTGCGGCAAAATGCGCGGTTCAAAATTGATGATGGCCTCGGTGAGCTTGCGCTGAATGTCGTGCCATTCGATATCCGACATTCTCTTCCCGGCCAGCGGCGCGACGCCGAAGTTAACCACCGAGCGGCTCACGTGCGGCAAGGCGCTCAAATCCCCGGAGGCATCGTGGTTGATGGTGTTAAACAGCCACTGCAGATCCCGCAGCACGTTACGACGCAGCGCTGCGTGGGTGATCAGGTTGCTGTTAGCCGGCTCGCGTTTTTTTTCCGGATCGTTATCGGTGAGGCGATCGAGCAGCGAGGGCTGCATTTTGTCACGCGCCCCCACCTTCTCCTGCCTGCTGCGGGCTTGCCAGCCGCTGCGCAGCAGATCGCCTTCGCCAGCGGGATTACTCATCGTCTCCATCCATCGCAAACGACACGAGGCTTAACGACAGCAACGGGCTTTCGCTTTGCTCGCTGAGCCAGGCTTTCTGGCCCATCCCTTCGTACAGGGTGCCGTCCTCATCGAGCGGCTGCCACTCGGTAGTGCGGCCCAGTTTGATCGCATCCGACGCATCGGCAGCAAACGGGTAACGCGCCGGGATCTGACATACCTGCTCCGTACCGTCGGTCAGGCGCACCAGCGCGTGACGCCAGACCAGATCGGTCACGCTGGCAGGCGCCTGGAAACGGATCTCGGCGATAGCGTTAAACGGCAGCCAGAAATAGCGGCCGTTCACGATGGTTTCGCACACCGGGCCGAGACGGGCATCGCCGTCCATCAGCCAGTCAAACGGCTGAGCCTCATCGTTTTCGAGGGTGATGTGGCCGGGAGTGGCCTGCGCCTGGTCAAGCGCTTCAAGGCGCAGCGACCGGGCACGCTCGCCCTCCACGCGGAGCGCCGCGGCCAGGGTGGCCAGCCACGGCCACTGAGTTTCAGGCATGGCCGGACGCGCCTGCCCCGCCATCACCTGTGCGCGCTGCAGCTCACCCTGAATGGACTGCTCCAGCAGCGTGACGGTGGGTTTCGCCTGCGGCTTCAGCGCCAGCCAGCTTTTCAGCTGGGTCAGCGCGCGCGTCCCGTTGCCGCTGAGGATTAAAAACTGCACGAACGCGGCGCGGAGGTCTGCATCTGCCGGACGGGCTTTGATCTCCGCTTCAAGACGCGCCAGCGCGTCGTTGAGCGTTTCACCCGCCAGGTGTTGATAGAGCGTATTCATAGCCATTCCTTAATTCGCCGCGCGCCAGGCGCCCACTGCCGGATCGCGCAGCTGAGGACGCAGGGTATCAATCAGAACGATATTCAGCGGGGTGCCTGGGGCAACCCAGGCGCTCCAGGTTTTCTTCACCGCCGCAATACGCGCCTGCAGTTTTGCATCGTCGCTGGCGGTCTCGCGGGAAATTTCTACCGCTACCGTGCCGTTGCTTTTCCAGCTGTTCAGGGTGCTGTCGTAAGGCAGGATCATCCAGCTCTGATCGCTGTCTGGCGTGCTGAATACCATGCGCTCTTTATTGACGGAGGTGATCAGCGCATTTTCCGGATCGGCGCTCTGATTCAGCCCCATCACCGGGAAGCCGTGAATGTACGTCACCGCCATCTCTTTCTGCCCGCCGTTGCGGGACTGCGACACGACGGTGTGACCGCTCAGCCAGCTGCCGTTACCGCAGCGGGTGGTGTCAGAATCCGGAATAAAGAGCGCCGGAGCGGACGCGCCGCCCTCCCAGAAGGTGCGCAGGTGGCAGCCGTCCTGCAGGGTAAACTCCTGCCACGGCGTGCGGTCGGCGGCAACGGTGCGGGAAGCCACGTTCTGATCGGGTGGCAGTAACGCGCCGCTGGCTGGGGTTGCGGTGACGGCAGGCGCAGCCTGCTGCTGTTTCACCACCAGCGCCCACTCCTGCGCTTTAGCTGCCGTGCCCTGCGCCAGCGTCGTCCCCTCGGGATCGTTGAGCGTCCAGCTGAGTTTATTCACTTTGCTGCACTGGTGTTCCAGCAGCGAGCCAAGACGCGGCACAAAGTTTTCCAGCACGGAGACGTCTTTCTTGCCGTTCGCCACAATGCGCAGCGCCACCTCAGGCTTACACCAGCTCTGCGGGGTGTTGTCTTTGATGTTGTCGATCCAGATATCCAGCTTCTGCGCAGGAGACTGCACGATGCGGAAATTTTCAGCCTGCGCGGTGGAGGTCGCCGCCAGAAGTGCCAAACCCGATAGCCAAAGTTTCATATCGTTCCTTGTGTGTCTAATCAGTTCCGCAGGGAAGAAATTGTGCTGCATCAGAGAGGGTGTGCAGCAAAGTGGTGTCCTGAGGGTTGCCCATCCATACCGCCAGGGCGGTATAGTTATCCTGCGCATTCCCCTCCTGCTCGCCATTCTTTTGAATGATTTGGTTCATTAAGGTCAGCCACTCCTGCGGCGTATTGACCATGTGCAGCGACTGCTTCATTTGCTCTTCGCTGACGCCGTGCCAGAACCCGTCGGTGCAGAGTAAAAAGGCATCGCCGTCTTCTACCTGCACCACGTCGCTGTAGCTCGCTTCCGGTCCGCCGTTTTCAATTCCCAGCGCCAGATAAAGCAGGTTGCTGTTGAGATCGTCCGTCTGATGCCCGGCATCCTTCATCTGCTGCACCAGACTGTGGTCCGTGGTGACGTGCCACAGCCACCCCCTGCGAAACAGGTACAGGCGGCTGTCGCCGGCATGCGCCCAGTACGCCAGCCCGTAGTCCCGGTCAATAAACAGGCTGACCAGCGTCGTGCCCATCCGGCGATAGTCCTGAACGGCCTGCTGTTCGCTCAAGATGGTGCGATTCGCCGTCTGCACGTAGTCGCGGATATGCTGCGCGTTGAGGTGCTTGTCGCCATCGAAGCGGGAGATAATGCTGTTACGGGCCAGTTCCGCGGCGACTTCACCACCGGGCAGACCCGCGATGCCGTCGCAGACGACAAAGCAGGCCGAGCGTTCCCCTATGGTTTCTCCCGTCTGATCCTGGTTGCTGGCGCGCGTCCCCTGGCGGGAGAGAGAAGCGGTTGCGATATTCATTTGTCTTCCGATCCGCTCTGTGAGTCTTTGTACTGATTCACCTCCATGTCATACGCATGAAGGAAGGCTTCGCCGAACAGGGTGTGGAAGTCATCCTCAATCTCGCCCGCCGTCTCGCCATAGCTACGAACAAAATAGTCCCACAGGGCGGCTTTGCGGCTGCCCGGCAGCGCCAGACGCGAGGTCATGCCGTTCTGCTTCGCCTGCTCCTCCAGCTGTTCCGGGTTAAAGGACTGCAGCATCGCGGCGATGATGGCGCGGATACCGGAGATCATCCCCAGCTGGTGCGCCTGCAGGTCGATCAGCGCATCGCGCACCGATTTGGTAGGCGGCATAAAGCCCGGCATCGGGGTGCCGAACATCTGAATTAAGACGGTTTTCCCGGTCGGCAACAGCTTGAACGGGTTGTTGGCATCGTCCAGCACCATGGTCATATCGGCTTTTACGCCGCGTTTCAGGATGGAGCGCGACGAGAGCAGCGCCACGGTGCCCTGCGAGAACATGCCGAGAATCTGCCCCAACTGACGCATATTTTCCCGGTCAAACTGCGGAACAGGCTGCATTTCGCTCAGGCCCATACCTTCAAGCAGCGCCTGCAGCAGCTCGCCCTGCAGCACTTCACCCTTCTCGCCATTATTCGGGCTGGCGGTTGGGGATGCCGCGTTATTGACCGGGTCGATGCGCAGGCGCCCCTTCGGTGCCTGAGCGCTGCTGCGCGCAACGGCCTGCGGCGTAGGCATGGTGAAGCCTGCGTAATCCGGCCGCGCCGGTTCTTCTTCACGCGGCGTTTCCTGCGGCTCTGGGGCGAACAGCGGAGAATCGGCAAGCACGTCCTCTTCCTGCTCCGGTTCAGGCGTTGGTGCTGGCTTTTCGTCTGCAATATCATCCGGGTGGGTTAACGGTGCTCCGCCCATCAGCCCGAGCGGGTCATCATTGCGCGCGGCTGGCGCGCTGGCCTTTCCACCGAACAGCGCCAGCGGGTCAAGCTCGTCCGCCGCGTCTTCTTTAGGGGCGGGTTGCCCCTCAACCGGCGGCACCAGCGTGGAAGGCGTCACGTCGTCAAAAATGCTCTCTTTTTTGAACAGCGCTTCGTCGCTGAACAGCGTGTCCGGGTCGACGTTCTTGCGCTCAAGCGTTGGATCGCTGTCGTTGAAAATCGCCAACGGATCTTCGGCATTACGCTCCGGCGCGGCGGGCTGGGAGAAGGGATCCTGTGAGGCCGCAGGCTGCGGCTTTGCGCGGTTGCTGGAGATGCTGTCGGAGATGGAGAACTCCTGCATCAGGCTGTCCCAGATTTCGGAAGGCACGGCGGTCGGTTCCGCCTTCCCGCGTGGCGCGGGGTTAGCAGGCTTCGCTTGCGCTACGGGCGCAGCGGGTGCAGCTGTCGGACGCGCCTGCTGCTGCATGCTGGCCGCCATACGGCTCACCGGCTGCGTGTCGTGGATCAGTTCGGTCACTTCGATACGGTAGTCATCAATACCGAGAATGTCGCCATCCTGCAGTTCAACCTGACGTCCGCGCTCCAGCGGAATATCGTTTAATACCACGCGGGTGACGCTGCCACGGTTGGTGACGCGGCATTCGCCCTGAGCGTCAACGTGGACAATGGCCTGCAGACGCGAGATGGTGCGGTCATTGTCCGGCAATACCAGATTGTTATCCGTACCGCGCCCAATGGTGCCGCCCGGGGCGTAAAAATCACAGCTGCTTTGCGGCGGCTGATGACCGGGTTTCGTAGAAATAATCGTGAATCGCATGGCGTATTCCTGCTGGTATGATTAGCGCTCAAACGCTGCCGCTCTCGGGGCGAGAACGGCGGCGTTTGGGGCCGCTTCCACTGCTTCTATTTTGCGGTTTTGAGCGGACGAATCGCGTCGCTGTTGGCGATTAAGCTGCACTTTAAAACCTGATATTGACCCGGTTCAGTACCGCCTATCTTCTCTTTCAGAGAAGAAACAATGATCTGGTCAGCTTTTTCAAAATTTTCAGCAGGGAGATTGCTTGCTTCCAGCCAGGCGGCCGCGCTGGCCTCTGCATCATCTTTCAGACTTTTACTGTCCGCGATCTTACTGATGCAACGGTTTTGCACCCAATTTTCAAAGATTTGTTGCTGAGTAAAAGCGCTGACGGCAGGCAGATTTTGGGCATAAACAGCAGAGGCATTGATAGCCAATACCAGCAGTAATAAACGTTTCATTTCAGGCTCCAGAAGGTGGCGTTGGTCGGAATAAACGAACCATTACCCGGTGAGCCGAGGAAATGGCAATCATCAGAGCAAATATTTCCATTCCAGAGTGTGACATGACCGGTTGCGTCGCTCCAGCCGTGCCCGGTAAAGATGATAATGCCTTGCTTGCCAGCAAATTGCGCAGGCGTTGGGGAAGAGACCGACATATCTGCATTGCCCAGTACCGTGGGTAGAAATGCAATCATATCTTTAACGCGGAACATATAGCGCTTTTTGTCGTTCCCGGTCACTGTCGCATATTTACTGTTAGAAGGAATCGGAATGCCACAGTAATTTAAAACGTAACTCATACGAATTGGGCAGGCATTTTTAAAAATACCGGCGTCGATATTATGCTGAACTTTTCCACCCAATAATTTGCCAACCTGTTCTACATTTACGTTCACTTCTCTGAATCTGTTCCAGGCGGCACCAAAAGCAGGACGCATATGAGACATCTCGTTTCTCCTTGATAAGAAGCTCAGGGTAAAGTGAGCCCTTTCGGGCCCACTATTATTATGCTTCTTTGTTTTCTTTGATATTCCAGCCAGCGCTGCTTTCAGCACCTTTACCACCCGACGTGGTCTGCTCCCAGTACTGCTGTTTCACTTTCGCAGCCTGGAATGCATAGGTCACACCCACGGTGTCGCCGTTGTCTGCACCGGTGTACTGAACGGAAGTCACCAGCACATCTTCCAGCGTAATGCGGGAGTATTCCACCTGCTGACCGCCCGCTTTACAGACGGACAGCTCAACCTTAGTCAGGTGTTTACCGCTGGCGCAGTGTTTCAGGATAGCGGTGGTGGATTTGTCGATCAGCGCGTTAACGTGCAGGTCGTTAAAGTTAACTTTACCGGCACCGCCGCCACCGCCAACGCTCATATTACCTGGCTGGGAAGCGCCCCAGGAGAAGGAGGTAATATCAGTCCAGCCGGTGTGGTTAGAATCTTTAGATTCGCCCGTAACACCCTCGACCTTCAGAAACATATCAATAGCCATAATATCTACTCTTCGTGGATGAACAATATTGCTTTCGAAAAAGCACTTATATGGCAAACAGGAAAGCATGGGGCTGAATAAAACCGTCCATATTTTACCTCTGCCTCATATCAAATGACCCGTGTCATTTGACAGTCTTACATTCCTCCGAAATAACGGAATGAATGTGAAGTCATTATTACCGTTCCAGCCGTCTTTCTTGCCGGCCCGTGCAAGATGTTGCTCTTACGCGTCTTTCGTCTTCAGCGACGGCAGTTTAGAAACCAGACGCAGAGAAACGGTCAGACCTTCCAGCTGGTAGTGTGGACGCAGGAAGAACTTCGCGGCGTAGTAGCCCGGGTTGTCTTCGATTTCCTGCACCTGCACTTCCGCAGCCGCCAGCGGTTTGCGGGACTTGGTTTCCTGGGAGGAGTTAGCCGGGTCACCGTCGACGTAGTTCATCACCCAGTCGTTCAGCCAGCGCTCCATCTCTTCGCGCTCCCGGAAGGAGCCGATTTTGTCTCGCACGATGCACTTCAGGTAGTGGGCAAAGCGGCAGCAGGCAAACAGGTACGGCAGACGAGACGCCAGGCGCGCGTTGGCGGTGGCATCCGGATCGTGATACTCGGCCGGTTTTTGCAGAGACTGCGCGCCGATGAAGGCGGCAAAGTCGGAGTTTTTACGGTGAACCAGCGGCATAAAGCCGTTTTTCGCCAGTTCGGCTTCGCGACGATCGCTGATGGCGATCTCTGTTGGGCACTTCATGTCCACGCCGCCGTCATCACTCGGGAAGGTATGGCACGGCAGGTTTTCCACCGCCCCGCCGGACTCCACGCCGCGAATCGAGGTGCACCAGCCGTACTCTTTAAAGGAGCGGTTGATGTTGGCGGCCATCGCATAGGCCGCGTTCGCCCACGAGTAGCTGTTGTGGTTTGCGCCGTCGGTCTGCTCTTCAAAGTCAAAGCTGTCCACCGGGTTAGTGCGAATGCCGTACGGCAGGCGCGACAGGAAGCGCGGCATCACCAGCCCCAGATAGCGGGCGTCTTCGGATTCACGCAGTGAACGCCAGGCGGCGTATTCGGTGTTCTGGAAGATCTTGGTCAGATCGCGCGGGTTGGCCAGCTCCTGCCAGGACTCCATCTGCATCACGCCCGGCGCGGTGCCGGTAATGAACGGACAGTGCGCCGCAGAGCCGATGCGCGCCATTTCGCCCAGCAGCTCAACGTCCTGCGGGCTGTGGTCGAAGTAATAGTCGCCGACAATGCAGCCAAACGGCTCGCCGCCGAACTGACCGTACTCCTGCTCGTAGATTTTCTTGAAGATCGGGCTCTGGTCCCAGCCCACGCCCTTGTAGCGCTTCAGGGTGCGGCCCAGCTCCTGCTTGGAGATGCTCATAAAGCGGATCTTCAGCATCTCGTCAGTTTCGGTATTGTTGACCAGGTAGCTCAGGCCGCGCCAGGCGCTCTCCAGCTTCTGAAACTCTTCGTGGTGAATAATCTGGTTCACCTGCTGCGAGAGCTGCTCGTCGATACCGGCAATCAGGTTCTGAATGGTGCGGTAGGTGTCGTTCGAGAAGGTGACGGTATTTTCCAGCGCCTGCTGCGCCAGGGTCTTGACCGCACTCTCCACAGCGGAACGCGCCTGATCGGTTTTCGGGCGGAACTCTTTGTTCAGCAGCGCGCTGAACTCATCCTGGCTGAACGCCTGGCCCGCCTGCTGATCGTGTTGTTGAGTCTGGTTGCTCATCGATTATTCCTCGCTACCTTTCGCACTTTCGTCATTTTTTGGCATCTGGCTCAGGGATTTGAGCAGCGTCGGATCCTGGAGAATTTTTGCAATCAGCTCTTCTGCACCGTTTTTGCCGTCCATGTAGGTCAGCAGGTTAGAGAGCTGCGTGCGCGCCTCCAGCAGCTTGTTCAGCGGCTCAACTTTGCGGGCCACCGCGTCCGGCAGGAAGTCGTCCATGCTGTCGAAGGTCAGATCGACGTTGAGCTTACCTTCGCCGGTCAGGGTGTTATCTACCTGGAACGCCACGCGCGGCTTCAGTGCCTTCATGCGTTCATCGAAGTTATCGATGTCGATTTCCAGGAATTTACGCTCGTCGACGGCTGGCAGGTTTTCCACCGGCTTGCCAACCAGATCGGCCATAACGCCCATCACAAACGGCAGCTGAATTTTGCGTTCTGCACCGTAGATCTCTACGTCGTATTCGATCTGCACGCGGGGAGCACGGTTGCGTGCGATGAATTTCTGTCCACTGTTACTCATTGCCATGATGTTCTCCATCAAAGATGCGCGGTGAAGGTGAAACGGCAGACTCCATGCCTGTCGTCATAATGCCAGGACGCGTCATTCGCGGCGTCCAAAGATGTTTTCCAGTTGGTTAACGCCGTCTGGCGCCAGGTCGCGAATAATGTCCATAAAGTTAAGTTCTGACAGCCGCTGCACCCGTTCAATCATCAGCGGCGCGGGGTGGCTCGGTTCGTACTGCGCGAAATACTGCTTCGCTTTTTCCAGCATTAGCTGCGCGTCGGCGCGGCTGGTAACCTGCACGCTGCGCCAGTCGGTGACCGGCTGAACGGGCTGCGCTGCCGCAGGCTGCGGCTCAGCGTGCTGTTCAGCCTGCGCTTCACGGTTCGGCAGCAGCTTGCTGATGTCGGTCACCTGACACGCGCTGGCGACCAGCCCCACGGTTTTCAACAGCTGTTCCATTTCCGGTACGCCGCTTTCACCGAGATGCCCGGTGAGCAGCTCGCGGATGGCCAGCAGCCGTTCGTTAATCACAATGACCGCTGCGGTCCCCGGCTGGTCGCCGCGGGCCAGTTCGTCAATCAGCCTCGGGCGACCGCCGGGATAGTCCGGACACTCGGTTTTACTGCCGTCCAGCAGCGCCTGGGCGTCACGAAGCGAAATTTCATCGCCGTTTGAACGCAGCAGCGAGGCGTTACGTACCGCGACGGTGAGCTCGGATTTATCGCTCAGCCCTGCCAGAGCGTTAATGCGATAGAACGGGTCGGTTTCGCCATACTCTTCCAGCAGCGGATAGAGCGGCTCCCAGTAGCGCGCGATCGCCTCCTGCACCAGCAACAGCCCGTCCGCGTAGCCCGCAAGACCGCGACGGCGGGTCCAGGCGTGGGTTAACGCCAGCATCACGCGAAGATCTTTGGTGCGGCTCAGCAGGCTGGTAGCGAATTTTTCTACCGTGTTCCAGTCCGCAGGCTCTGCCGGGATGATGGTATCGCCAAACTGCTGTTCCGCTTTGCCCTGACTGGCCTGGTTCATCGCCTGGAAGTCAGCGTCATATTCCAGATTGTCGCCACAGGGCTTGTCGGGACTTATTGGCGCGAGAAATTCTTCGATATTCATGAGATCCCTGCTTATTCAAACATAGGCGGATAGAGACCGTGACGCCCCGGGCGGGCGCCCCCTGCCGGGTCGAACAGCAGGGTAAAAAGCTGGCCGGTGAAGTTGCCGCTGTGAACGTGGGTGTACAGCGGGTAACCGTCGCAGCGGTTGGTCCACCAGTAGCTGGTCTGACGCAGCGGGTCAAAGCACTCTGCCGCCTGCGGCCAGCCCAGCGTGCTTTGGCCGTCCTCGTCGTAGCCAATGACGTCGAGGATGTCAGAGCGCTTCTGCGGCTCGACGGGCTGCGGCGCCGGAATGGACATCAGCATCTCATCCAGCTGCGAGGCGGAAAAGCTGTTACGCACCGCGTGCAGCCCCAGACGACCAATTTGCTGATACCAGCTCTCCGCCTGGCTGAGCAGGCTGGTCGACCACTCTGACGGGGCGAAGCTCAGCTGAATGCAGACCGGGTACTGTCGGCCAACGCTGTCGCGGCCGGGCAGCAGGCAGCCCATCTGGATCATCTGGCTGCCCAGCATCGGCGGGACGACGAAATTCCAGACCGGAGCTTTGGTGAACTGGCGCTCGCCGCTGCGCTGCTCTTCCTGCTGCCAGGCCAGCAGGCCAACCTGAAACCAGTGCGACCACTGGCGCTGTAAGGTGTCAGGAAAGCGACGCTGCAGGAAATCTCCGGCGCTGGGTAATTTGCCATACCAGCTGTAGCGGTTCATCGCAGGGGTATTCGTCATACGGCTGTCCTTGCGGTTATGGGCATGAAAAACGGGGAAGCTGGAACGGGTTGCGGATGCTGTTCGGCGCAAACTCCAGCGTGACCTGATGTCCGTCGACGTTGAAGGTGGCCTGACGGCTCAGGCTTCCCGCGCCCGGGCTGGTGCTCGCTTTGTCAAAAAAGCGGTTTAGCGCCCAGGAGCCGTTGGTCACAAGCGTCGCGGTGCTGCCGTTAGCCAGACCCAGCTGCATACGGACCTGGTTGGTGCCGCCCGGCCCCGGCCAGTTCATGATCTGCACCGCCTGCGGACCGTGGCTGTAACGCAGCAGCTGGCCGTCGACATCCAGCGTCAGGTTCAGAATGGTGTTATCCATTCGCACGGTGCGAACCGTCACCTTGAAGGACGGCGTGGTTGCGCCGTTAGCAAAGAAGGCGTCGCGAATCGACTGGGCCTGCTGGAACGGTCTCAGCAGCCCTTCGCTGCCCGGCAGGGTTTTACCGTCGATACCCGGCATAAAGCGCCAGTTTGCCTGCGTCGTATCCACTTTGCTGGTCAGGTTGTCGCGAAAGAAGGTATCCATCAGCCCGGTGCCCGGCGCGAACATGCGGGCGAGATCGTCCGGAGTGACCTCAGTGCTGGCGCTGCGCACCAGCGGGTAGCGACCGGCGATCGCCTGACGGCAGAAACCGCCGACTTCAACGTTGATCCGCTTACGCACGTTTTCCAGATCGCGGCGCTGGGTATCGCTGCTGGCCCCCACCGCCATGTTGCTGAACATGGTTTGCAATCCGCCCGGCAGTCGACCGGCGCTGGCCTGCAGACGGCTGATCGCCTCGCCGCCCGGCGCCGGCATGCCGCTGTTGGCAGCGTCCTGCACGGCGGTCAGGTAACGATAAAGCTCATCCACCTGCTTAAGAAAATCATCAAAGACGATGGTCTTGCCACCCTTTTCCAGCGGCTGGGCCAGCTCAATCATCGGCGCGTAGTGGTCCGTCACCAGCTGCTCCGGCGCCTGAGTAATCGCGGCGGCCTGCGTCGGGGCATTGTCATTATTGCTGAACAGCGCTTCCAGCGTGCGGGTGGCGCGGTTGCTCTGCGCCTGCGCTTTACCGGCATCTTCCGGTGCAGGGGTATCCCGGGAGAGCGTCAGCACCTGGCTCAGGTTCTGCACCAGACGGCGCAGGGGAGAGTTTGCGCCAGAGAGCAGGCGCGCAGTGTTGATGCGCTGGGAGAGATCGGCGCTGTTGTTAAGCTGGATGTCGGCGAGAAAGCGATCCCAGTTCGCGATAAAGTCGCGCATGTAGAGCTGGCGTACGGCGTTATCGATCTGCTGTTTATCTTCCTGCGCGGTCGCGGCGCCCAGCACCCAGGCGTCGTCTTCATGCAGAGCGGTCGTTACGCTGTCAATCTGGCTGTTAAAGCTTTTCCAGTAACCGTCCGGGGTATAAAGACCCGGCACCCCTTCGCTCACCGGCTTACCGCTTTTGCGGGAAAACACCAGCTCGCTCTGTGGCCCGCCCAGGTCGGAAAGGGAGACCGGTTTGAGGTTGTCGTCATGTTCCAGCAGGCGCTTCAGGCGACCGTAGACGCGGGTTGAAAGCGGCTGCTGGTTGATCAGCGCTCTTTCACGCGCCACCAGGGATTCGTCCTGCGCGTACGGCGAGGCCTGAATTTTCGGCTCCAGCAGCTGGGTGAGATGCCATTCGAGCTGCTGCAGCTGCGCCTTCGTGACGTTTTGCGGCAGGTTGCGCTGCAGGTTGAGCATCACCCAGGAGTGCAGGAATTTGCCGTCGTAGTGCTTCGGCTGATAGAGCATCTGATAGGCTTTCAGCGCCTCGTAGCTGTACTCCACGTCGCTGCCGTTATCGTTGCGCAGCCAGGTGGTGATGTGCATAGCAACGGCGGGCAACAGCAGCTGATCCAGCGCCTTCTGGTACAGGGACTGCGAAGCATCGCTGACGTCATCCCCACGGTAAAGCCCCATGCGGCGGGAGACTGGCGGATCGTTGACATCAAACGCGTCGCTTTTCGGCAGGTCCACCAGGCCATTCAGCAATGGCAGCAGATCGAACAGGTCACGCTGCGGCTGGTTCTGCAACGCTTTGCTCTGCTGGTCCAGCAGCGGCACCTTCGCATCCACCTCTTCCAGATAGGCCTTGTTTTTAGCATAGCTGGTCAGCCACAGCCCGCCGAGGATCGCCAGCAGGGCCAGCAGCGCCACGTAGCCGGACCAGATCACCGCCCGGTTGCGCAGTTCCCACCAGCGGTTTTCCCCGGCGATCCCGGCTTCCTGGAAAATAACGTTTTGCAGCAGGTTCTTGATGAAGAAACTCTGGCCCTTCGCGCCCGGTATTGGGGCTTCTTTACTGACCGAATCCCAGTTATCGCGCTCTGCCCCTTCCGGCAGGGAGAGCGCGCGGTTCAGTTCGCCCATTACGCGGTCAAACGGCATGCCTTCCTGCGTCCCGCTGGCGAAGTAGATCCCGCGCGGTGAGAACTCAGTTTCGAAGTTGGAGCGCGCAAAGACCGTGCTCAGGTAGTCCGCCAGCAGCGGACGCAGCGCGGCGAACTCCTGCGGGAAGAGATACGCTTCGGCGCGGGTTTTCGCGTCATGCTCTTTGAGCATGGTTTCCGGCAGCCCGGCATCAAGACGCTGCTGTAACAGAGAAAATTCCTGCTGGAAGTTGCCCATCAGGTCGTAATCGGCGTGTTTGGTCTGCTCCCACGGCAGCGTGAAGCCCCAGATCTGGTCGCGCTGCGCTTTATCGTAGTCGGCAAACCAGGCGCGGAAGCCTTTGAGAAGGTCGGCCTTGGTCACCATCACGTACACCGGGAAGCGGATACCCAGCTGTTCATGCAGCTCAGACAGGCGCTGGCGCAGGTTCACCGCCTGCTGGCGGGACGCCTCGGCAGACTGGGTCAGCAGGTCCGAAATGCTGATCGTGACGATGACGCCGTTGATCGGCTGGCGGCGACGGTACTTGCGCAGTAACCCCATGAACTGCAGCCACTCACCGGCATCCTGCGCCTGCTCGCTCTCCTGGGTGGTATAGCGACCCGCGGTGTCCAGCAGCACGGCCTCGTTGGTGAACCACCAGTCGCAGTTGCGCGTGCCGCCAATACCGCGCAGCGCGGTCTTACCAAAACGGTCGGCCAGCGGGAACTGCAGCCCGGAGTTCACCAGCGCCGTGGTTTTACCGGAGCCCGGCGCGCCGATAATGACGTACCACGGCAGTTGATAGAGATATTGCGTGCTGAAGCGCTGGGTCCACTGGGCGCCCTGGCCCGCTTTGCTGAAGTGCGCTTTTTTAAGCATCTGCGCGGCTTCATCAAAACGGCTGGCGAGGATCTGCTCCTCACTGTTCAGGCGCTGCTGCGGATCCGCCGCCTCCGGGCTGGTGGTGTTCTCGTTGAGCTTGTCCATCAGCTTGCGGTTCAGCCAGGCGTTATAAAGGCGCGGCAGAATATGGCCCTGCGCCCACAGCAGGTAGACCACGGCGATACTGATGATGCGGTTCTGTTCGGATTCGAGCGGTCGGGTGTCCACGATGGACAACAGCGGGCCAATCATCCAGATCACCGCCGCCAGCGCCGTTACGCCGAGGAAGCTCCACAGAATGCGGTTGGTCAGAATGGAAAGAAGTGTAGTCAGCATCCTTAGTTTCCTTGCGGCAATCCGTTCAGCTCGGCCTGGGTGTTTTCAGGCGACACCAGCAGAGTAATTTCCACACGGCGGTTACGGGCGCGGTTTTCCGGCGTCGTGTTCGGCGCCACCGGGTTAATCTCGCCCCGCCCTTCCGCCTTCACGCGGCCAGGCTGAGAGAGGCTTCCCTGCAGCATTTTCTGTACGGAGCGCGCGCGTTCCAGTGAGAGCTCGTAGTTAGAGGCAAAGCGCGCGCTGCGGATCGGCACGTTATCGCTGTAGCCCACCACCAGAATTTTGCCGCTGACGTTGTTCATCGCCTGCGCAATGCGGTTGATGACCGGTTCATAGCGGTCGCGCACGACGGTCGAGGCGGAGGCAAACAGCCCGTCGCCCTTCAGGATCACGACGCTGCGATCTGCCTGGTCTTTTACCGCCACCAGGCCCGCCTCAATTTCAGGCTTCAGGAAGCCGCGCAGGTTAAGCACCGCGGGCAGCTGACGCGCCGGCTGCTGGATGGTGGTTTCCGGCAGTTGGGACTGATAAATCTTCGCCAGCACCGGGTTGGTGTTGTCGCCAAGGCGCCAGTTAAGCACGATGTAAAACAGGCAGGCGATAAACCCGGCCAGCGCCACGCAGGCCCACAGGGGAACCATCGGCCGCCAGAGCTTGCGCAGCACCGGACGATCTTCCGGATGGGGAGAAAGCGGCGGCGGATAGCTGCCGCGCACGCCGCGTATCATCTGCCACAGCCGCTGCTTGATGGTTTCAAGCTGGGTGCGGCCATTGTCCAGCACCCGATAGCGCCCCTCGAAGCCGAGCAGCAGGCAGTAGTTGATCATCTCCAGCAGCAGGATATGCTCGCGCGGGTTCTGCGACAGGCGCGCCAGCAGCTGGAAGAACTTTTCGCCGCCCCAGGTTTCGTTATGGAACGTCACCAGCAGGCCATTGCTGGACCAGACGCCGCTGCTGCCCCAGGGAGTCAGCGCGGCGGCCTCGTCCAGCGCCGTGCACAGGCAGTAGCGCGCCCCGACGATCACTTCGTAGGGCAGCCCCGCCTGCTGACAGCGGACTTCAAAACGGCGAATCTCATCGATCAGGCGCTGGCGTAACGCCACCTGATCGTCATGTGATACCGAATGACGGATCTGCGGAATCGCGTTGAGCAGCGGATTGGCGGCCGCCACCAGCTGATTGTTGCTACTGGCTCCGGTAAACGCGGCATCACTGCCGCTATCCTGTCGTTCCTGCATATTAAGCGCTCGCTTTATTATTCTGTCGGGCTACGGATGGCCCAAAACTCCATATCCAGCCCCGGGAACTCCCCTGCAAGGTGCAGGGCGAATGCGCCGGACTTATCCATCTCGTGCCACAGCTCGCTGCCCTTCTCCAGCTCGAAGTAGCTGTAGCCGGCATGCCACGGGATCTGCGGCGGCGCGACCGGCATGGCGCGCAGCATAATGCCAGGCAGCTGCAGCTGAACCAGATCGCGAATTTTCGAGACCGGGGCAATTTTCATCTGCGCCGGGAAGTGGGTTTGCAGATGTTCGCCCGGCACGTTGGCTTTCACCGCCAGCACGAAGCCAAATTCGCGCACCATGCTGGTTTCAGGAACAGTGGCGATGTTCAAGCCATGCGAGCGCTCGTTAAGCGGCAGCTGAATGGCGTGGTCTTCCATCACCAGCGACAGGCCCTGGCGCAGCATCAGCATCAGCTTGCTGAAGCAGTTCGCCAGATCGTCGTGATCGTAGATCGGCAGCACGCTCTCGGTGGTGCGCTGCGACGTCCAGGTCGTGAGCTCGGTGGCAAACGGCAGCCAGCTGCGCCAGAGCGTTTCCGGGTGCAGCAGCGGCAGCGTTTTTAAATGTGAAACCTCGCCCAGATGACGGTTCACGAGCGAAAGCAGCGTAAATTCAATCAGTTCAGAGGTGTTAAAGCGGCCAGGCTGACGCAGGCGGCCGCCAATCTGCTGGCTGCGCTGCACCAGCAAACCGTGCAGATCGTTGATCATGCTGTAGATCTGCGGGCTGTTATTGGCGTTCAGCATCGGCGGGATGTAGCTGTTATCCAGCCGCACGTGGTTGTCGTTGCGTTTTTCAGTCACAAACGCCACGCCGATGGATGTCCATTCTGCCGTGAGGTCTTTTTCCAGCATCAGCGTCAGGCGCAGGCGGCCAAACTGGACGGTGGCATCCCCCACCGACATGGCGTTATCGTCCTCCACCTCCTGCTCAAACGCGACGAAGCGGGCCAGCGAGGCAGGCTCTTCGCTGAAAATCACCTCTTCCCGCTCGCCACGACGAACCGGCAGCGCGAGCACCACCTTTTCGTTGGTGAGATTGTCAGGAATTTTTAGCGGCGCGGGACCATTGCGTCCGTTGCGGACCTGGAAAAAGGTGCCGTCCGGCAGTAACCCGCTGCAGTAGCTCAGGGCAATGCATCCCTGGCGAAGCATCGCTTCGTCCAGTTCTACGTCGAGAAAGCCCCAGAGATAGGAACGCTGCAGCGCACCCCACTCACGAACATGGTTGAGCAGATAACTTTCAGTCCGCTGAAAATGGTGTGGACGCAGGAACATGCCTTCGGTCCAGACGACCTTTTCTGCTTTGGTCATGATGATGTGTTTCCTGTTGTGAAGCGCGTTACTGGCTGATGACCCGAATGCCGTTTACGTCGAGAAAAACGTTGGCCTGGAGTTCATCCGCGGACCATTTCCAGAACTGGTAGATATGATTTTCGCCTGGCACAGGCAGCGGGAGTGAAACGCGCCATTTTTTACCGTCCAGCTTCTGATACTCCGCCATCACGCCGATATAACGCGCCTCAGGATCGCTCTGACCGCTGAGGGTTTTGGACAGCTGTCCCGGCATCAGGAAGAAAACGTCGCTGTTCAGCAGATTCGCGCCAAGCGTTGCTGACGCGTTGTTCTGCAGGGAATAGAAGTCGCTGGACATGAAATCCGCATCGGATTTCAACAACAGCACCCGGACTTTAAGTGGCGCAGAATCATTGATTTGTGGATGAGCCTGAAACTGCAGATTGTAGCGGGAAGGGTCGCTGTGTGAAGACGACGTACAACCACTGACAAGGGCGAAAATCGCCGCGTAGAAGACTAACCACAGCCAATGAAACTTTTTATTATTCATAAAAATACGCCCACGAAAGCCGTTTAGTTCAGGATCCAGGTACCGTTAGCGCTGTCTTTGCAGGCTTTGCTGTTGCCATCCACATCGACGCAGGTCGCTTTTTTACGCACCTTAGGACGAATGGCCTGTTTGCGGACGGTGGCTTCGTACTGGTCGGCTTTGATAACGGCACGCATCGGGACGTAGCCAATCAGCTGGTCGTTCCCCTCATCGGCGAGCGCCATCCAGTAGTGTTCAACCTGCCCCAGCACTACATAGGTTTTTCCGGTTTCCAGCGTACGGATAACCTTTCCGCCAAAATCAGGACGGCTCATCAGGGAGGCCGGGTACATGGCACGATAAGGCTCGTTGAGCTGGGCGAATTCCGTTGGCGGCACCACGGCGTGACGGTGGGTCAGGGTGACACCGTTGACCTGGCTGGTCACGATCGTGTCGTCGGTGATTGCCGGTTTCTGTGGCGCTTTACAGCCCGCCACCGCCATTACAAACAGAAGTGAAAACAGTACGCGCATTTTCATATGCTTTTCCGTAGCGATATTTTGATGATGGAGATAAGGGGATGAAATTTGACTTAGGTGCTATTGTTAAAATAGTCAGGATAATTTCGGGGTGTTACTAATTTAAAGGCATAGCTACCGCACGAGCCCTTCAGAATAAGGCCCAGCGTCTTCCTGACATATTTTGACAAACGGTAAACAAGTTTACATGAGCTTTGCTTCAATTCAATATTTACCGCAGCGTAAGTGGTGGTAATTGAAGCAGCCAAAACATTATAGGAATAATCTGATAAAAAAACCCGACATGGCCTGGATCTACTTATTTCAACACCTGCTAATGATATAACACACTGTTATTAAAGCACAAAATTCAAAAGAGAACGGATTTCATTAACGCAATAACGCTATTATCGCCACTACCATAATTAGTAGAAATGTTGTTTTGGTGATATCAGAAGAAGATATCGACGATGAATTATCTGTTGCACTAACAGGGTATGTTTAATATTGCCGCATCACCTGACCACACCATCGCTATTTAACTTATTGACTGCGCCTTTAATTTCACGACTCAAAATAACTTATATTTCATGTTGTAATAATAACCCTGTAAGTGATTATACATTTCCATTAATCATTAAGCCTGAGTAAACCTTCTCGTCACTATTTCGAATACCGACGTTGCTACAGCGCCTGTCAGCCGCCACGTTTCCACTTTAGAGCGACCGTCTCTTTCATTCGAAATTTTACCTGCGCTACATGCTTTCTCTCTCGACGCTATCTATCCTGCCTACCGGATGATAGATACAATTTATTATTAAAATGATAAAATTTCGTTATAATTTCTTTAAATAGTTGCATGCCAACATTCTTAACTCATTGTTATAAAGATAATTACAGGCAAGAGCCGTAACTCGACCGCGTGGATTTCCATCTCCGCCAGTCATTGCTTTTGCTTATTACCCAGCCGTTGCGCGACCAAACACGTCAGGAGTCAGTATGAACACGAAAAGACGCTCAGTTCCCGGTATCAGACACTACGATGGTCCTGCCGGCGGCTGGGGCGCGTTGAAGGCGACGGCCATTGCGGTACGTACCCAAATGGATACCCTGGACGCTCCCGCGACGCTGCTGCGTACCAACCAGCCGGACGGTTTTGACTGCCCCGGCTGCGCGTGGCCCGATAAAGAGCACAAGTCGACATTCCAGTTCTGCGAGAACGGCGCGAAAGCGGTGACCTGGGAAGCGACCAGTAAGCGCGTGACGCCCGATTTTCTGGCGGAAAACAGCGTCTCCTCGCTGCTGGCCAAATCGGACTTTGAGCTGGAAGGTTACGGTCGTCTGACGCATCCCCTGCGCTATGACCGGGCCAGCGATACCTTCCGGCCCGTCGACTGGGACGAGGCGTTTCAACGCATCGGGGAAATATTGCGCGGGCTCGAACCGGACCAGGTCGAGTTCTATACTTCCGGGCGCGCCTCCAACGAAGCGGCGTATCTGTTCCAGCTGTTCGCCCGCGAGTACGGCACCAATAATTTCCCGGACTGCTCGAATATGTGTCACGAGGCCACCAGCGTCGGCTTGCCGCGCTCCATCGGAATTGGGAAAGGCACCGTCTCGCTGGACGATTTTGACAAGACTGAGCTGGTGATCTCCATCGGTCACAACCCCGGCACCAACCATCCGCGAATGATGGGTACCCTGCACGAGCTGGCGCGTCGCAATGTGCCGATTATCGTTTTCAACCCGCTGCGCGAGCGCGCCCTCGAACGTTTTGCCGACCCGCAAAGCGTGATTGAAATGGCAACCTATGGCTCTACGGACATCGCCTCGACCTACTTCCAGGTGAAGGCCGGGGGCGATGCCGCCGCGCTGAAAGGCATAGCTAAACACCTTCTGGAGATGGAGGCCGAACGCGGTGACGTGCTCGACCGCGCGTTTATTGCAGAACACACCCGGGGTATTGAAGATTTTGCCGCCGATATTGCGCAGACCCGCTGGGACGACATTGAGCGCGAATCGGGGCTCAGCCAGGCGGCGCTCAAAAAGGTGGCCGAGGCCTATGCCAAATCAAACGCCACCATCATTACTTACGGAATGGGGATTACCCAGCACAATAAAGGCACGGCGAACGTCCGCCTGATTGCTGACCTGCTGCTTCTGCGCGGGAATATCGGCAAGCCCGGCGCGGGGATCTGCCCCCTGCGCGGCCACTCTAACGTTCAGGGGAACCGGACCGTCGGGATTAGCGAGAAGCCTGCCCCGGCCTTCCTGAACCGCCTGAAAGAGGTGTTTGGCTTTGAGCCCCCTTCCCGTCACGGACACGATGCGGTGCAGGCGACGCAGGCCATGATCGACGGTCGCGCAAAAGCGCTCATTTGCCTCGGCGGTAACTTTGCCGTCGCAATGCCCGACCACGAGAACGGTTTCCCGGCGATGGGTAACCTGGATCTGAGCGTGCACGTCGGGACCAAGCTGAACCGTACCCATCTGCTGGTGGGTAAAGAGACCTTTATTTTCCCGTGTCTCGGCCGCACGGAGCTGGATATGCAGGCCACCGGCCGTCAGTCCATCACCGTCGAAGACTCCATGTCGATGGTGCATGCTTCCTCCGGCAAGCTGAAACCCGCCTCGCCGTTGCTCCGTTCGGAGCCTGCCATCGTCGCTGGCCTCGCAAAGGCTACCCTGCCGGAAACACGCGTGGACTGGCTGACGCTGGTCGAGGATTACGACCGCATCCGCGATTTGATCGAGCAGACCATTCCGGGCTTTGAGAACTACAATGCGCGGATCCGTGTTCCCGGCGGCTTCCGCATGCCGCTGCCTCCGACACAGCGTATCTGGCCCACCGCAACGGGCAAAGCGATGTTCTCGGTATTCGACGGCGTACAGGAAAACGCCAGCGGTGAAGGCGAGCATGTGCTGCGCCTGATCACGCTGCGCAGCCACGACCAGTAC
This sequence comes from Enterobacter cloacae complex sp. P13B, assembly GCF_014895915.1. Lineage (NCBI taxonomy): Bacteria > Pseudomonadati > Pseudomonadota > Gammaproteobacteria > Enterobacterales > Enterobacteriaceae > Enterobacter > Enterobacter cloacae complex sp. P13B. The sequence continues at coordinate 28,685 of NZ_JADBQN010000007.1, forward strand.
AACACCACCATTTACGCCCTGGACGATCGCTACCGTGGCGTATTTGGCCGCCGCGACGTGCTGTTTATGAACGAAGAAGATATGGCGCAGTCAGGGCTGGAACACGGCGATCGCGTGGATATCGAAACCGCCCTACCCGGCAGCGCGCAGCGGCTGGAAGATATTACGGTGGTGGCGTACAACATCGCCCCGGGCTCCGTCGGCGCGTATTACCCGGAGGCCAACGTGCTGGTACCGCTCAATTATCTCGATAAGGACAGCGGTACGCCGTCGTATAAATCGGTTCCGGTTCGCATTACCCTGCGCTCGAAAGAGATCCGCATGCTGTAAGGCTTTACGCGCAGAGAAGAGTGATGGACATAAAACAGATAAAATATTTACTCGCGCTCGACGAGACCCGCCACTTTGGTAAAGCGGCATTGCGGTGCAACATCACCCAGCCGACCCTCTCCATGCGCATCCGCAGCCTGGAAGAGGAGCTGGGGCTGGTGCTGATCGTGCGCGGGCAGCGCTTTGAAGGGTTTACGCCGGAGGGAGAGCGCATCCTCGCATGGGCGCGCGCGCTTCTTGCCGCACACGACGGATTGCAGGCGGAAGCCGCGCTGTGTAAAGGCCAGGTGGTGGGAGAACTCCGTCTGGGGATGGTGCCGCTGGCGAGCGTGGATCCGATGATCTTTATCCGCCTGCTGACGCAAAAGTACCCGGAGCTGACCTACAGCCTCTATTCTATGTCTTCGGCGCAGATTGCCGACGGCGTCAGCCGCAATCAGCTTGAGCTGGGGGTTTGCTACCTGAACAGCATCGACACCAGCCTGTTTGACATTATCCGGTTGCCAGAAACGAAGATGGGCCTGCTCCACGACACCCGTCATTTCCAGCTTACCCCGGAGACGCTGACCTGGCACGACCTGACGGATTTTCCGCTGGGGTTCCTGACCAAAGGGATGCACTACCGGGCGCATATGGAGGCCAGCTTTAAAGCTGCTGGCATCGAACCGACGGCCGTTTTTGAGAGCGACTCCACGTTCCAGATCATTCAGGCGGTTCAGAGCGGCGTATGCTGCGCCGTGATGCCGCTGAATAACGGGCTGGAAGCCCTGAACAGCACTTTCAGGATTGTCCCCATCGCCGACGCGAACATTGAGGCTCCCATCGGCCTGATTATGCGCAGGCAGAAACCCGTCTCTTCGCTGGCGCTGCGCTGCTTTACCGACGCGCAGGCGATTTATCACGCGGACAAGGAGGCGTAAGCCTGCCGCGACACCACGCTAAAACCGCCGATCAGCACTGCGGCGCAGACCTCCCGGTAATCCGGCGCACTCACCAGCTCGCGCAGCGCATCGCGAATGGCGCTGAGCGTTTCGGGGGACGTGCGTCGCGACGTGATTAATGGCAGCCCTGGCGTCAGCGGCGTTCGATCGAACGCCGCCAGCCCCGCAAGCCGTTCCGGCTCATGACGCTCCAGCAGCGCCCAGGTCACGCAGTCGATGGCGGCGATATCGCTCTTCCCGCGCTGCACGTCAATCAGCGACTGACGGTGGCTACCGCTGAAGGACGTTTGTGAAAAAAATGGTCCGTCTACAATCAGGGGAGCCACCTTTTTTCGCAGCGCGTTATAGCCGGATTGCGAGTCTTCCGAATTACAAACCGCCCGACGTCCGCGGAAATCCGCCAGCGTGAGATGCCTTTCCTCCGCGCGCGCTACCAGAAAACTGCGGTACTGGCTCCCTTCGCAGCCCGCGGCGGTATAGTGAAAACAGCCCACCACCTGTACCTCCGGGAGCTGCGTCACCAGCGGGTAGCCGCATGTCTGGCTGAGGATAAGCTCAGGCTGTTGCCAGTGGGCCAGCAGGTCAGACTCCGGCCAGCCGGGAGTACCACCGACGGGCACGCCACGCGCGGCCAGCAGATGCTGAACCGCCAGCCAGAGCGCGCGGGTATCGCCGCGATCCACGGCGTACATGGGAAACGCCAGCAGGTTACTCATACCTCTCCTCCTGTTGTTTTCCGGGATGGACGGTGACCTCCACTGGCCGGGTCCAGAACTGGCGTAGCCATTCACCGTAGCCCCGGACCACAAAGCCGTGGTTACGCTGCCGGTACGCCTCCCGGTTTTGCCGGTAGATCGTCGGCAACCCGTACCAGGGAACGCCCGGTAAATCGTGGTGAATAGAATGGTAGTTGAGATTCAAAAACAGCACCCGCCAGACTAGCCCGGCCTCGTTAATCACCGAGCGCGCGAGCGGATCGTCTGCCGCCCGATGTTCGTAGAACGAGCGGACCTTGGTCAGCGCCAGCGCCGGATAGCTTACCGCCAGCACAAACCAGACGGGCGAAAAGCCGTGATGCACCATCCACGCGAAAAGTGCCGCCAGCAGCAGAGCGTGAACCAGCCACATCGCCATCGCCCGCAGGTGAAAATGACGAAACGCCGCCCCGGCGCTGCCCAGCGTCTGGACGATATCCAGCAGCGGCGCCAGCAGAAGCCGCCCGGCAAAGGTATTCCGGGCCCGGATCAGGCGCTTCTGCCACGGGGAAAAGCGCGCCCAGCTCGCCTCGGTGAAATAATACGACTCCGGGTCATCCACCGGATCGGTCAGGCTATCGTACCGATGGTGGGCCAGATGGGAATCCCGGTACAGGCCGTATGGATACCAGACCGCCAGAGGGAGCGTGCCGAACAGCTGGTTAAGCCAGGCAAAACGGGTGGGATGCCCGTGGATCAGCTCATGCTGTAGGGACATGTACCAGGCGGTAAACCAGATAAGCAGCAGCGTGGCGGGAAGCAGGCCGAGCGTTTGCCAGAATGTTAGGGTGGAAAACCAGCCGGTATAGATAATGACGATCAGCAGCCACGTAGGGAGTTCACTTCGCCACAGAACCCCAGATGCAAGTCGGTGGATGTGATTGCGCTGCTGCGGATGTAAATAGAGGGAGCTTCGTTTACTCATTCCTTCAGACGCCGTTTCGCCAGAGACAATGCTCTGACGATCGGGGATAACGCCTGAAATGACAAAGAACTTAAATCGCTTTGCTTTGCCGGAAACGCAGGGTCACGCCCGGCTTGACTTATTCTGTGGTAAAGGTACTTTTCAGGACATGAAGAAAATATTAATTATCGTACCTGACGGCGGCATGCTGTTTGAGGCCGCCGGTATCGCCGACATTCTGATGCAGGCCAACCGGCTGCATCCGGAAGGGCTTACCCAGCCCCGCTACCGTATCATCATTGCCACCACGCAGCCCCACCAGGTGATCCACGGCCAGTCTGGCCTGAACCTGCTGGCGGACTATCGTCTGCCGGAGCTGGATCCGCGCGAACCGCTGGACACCATTATCATCACCGGACGCGGGATCAACGAGCAGGAGAGCACGGCGGTGGTGGACTGGCTGCACCTCGCTGCCCCGCACGCCCGGCGGGTCGCCTCCATTTGCGGGGGCGCGATGCTGCTTGCCCAGACCGGCTTGCTGGACGGCCGCCGCGCAACCACCCACTGGCGGCTGCTGGAGACGATGCAAGCCCAGTACCCGGCTATCCACGTCGAAGGCGGCCCGCTGTATATTCAGGATGGCCCCATCTGGACCTCCGGCGGCGTGAGTTCCGGGTTCGATCTGACCCTGGCGCTGGTGGAAGACGACTACGGATTTACCCTCGCCCGCGACGTGGCGCAGGATATGGTGATGTATCTGCGTCGCCCCGGCGGACAGCTGCAGTTCAGCCGCTATAGCCTGCAGCAGTCTGGCGCATCGGGGCCTATCAGCGAACTGCAAACCTGGATCCTGCAGAACCTCACCGCCGACCTGTGCGTGGAAAATTTGGCCGAAAAGGTGGCGATGAGCCCGCGCAATTTCACCCGGGTTTTTACCCGCGACGCGGGCGTCTCGCCTGCCCGTTACGTGACGGAAGCGCGCCTGGCCGCCGCCCGACAGCTGCTTGAGCAGACCCATGATCCCCTTGAGCGGGTTGCCGAGCAAAGCGGGTTTGGCACCAGCATTAACCTGCGCCGCGTGTTTGAGAAACAGCTCCACCTCACGCCAGGCGAGTACCGCCAGCGCTTCCACTGCCGCAAGATGGCGTAATCTGATCCTTTTTTGTCGTTTACGCCAACCGGCCCCGCGCCTACAGTGACTCCAGACAACAGAGATAAGGAGTGCACCATGGTTAAGGTCGGTATTAACGGTTTCGGCCGTATCGGACGTAATTTCCTACGTGCGGCGCTGGGTAACCCGGATCTTCAGATTGTGGCCATTAACGATCTGACGGACAGTAAAACCCTCGCCCACCTGCTGAAACATGATTCCCTTCTGGGCAAACTGCCCGCGCCCGTTGAAGCGGCTGACGGCGCGCTGCAGGTGGACGGTCAGCGGATTGTGGTGTTTAGCGAACGCGATCCGGCAAATATTCCGTGGCGCGATGTTGGTGTTGACGTGGTAATTGAGGCCACCGGCTTCTTTACCGATCGGGAAAAAGCGGCGGTGCACGTCACGCAGGGTGGCGCAAAGCGCGTCATCATCTCCGCGCCCGGCAAGAATGACGATCTGACGGTTGTGATGGGAGTGAACCACGATCGCTACGACCCGGCTCAGCACGTGGTCGTCAGTAACGGGAGCTGTACCACTAACGGTCTGGCGCCGGCGGCTCAGGTGCTGCATCAGCAGTTCGGGATCGAGCATGGTCTGATGAACACGACGCACGCCTACACCAACAGCCAGGCGCTGCACGACCAGCCGGAAAAAGATCTGCGCGGCGCGCGCGCGGCGGCGCTGTCGATTGTGCCTTACTCCAGCGGCGCGGCGAAAGCGCTGGGCAAAGTGATCCCCTCCCTGGACGGCAAGCTGACCGGGTACTCCCTGCGCGTGCCGGTGCCGGTGGTGTCGATTGTGGATTTAACGGTAACGCTCAGCCGTAGCGTAACCGCCGAAGAGGTGAATGAGGCGTTCCTCAACGCGGCCGCCAGCGGGCCTCTGAAAGGGATCCTGGGCTATAGCGATGAACCGCTGGTCTCCAGCGACTACCAGGGCGACCCGCGCTCCTCCATTATCGACGGGCTTTCCACGCTGGTGATTGGCGGGAACATGGTGAAGATCCTGGCGTGGTATGACAACGAGTGGGGCTTCTCTAACCGCCTGGTGGATCTGGCGGTGCTCATGGATAAGAAAGGGCTGTAAGCCTGGAGCCGGGTGGCGCGAACGCTCACCCGGCAAAAAATCATTCCGCTTTCACTTTCACGCCCATCAACACAATCACCATCGCCGTCACCAGCAGGAACCCGCTTCCGGCGAATACGCCGCTGGCACCGTTAAGGTCAAATACCGCCCCGCCCCCGGCCGCACCGGCGCTTATCGCCAGCTGGATTGAGGCCACCAGCAGCCCCCCTGCACTTTCGGCTTCATCCGGAACGGTGGTGGCAAGCCAGGTTGACCAGCCCACCGGAACCAGACCAAACGCAAAGCCCCACAGCGCCACCAGGAACCCGTCCAGCATTGCCAGATGGCCAAACGCCACCATCGTCAGCGCCAGTATGCCCATGGCGAACGGCACCAGCGCCAGCGTCAGGCGCAGATTACGTGCCAGCAGATGTCCGGCAACGGAAGTACCGACAAAGTTCGCCAGCCCAAAGCCCAGCAGGATCAGTGAAATGGTCTCAACGTTCGCCTGCCCCACCGTTTCCAGGAACGGGCGCAGGTAGGTAAAGAAGGCGAAATGGCCGCTGAAGATCAGAATAGTGGCCAGCATGCCGCCGATCATGCCCGGTCGACGCAGCACGCGGAACAGCGTGCTGAGGCTACCGCTGCTCTCGGGCTTCATGGACGGCAGCACCCAGATCTGCCACAGCAGCGCCAGTACGCTCGGCAGTATGCAGAGCACAAAGACGTTGCGCCAGCCGATCAGGCTACCCAGATAGCTCCCCAGCGGGGCAGCAACTACGGTGGCAATCGACACGCTGGAGAAGATCACCGCCAGCGCCTTCGGCACTTTATCCGTCGGAACCAGGCGCATCGTGGTGGCCGTCGACATCGCCCAGAAGCCACCGATGGCGACCCCTAACAGCAGGCGCCCCATCAGCAGGACGTGCAGCGTAGGCGCAAAGGCCACCAGCAGGCTGGAGATGATTTGCAGCACGGAGAAAAACATCAGTACCCAGCGACGGTCGATACTTTTGGTCGCCGGCGTAATCAGAAGCCCGGTGACCAGCGCCACCAGCGCGGTGGCGGTGACGGCCTGCCCGGCCATGCCCTCGCTGACGCCCAGACTCGCGGCCATCGGCGTCAGCAAACTGGCTGGCAGGAACTCAGCCGTTATCAACCCAAACACGCCCAGCCCCAGTGAATAGACGGCCCGCCAGGCGGGTCTGGCTGGCGCCACGGCCTCTCTCGCCACGACACATGAATTCATCTGTTGTTCTCCCGTTATAAAAATGTGACAACTGTCGCAAAAGCATAGAGGGTTCACCGTGGACGATCTATGACATATAATCTCCACTTATTGATTATTCGTCCGGAGTTGCGCCATGACCGTTCAGTCCCCCGATTTGATCAGCGAACTCTTACGCGGCATGCGCCTGTCGGGCGTGAAATACCGACGGATTGAAGCCAGCGCGCCGTTTGGCGTGGCGTTCCACCAGGCGCCCGGTAAGGCGCAGTTCCATTTTGTGAGCCACGGTAGCGCCCTGCTGCGTATGGAGAGCGGTGCGACCTTCGAACTGAGCGGCGGCGACGCGCTGTTTATTCCTGGCGGGAATGCCCACGCCCTGCTCTCTGACGCGCAGGCAGCCATTACCCCGGTGAACGCTTTTCCGAGCGAACCCATCTGCGGTTCGGTGTGCGCCATTACCTGCGAGCCCTGTCCGGAGAGCGAGAACACCATCATCTTTAGCGGGTGCATGGATTTTGAGCTCGGCGGGATGCAGCCGCTGATCAAAGCAATGCCGGAAGTGATGATGGTCAGCCGGCTGATGTCCACCTGGCCGGAAATTCATCCGCTACTGGCGGCGATGGAGCGAGAATCCATGACCCGTCAGGCCGGGTTCGCCGGGATCCTTGCCCGGCTGGCTGATGTGGTGGCGGCGTTAATTGTGCGCGGCTGGGTTGAGGGCGGCTGCGGTAAAGCCACCGGCTGGGTGCAGGTTTTACGCGACCCGCGCCTGAGCCGGGCCATTTACGCCATGCACCAGCAGCCTGGCCTGAACTGGAGCGTGGCGGATCTGGCGAAAGAAGCGGGCACCTCACGCTCCGTGTTTGCCGAACGGTTTCTGGCCGCGACGGGGACGACCCCGGCAAAGTATCTCAGCGAACTGAGAATGCGGCTGGCGATTCAGTACATTCGTCACGAAAATCAGCCGATTGAAACGGTCGCCCTGCGGCTGGGTTACGGATCGCTGGCGGCGTTTAGCCGGGCCTTTAAGCGCATCATTGGCCATGCGCCGGGCACGCTGCGGGAAGCCGGCCAGACGCCGGAAGAGGTCTGAGAGCGCGGCAATATTTAACGCGAAGCGGGCAATATTCGTCTAAGGTTTTCAGGTGATTGACAACAGCGGTCACGCTGTTTAGTGAAGACAGGAGACGAACTCATGATAAGACCTCGTACACTACGCCCCGCCTTTTTGCCCCTTGCGTTAGGTGGCGCGCTGCTCGGCGTAACGACATTGGGATATGCCGACGATAGCCCCACCGCCCAGACAACTTCACCCGATATTTTACTGGGCCCCCTGTTTAACGATGTGCAGAGTGCCAAACTGTTTCCCGATCAGAAAACCTTTGCCGATGCCGTTCCCAAAAGCGACCCGCTGATGATTCTGGCGGATTACCGGATGCAGCACACCCAGACAAGCTTTGACCTGCGCCACTTTGTGGAGATGAACTTCACGCTGCCTGCGGAAGGTGAAAAATATGTGCCGCCTGCGGGACAAAGCTTACGTGAGCACATTGACGACCTCTGGCCTGTGCTGACGCGCACCACGGATAAAGCCAGTAACAAATGGGATTCCCTGCTGCCGTTACCGAAACCTTACGTTGTGCCCGGCGGGCGCTTCCGCGAGGTCTACTACTGGGATAGCTATTTCACCATGCTGGGCCTGGCGGAGAGCGGCCACTGGGACAAAATCAGCGATATGGTGGATAACTTTGCGTATGAGATTGATACCTTCGGCCATATCCCCAACGGCAACCGCAGCTACTACCTGAGCCGCTCCCAGCCGCCGTTCTTCTCACTGATGGTTGAGTTGCTGGCGACGCATGACAAAGACGCGCTGAAAAAATACCGTCCACAAATGGAAAAAGAGTACACCTACTGGATGGAGGGTGTAGAAAGCCTTCAGCCTGGGCAGGCTAACCAGCGCGTGGTGAAGCTCGATGACGGTTCCGTACTCAACCGCTACTGGGACGATCGCGATACCCCGCGCCCGGAGTCCTGGCTTGACGATATCACCACGGCGAAGAGCAACCCTAACCGGCCTGCGACGGAGATCTACCGCGATTTGCGCTCCGCAGCGGCCTCGGGCTGGGACTTTAGCTCCCGCTGGATGGACGACCCGCAAAAGCTCGGCACCATCCGCACCACCAGCATTGTGCCCGTCGATCTGAACGCCCTGATGTTTAAAATGGAAAAACTGCTCGCGCGAGCAGGCCAGGAGGCGGGCGACAGCGCGGCGGCGAGTAAATACGAGGCATTAGCAACCGCGCGTCAAAAAGCCATTGAGCGCCACCTGTGGAACGATAAAGAGGGCTGGTACGCCGATTACGATCTCAAGAGTAAGAAGGTGCGCAACCAGCTCACGGCAGCGGCCCTCTTCCCACTCTACGTGAAGGCGGCGGCACAGGATCGCGCCGATAAAGTGGCCGCGGCCACCTCCGCGCGCCTGTTGAAGCCGGGCGGTATTACCACCACCACCATCAACAGCGGCCAGCAGTGGGATGCGCCAAACGGCTGGGCACCGCTGCAGTGGGTGGCAACGGAAGGGTTGCAGAACTATGGGCAGGATAAGGTTGCAATGGACGTGACCTGGCGCTTCCTGAAGAACGTTCAGCACACTTATGACCGCGAGAAGAAGCTGGTGGAGAAATATGATGTCTCTTCTACCGGTACCGGCGGTGGCGGCGGTGAATATCCGCTCCAGGATGGGTTCGGCTGGAGTAACGGCGTGACGCTGAAAATGCTGGATCTGGTTTGTCCGAAAGAGAAACCGTGCGACAGCGTGCCGGAAAATCAGCCTGCGGCGAACGATGAGGCTGCGCCGGTGAAAGCTTCGGCGCAGTAAGGGAGTATTGCCGGGTGATGGCTACGCCTTACCCGGCCTTCATTTTGAACTCACAGGGATTTAGAAGCTGTAACTCGCCCCTAGCTGATACGTCCTGTCACGCCCAATCCAGCAGTTAGTCGCATCGTAGCAGGTCAGCGTCTCTTTATTGGTGATGTTCTGCATACTTGCCTTAAGCGTCAGCCCCGCCAGCGAAGGCAGAATTTCGCCCATCCGGTACGACGCCGCCAGATCGTACTGCGTAGTGCCCCCCAGCTTACCCGCATCGTTAGACGGTGAAATCTCCATCGGCCCGGTATAGCGCGCCCCGGCGCCCAGCATCAGCCCCTTCAGCGGCGTGCTCTCGAAGGTGTAGTCCCCCCACAGGTTGAACGCATTTTCCGGCACCTGAGTAGGACGCTTGCCCTGGTATTTATCATCTTCGGTATTAATTACGTGGGTGTAGGCATAGTTGGCAATCAGCGTCAGGTTGTCCGTCGGGCGGCTGATGGCGGAGAGCTCCGCGCCTTTGGATTCCACTTCACCAGTCTGACGGTAGTTCAGGAAGCCCGGGTCGGAGGTGACGACGTTTTTCTGCCGGATGTTAAACACCGAGGCGGTAAACGTCGTGGCGTACTCTGCCAGCAGATATTTTACCCCGCCTTCCACCTGCTTGCTGGTGGTTGGCTTGACGTCTTTCGCCGTGAGCGTCCCCTGCGGCGAGACCGGTGCAAAACCTTCTGAATAGCTGATAAACGGCGAAATACCGTTATCGAAGGCGTAAAGCGCCCCCAGGCGTTTGGTAACGCGATCCTGCGATACCCAGGCCTTATCGCCGTTTTGCAGGTAATCGGTGGTGACGGAGCGGTAATCGTCGTAGCGCAGGCTGCCCAACAGACTTAAGCCGCCAAATTCCACCTGATCCTGCAGGTAGTACCCGTTCTGCTGGTAGCTGAGGCGGTTTTTCTGGGCGGTGTAAAGCCCCAGCGCGCTTTCGTGGATTTGCGAATAGTCCGGATTACGCATATCCATGCCCGGCGTAGTCGACGCGTAGCGGTAGTGGAAATGGGAGTTCAGCCTCTGATAGTCAAACCCGGCCAGCAGATGGTGTTTCCAGTCGCCCAGCGCAACGGTTTTAGTCACCTGGTTGTCGATGTTGAAGCTCTTAAGATCTTCATCGGTGGTATAGGCAAAGCGGTTAAGCTGATAGACCTCACTTCCCGTTCCCGTCGCGTAGACGCTGTTCTGGTGGGTATCGACGTCGAAATAGCGCGCTTTCTGATTAAAGCCCCAGCCGCTGTCAAACTCGTGTTCGAAGCTGTAGCCCAGCATCCACTGCCGCTGCTTAAACCCGCTCCACTCCTCTCCGGCGTAATCCCGGCGATCGGCATATTTGGACCGCAGATAAGCGAGCGGCAGCGGGTTAGACGGCGTCAGGCTCGGGGAGTTTTGCGCCAGCGCATCCAGGGTGAGGCGGGTTTTACCGTCGGGTTGCCATGTAACGGATGGGGCGACCAGATAATTTTCATAGCGGCTGGTGTGCGGCTGATCGTCATTCTCCGTCGCCTTACCCAGCAGGCGGTAATTCCAGTCGCTGTCGGCAATTTGTCCGGTCGAATCGAGATAGCCTTCTTTCAGATTACGGTTCCCGGTATTAAAACCGACCTCGGTTCGGGCTTCCCGCTGCGGCTTTTTACTTTGAATATTTACCAGCCCGCCCGGCGAACCGCCGCCGTAAAGCACCGATGAAGGCCCTTTCAGGATATCGACGCTCTCTATTAACAGCGGATCGATGCGCGCCTTGGTGTTACCGGTGACGTTATAGGGTAGCTGCAGCCCGTTGTAAAACTCCTGATCAACGGTAAAGCCACGAATTTTGTATTCGCTCATATAGGAGGTATTCCCCCGCACCTCGGTTGAGACGCCTGGGGCATAGCGCAGGATTTCATTCACGGAGTTCGCGTGACGCTTTTCGATCTCCGGCGCAGAGAGCGTGTTGATAACCTGCGGCGTTTTACTTTCGGCAAAGGCCGATTTGGTGGCGCTGTTGGTCCAGGCCGGCAGCGCGCTGCCTTGCTCTGAGCCCGTGACGACAATGGTTGATTCTTCGGCGAAAGCCTGGACCTGCAATGCCAGCGTGACGGCACCCGCCAGGGTGCATAACGTAAAACGTGAGGAGTTCATAATGTCGTCTTGTTATTACATGCAATACGGAACGACAATTATTATCATTTAGATTAGCAAATCAATATAGCGGCAAAAAAAACGGCCCTCCGCAGAGAGCCGTTCTGTCATTTTATGCTCGTCGCAGTAATCTGAATATGCCCAGCACGACAATGGCTCCCACGACAGCGACCAGGAAACTGTGCATGTCGAAACCACTGATGTCACCACCAAAACCAAACATCGTCGCCAGCCAGCCACCTACAACCGCACCAACGACCCCGAGTACGCAGGTCAAAATAAAGCCGCCGCCATCGTTTCCCGGCATGATCAGTTTTGCGATAGCGCCGGCAATAAGGCCAAAGATAATCCAGGCGATGATACCCATAGCAATGCCCTCTTGCAGATTAAACGCATGTGCAGAAAACCTTCTGCACAGCTAACTTAAGTATAGGTCATCACCGGAAAACCAGTTTCGTCTCACCGACTTATCCTGCGGACAACGGTAAAAAAATCTCACCGGTTTGTATTAAGTTTGAGGGTGGATTGCCGATAACACTAAGACAGTCTGTCATCGATCAAGGAGCCATCCGGCGTGAGTCATTACAGTGAGCAGTTCCTCAAGCAAAATCCGCTGGCTGTATTAGGGGTATTACGCGACCTGCAAAAAGGCGAAGTGCCGCTGCGCATCAGCTGGTCGAATAATCAGTTTATCAGCAAGATCCTTGACGTCTCGCAGGAGAGGCTGGTTATTGACCTGGGCAGCCTGGAGTATGAAAACCGCGCGGCGCTGAAAGCAGAGAATATCGTGGTCATGGCCGAAACCCATGGGGCCAAAGTGGAATTTGTCCTGCCGCGACTGGAACTGAGCGAATACCAGGGACTTCCGGCTTTTGTTACCCTCCTTCCTGGCAACCTCTGGTTTGTCCAGCGCCGTGAATATTTCCGCATCAGCGCCCCGCTTCATCCTGCCTATTTTTGTAAGGCTAAAATGCCGGACAAAAAAGAGATCCGCTTCCGTCTCTTTGACCTGTCGCTGGGCGGAATGGGCGCGCTGATGGATACCCCGAAGCCGGAGGGTCTGGTAGAAGGCATGCGGTTTACGCAAATAGAACTGGATATGGCGGGCTGGGGCCGTTTTTATTTCGATGCACAGCTGATTGCCATCAGCGAGCGCACGGTGGTGGACAGCAAAAATGAAACGATTACCACGCCGCGTCTGAGCTTCCGTTTTCTGAACGTCGGGCCCGGCGCGGAGCGCGAGCTGCAGCGCATTATCTATTCGCTGGAACGGGAAGCACGGGAACGTGCGAATAAGGTTCTGTAGGAAAAGTCGGGCAGCGAGCGCCGCCCGTTTGCGGCATTACATGGCATCCATCGCTTTCTGTACTTTCCAGATATAGCGAGGCGCCTGCGGTGCCGGATGATTTTTCGCCACATGCTCGACGAACTCATCTTTGTCCATGTCGTTGATCTCCTCAATCGCCTCTTTGCGGTCAGAGGAGAAGGTTCTGAGCAGCGCCCCGGCGCCGTTCACGTACGAGACCACCAGCGCGTATTGCATCACTTCCGGATCCTCAATGCCCTTCAGCACGCCGTGTTCCAGAATGCTCAGGTAAGCGGTCCCCATAGAAATGTTGCGTTCCGGGTTCTTCAGCTCGCTGGTCGACGGCTGGCCGCTCCAGCCCATATAGCGGTAGACCTCTCTCCCCGCCGTAGAGGCTTTCAGCTGCATCAGCCCCACCGCGTTGGATTTGCTGACAAGCGTAGGATTGCCACCGGACTCCACCGCAATAATGGCGGTGATCAGCCGCGGGCTGACGCCCCACGCCTTCCCGGCTTTTTCACTGATCGGCATCCACTGCATGGCCCGTTTCACCGGCACTTCCGGATTCCAGGGCGGGTTTTGATAATCATGTTTTGAACTACAGCCAGCCAGCAAAACAATCAAAAAAGCAAACCATCTCAATTTCACGTCATCTATCCTTATAGCCGGTCATCGCGGTGCGCCGCCCTTGAAGCAGGCGGCGTATACGCGGCATGATATAGACAATTAGTTTCTCATTCAGCAAGGAATTGCCATGTCTCAGTTTCATCTCATCGCGCCATCGGGCTACTGTATTAACCAGGACGCGGCGCAGCGGGGCGTTCAGCGCTTACTGGAATCCGGCCATCAGGTAGAAAATCAGACAATTATCCCCCGCCGCCAGCAGCGTTTTGCCGGAACAGAAGCGCAGAGGCTAAATGATATCAATAGCCTGGTGAACCTGAAGGGCGAAAACCGAATAGTCCTTGCGGTGCGCGGCGGCTATGGTGCGAGCAGGCTGCTTGAGAGCATTGACTGGCAGGGCCTGGCGCAGCGCCAGCAGCAGGATCCGCTGCTGATATGCGGACACAGCGATTTCACCGCCATCCAGCTTGGTCTTCTGGCGCTGCATAACGTCATCACGTTTAGCGGCCCGATGCTGGCCGGTAACTTCGGCGCGCCGGAACTGGACGCGTTCACCGTGGAGCATTTCTGGCGCGCGCTGCGCAATCCCACCTACAGCGTGGAATGGCAAGGCAATGGACCGCACTGGGAATGTGAGGGCCAGCTCTGGGGCGGTAACCTGGCGATGCTGGTCTCGCTCATCGGCACGCCGTGGATGCCGCAAATCAAGGACGGCATTCTGGTGCTGGAGGATATTAACGAACATCCGTTCCGCGTCGAGCGCATGTTATTGCAGCTTTATCATGCCGGTATTCTCGATCGCCAGTCCGCGATCGTGCTGGGCAGCTTCAGCGGCTCTGCCCCGAATGACTATGATGCGGGCTACTCCCTGGAAACGATGGTCGATTTCATCCGCTCGCGGCTGGATATTCCGGTTATCACCGGGCTGGATTTCGGTCATGAGCAGCAGACCGTTACCCTTGCGCTGGGCGCGCAGGCGACGCTTACACATGATGTTTCGGGCAGTCGGTTAACGATCGGTGGTCATCCGGTCATAAAAGCATAAAAAACCCCCTTAATAAAACGCTGTTGCCGTTGTTAATATGTTAGGGTTTTAGTAACAGCGTTAACATTGAGGTGGGAGAAAGAGAACATTGGATGCCGCAGCGATAATCAGCCTTTTCATTTTGGGTTCTGTACTTGTAACCAGCAGTATTTTATTAAGTTCATTTTCATCGCGTCTTGGCATACCCATTCTTGTTATTTTCCTGGCCATCGGCATGCTGGCCGGTGTTGACGGCATCGGCGGTATCCCCTTCGATAACTATCCCTTCGCCTACATGGTGAGTAACCTCGCGCTGGCGGTGATCCTGCTCGACGGCGGGATGCGCACTCAGGCGAGCTCCTTCCGCGTGGCCTTAGGGCCTGCGCTGTCGCTGGCGACCGTCGGCGTGTTGATCACCTCCGGCCTCACCGGGATGATGGCCGCCTGGCTTTTCAATCTCAATCTCATGGAAGGCTTGCTGATTGGCGCAATCGTTGGCTCTACCGATGCGGCGGCGGTCTTTTCCCTGCTTGGGGGTAAAGGGCTTAACGAACGCGTTGGCTCAACGCTTGAGATTGAATCCGGCAGTAACGATCCGATGGCGGTGTTCCTGACCATCACGCTGATAGAGATGATCCAGCAGCACGAGACGGGCCTGAGCTGGATGTTTGCCCTGCATATTCTGCAGCAGTTCGGGCTGGGGATTGTCATCGGCCTGGCGGGGGGATACCTGTTACAGCAGACGATCAACCGCATTTCTCTGCCCTCGGGGCTTTACCCTCTGCTGGCGCTGAGCGGCGGCATTCTCATTTTTGCCGTTACCACCGCGCTGGACGGCAGCGGTATTCTCGCCGTCTACCTCTGCGGGTTCCTGATGGGCAACCGCCCTATTCGCAACCGTCATGCTATTTTGCAGAACTTTGACGGCCTGGCGTGGCTGGCGCAAATCGGCATGTTCCTGGTGCTGGGCCTACTGGTGACCCCGTCGGACCTGCTGCCGATCGCCGTTCCGGCGCTGCTGCTGTCGGCGTGGATGATCTTCTTCGCCCGTCCGCTCTCCGTATTTGCAGGACTGCTGCCGTTTCGCGGATTTAACCTGCGCGAGCGCGTCTTTATCAGCTGGGTCGGCCTGCGCGGCGCGGTGCCGATTATCCTTGCGGTGTTCCCGATGATGGCCGGTCTCGACAACGCGCGGCTGTTCTTCAACGTGGCGTTCTTCGTGGTGCTGATTTCCCTGCTGTTCCAGGGCACGTCGCTCGGGTGGGCGGCGAAAAAGGCCAAAGTGGTGGTGCCGCCCGTAGGCTGGCCGGTCTCCCGCGTGGGGCTGGACATTCACCCGGAAAACCCGTGGGAGCAGTTCGTCTATCAGCTGAGCGCCGACAAATGGTGCGTGGGGGCCTCGCTGCGCGATTTGCACATGCCGACTGAAACGCGCATTGCCGCCCTGTTCCGCGATAATGTCCTGCTGCACCCGACTGGCAGCACCCGCCTGCGCGAAGGGGATATTCTGTGTGTCATCGGCCGCGAGCGCGACCTGCCCGCGCTGGGCAAGCTGTTCAGCCAGTCGCCTCCCGTGGCGCTGGACCAGCGTTTCTTCGGCGATTTTATTCTGGAAGCCAGCGCCAAGTTTACGGATGTGGCGCTCATTTATGGCCTGGATGAAGGTGCAGAAGACGGTGATAACCCGCAAACGCTGGGCGAAATCATTCAGCAGCGGCTTGGCGCTGCGCCGGTTGTGGGTGACCAGGTGGAGTTTGCCGGGATGATCTGGACGGTGGCAGAAAAAGAAGATAACGCGGTGCGGAAGGTCGGTTTGAGGCCGATGGAAGAGGACGCGGAGTAGTTTTTTTACCGGGTGGCGGCTTCGCGTCACCCGGCAAAGATACAAGTTACACCGTCACAACCGGCACTCTTGGTGCCAGGGCGCACATCAGTTCATACCCTACCGTTCCCGCCGCGGCCGCCACGTCATCAATTTTGATTTCATTGCCCCACAGCTCGACCGGTGAACCGATGCCCGCCTGCGGGCATGGCGTCAGGTCAACGGCCAGCATATCCATTGAGACGGTCCCCACCGTGCCCGTGCGCACCCCATCCACCCAAACCGGCGTGCCGGTCGGCGCGATACGCGGATAGCCGTCGGCATAACCGCCCGCGACGATGCCAATCCGCTGCTCGCCCTTCGCCCGGAAGCGGCTGCCGTAGCCTACCGTGTCGCCCGCCTTCAGCGTCTGCACGCCGATGATCTCGCTGCGCAGGGTCATGACCGGCCTCAGGCCGCTGTTGGCGATATCCTGCCACTGGCCTGAGGGTGATGCACCGTACAGAACGATCCCCGGACGCACCCAGTTATAGTGGGCTTCAGG
The DNA here is from genome assembly GCF_014895915.1 of Enterobacter cloacae complex sp. P13B. Lineage (NCBI taxonomy): Bacteria > Pseudomonadati > Pseudomonadota > Gammaproteobacteria > Enterobacterales > Enterobacteriaceae > Enterobacter > Enterobacter cloacae complex sp. P13B. Next base: position 45,425 of record NZ_JADBQN010000007.1, read on the forward strand.
ATGCCAAAGCGTCGCCGCCGAGTTCGACAGGGAGCGCGGACAATCGAGCCCTTCAGCCGCCTGCTCAATGCGGACCATAGCATCAGCAATGCCGTCCGGTTTTTCCGCATCGGCAAAGTGCGCCATCAGCGTCATTTCACCGACGTTTTTCAGGCCACGCAGCTGCTGCCAGACCGTATGCACCCGCTCGGGCTGGAAGCCCAGGCGGTTCATGCCGCTGTTCACCTTGAGATAAATATCCAGCGGAGCGTGGAGCTTCGCATCCTGAATGGCTTTAATCTGCCAGTTGCTGTGAACGCTGGTGGTCAGGCGATACTTATCCAGCAGCGGCAGATCGTCCGCGTGGAAGAACCCCTCCAGCAGCAGAATAGGCCCTTTCCAGCCGCGTTCGCGCAGCAGGATGGCCTCTTCGAGATTCAGTAACGCAAAACCGTCGGTCGCGCCGAGCGCGCTCCATATACGGTCAATACCGTGGCCGTAGGCGTTTGCCTTGACGACTGACCAGACGCGCGAACCAGGTGCTGCCCGGCGAACAATTTGCAGGTTTTCCTTCAGGGCCTGCAGATCCAGCTGAGCCAGAACAGGACGGGACATGACAACTCCTTAATTATGCGCGCCGTGCAGGTGCTGAGGACGCGATGGCGTAAATCCTGATTGATAGCGCGCAGCACTTAAATCGTCAAACGGAATTGCCGGCGTGCGCCCGGAAATCAGGTCGCTCAGCAGCTGGCCGGAGCCGCAGGCCATCGTCCAGCCGAGCGTGCCGTGTCCGGTATTGGTCCACAGGTTTTTATATGGCGTGCGGCCCACGATCGGCGTGCCGTCCGGGGTCATCGGACGCAGGCCGGTCCAGAACGTCGCCTGTTCCACAAACCCGCCGCGCGGGAAGAGATCGCCCACCACCATCTCCAGCGTTTCACGACGCGGCTGCAGCAGCTCGGTGTTGAAGCCGACAATCTCCGCCATGCCGCCGACGCGAATACGGTTATCGAAGCGGGTAATGGCGATTTTGTAGGTTTCATCCAGGATGGTTGACACAGGCGCCCCGCTCTCCTCTTTCACCGGGATAGTCAATGAGTAGCCCTTGAGCGGGTAGACCGGAATATCAAGGATGCCTTTCAGCATGGCGGTGGAGTAGGAACCAAACGCCATCACGTAGGCATCCGCCTTTATCACCTCGTCGCCGCACTTCACGCCGTAAATTTTTTCGCCTTCCGACAGCAGCTTGTCGACGGAGGTATTAAAGCGGAATTTCACCCCAGCCTGCTCGCACATGTGCGCCAGACGCTGGGTAAAGAGCTGACAGTCGCCGGTTTCGTCATTCGGCAGACGCAGACCGCCGGTCAGCTTGTGGGCCACTTCGGCCAGCGCGGGTTCCACCTGCCCCAGTTGGCTGGCTTCCAGCAGCTGATACGGTACACCGGCATCTTCCAGCACGGCGATATCGCGGGTGGCGTTTTCATACTGTTGCTCGGTGCGGAACAGCTGCAGCGTGCCGCCCTGACGGCCTTCGTACTCGATACCCGTCGACGCGCGCAGGGCTTTGAGGCAGTCACGGCTGTATTCCGCCAGACGCACCATGCGGCCTTTATTTTCCATATAGTGCCGGGTGTCGCAGTTGCGCAGCATCTGCCACATCCACTTCAGCTGGAACTGCGTGCCGTCAAGGCTGATGGCCAGCGGCGCGTGGCGCTGGAACATCCATTTGATTGCCTTCAGCGGCACGCCGGGCGCCGCCCACGGGGCCGCATAGCCAGGAGAGATTTGACCGGCATTTGCCGCACTGGTTTCAAGCGCCGGGCCGGATTCACGATCGATAACGGTAACCTCATGTCCCGCCTGACTTAAATACCAGGCGCTGGTTACGCCAACGACACCACTTCCCAGTATGACAACACGCATAGCCACTCCATTATGAGCAAAAGAACAATCATCTAATTACAGATTGATAACCTAGTTGAAAATATTATTCAACATACGACTTTTTTATGGTGACTTACCTCACACATCCCCCAGCATCAGGGGATAGGGGTAATTTGGGATCTCCTGCTGAGCTTTATTTTTAACCAGCATAAAATTCTGATGGGTGCGCTTTTTTTGCCGTATCAAAAACGGGAAATCGCAAAGAAAAAATTTCTGCGCCAGCACGCTTTTTAACACGTTGATCTATGCTTGAAAGGAGGCTCTCCAGACAGAGAGAGCACCCACAACGAGGGCGCGCTAATGGCTACTATTGATTCCCTGAACAAGGACAACACACGTCTGAGCGATGGACCCGACTGGACCTTCGAGCTGCTGGATGTCTACCTCGCCGAAATCGACCGGGTGGCAAAACTGTATCGCCTGGATACCTATCCCCATCAGATTGAGGTGATTACCTCCGAACAGATGATGGACGCTTACTCCAGCGTCGGGATGCCGATCAACTATCCGCACTGGTCGTTTGGTAAAAAATTCATTGAAACGGAGCGACTGTACAAGCACGGCCAGCAGGGGCTGGCGTATGAGATCGTCATTAACTCCAACCCGTGTATCGCCTATCTGATGGAAGAGAACACCATTACCATGCAGGCGCTGGTGATGGCGCACGCCTGCTACGGCCATAACTCCTTCTTTAAAAATAACTATCTGTTCCGCAGCTGGACGGACGCCAGCTCCATCGTCGATTACCTGATCTTCGCGCGTAAATACATTACCGACTGTGAAGAGCGCTACGGCGTGGACGAGGTAGAGAAGCTGCTCGACTCCTGCCACGCGCTGATGAACTACGGCGTGGACCGCTATAAACGCCCGCAGAAAATCTCTCTGCAGGAGGAGAAAGCCCGGCAGAAAAGCCGCGAGGAGTATCTGCAGAGCCAGGTGAACATGCTGTGGCGCACCCTGCCGAAGCGTGAGGAGGAAAAAACGATTGCCGAAGCGCGTCGTTACCCGTCCGAGCCGCAGGAAAACCTGCTCTATTTTATGGAGAAGAACGCCCCGCTGCTGGAGCCGTGGCAGCGCGAGATTTTGCGTATCGTGCGTAAAGTGAGCCAGTATTTCTATCCGCAGAAACAGACCCAGGTGATGAACGAAGGCTGGGCAACATTCTGGCACTACACCATTCTCAACCATCTGTATGACGAGGGGAAAGTCACCGAGCGGTTCATGATGGAATTCCTCCACAGCCATACTAACGTGGTGTTCCAGCCGCCCTACAACAGCCCGTGGTACAGCGGGATTAACCCGTATGCGCTGGGCTTTGCGATGTTCCAGGATATTAAGCGCATCTGCCAGTCGCCAACGGAAGAGGACAAGTACTGGTTCCCGGATATCGCCGGTTCTGACTGGCTGGAAACGCTGCATTTTGCGATGCGCGACTTTAAGGATGAGAGCTTTATCAGCCAGTTCATGTCGCCGAAGATCATGCGCGATTTCCGCTTCTTCACCGTGCTGGACGATGACCGCAACAACTATCTGGAGATCTCCGCGATCCACAACGAGGAAGGATACCGGGAGATCCGCTCCCGCCTCTCCTCCCAGTACAACCTGAGCAACCTTGAACCCAATATTCAGGTGTGGAACGTGGACCTGCGCGGCGACCGCTCTCTGACGCTGCGCTATATTCCGCACAACCGCGCGCCGCTGGATAAAGGGCGTAAAGAGGTGCTGAAGCACGTGCACCGCCTGTGGGGCTTTGACGTGCAGCTGGAGCAGCAGAATGAGGACGGCAGCGTGGAGCTGCTGGAACGCTGCCCGGCGCGGTTGAATACGCTGTAGTGCCACCGGGCGAAAAAAAACCTCTCGATTGAGAGGTTTTTTATTTCAGCGGCTCTGAATCGCCAAATCGCCCGGCAGCGTTTTCTGCATACGGTGCCAGATTTCACCGGAGTCGTGGCCGTAGCGGCGTACGGTTTCATAAACCTGATCGTGCAGGCCTTCGGTGCAGAGCTTGCTCAGCTTATGGTAGAAGCCCAGCGCCAGACTGCGGGCTTCAGGGTTAGCGAAGTAGTGACGACCAATGCGGGTATAGAGCCCTTTCATACCGTTGAGGATCAGGCCGTAAACCGGGTTGCCAGAGGCAAACGCCAGGCCGCGAAACACGTTGTAATCGAGGGTGGCAAAGGCGTCGGCGTGATCTTCAACTTCATTCGCGCTGGCCAGCACCGCAAGCGCATCTTCAGGATGCTGACGGAAAGCGGTACGAATAAAAATAGTCGCGATGTTGGTGCGCACGGAGAGCAGATTATCAATCAGCTGCGGCACGCTTTCGTGGTCGAGGCGCGCCAGCGTTTCAAGAATGTTCAGCCCCGAGGTTTCCCAGAAGTTGTTTACCTTTGTTGGCTTGCCGTGCTGGATCGTCAACCATCCATCACGCGCCAGTCGCTGAAGCACTTCACGCAGCGTGGTGCGAGTGACGCCAATCAGTTCAGAGAGTTCGCGTTCAGCCGGAAGAATGGACCCCGCAGGGAAACGATTATTCCAGATGCTTTCAATGATGTACTCTTCCGCGAAACCCGCCGGGCTCTGCGCCTTAATGACCATAGTGAGATTTCCATTACACAGCTTTTTGCAAATTGGACTCATCATACCAGAGGCGTGCAACGGCAGGTAGCGCGGCAAAGTGAGAAAAGAGGGATCGCCGTTTCATTTTTGTGAAATTTACAATGCGGTCTTATCCGCCTCCGGGCCGCGATTTTTGCGTATACTGATGTTTTGTATTACTTAACGGGAAGGACGTCTGTTGTGGAAATTTCTTTTGGGCGCGCGCTGTGGCGCAATTTTTTAGGTCATTCTCCTGACTGGTACAAACTGATACTGCTGGTTTTCCTGGTCGTTAATCCCATCATTTTTAGCGTGGATCCGTTTATCGCCGGGTGGCTGCTGGTGGCAGAATTTATCTTCACCCTGGCCATGGCGCTGAAGTGTTATCCCCTGCTGCCCGGCGGTTTGCTGGCATTTGAAGCCGTTGTCATCGGCATGACGTCCGCAGAGCATGTAAAAGCAGAGCTGGCCTCCAATCTGGAAGTGCTCCTGCTGCTCATTTTTATGGTGGCCGGTATCTACTTTATGAAACAGCTGCTGCTGTTTATCTTTACCCGCCTGCTGCTGAGCATTACGTCAAAAACGATCCTCTCGCTGGCGTTTTGCCTTGCCGCCGCCTTTCTGTCGGCCTTCCTGGATGCGCTCACCGTTGTCGCGGTGGTGATCAGCGTCGCCGTCGGATTTTACGGCATTTATCACCGCGTGGCCTCCTCTCGCCCAAGTGAGGATTTACAGGACGATAGCCACGTCGAGGCGCATAACCGCGACGTGCTGGAACAGTTCCGCGCGTTTCTGCGCAGCCTGATGATGCACGCAGGGGTCGGTACGGCGCTGGGCGGCGTGATGACCATGGTGGGCGAGCCGCAAAACCTGATCATCGCGAAAGCGGCTGAATGGCATTTTGGCGAGTTTTTCCTGCGCATGGCCCCCGTCAGCGTGCCTGTGCTGGTCTGCGGGTTAGCGACCTGCATTCTGGTCGAAAAATTCAGGCTGTTCGGCTACGGCGCACAGCTGCCTGAACCGGTCCGCAAAGAACTGCATAAATTTGACGAGCAGAGCCGCAAACAGCGTACGCGCCAGGAGACGCTGCGTCTGATTGCGCAGGGGATCATCGGCATCTGGCTTATCGCCGCGCTGGCGTTGCATCTTGCCGAAGTCGGGTTGATTGGCCTCTCCGTCATTATACTTGCCACCACCTTTAGCGGAGTTACGGACGAACATGCTATTGGTAAAGCCTTTACCGAAGCCCTGCCGTTTACCGCGCTGCTGGCGGTCTTTTTTGCGGTCGTGGCGGTGATTATTGACCAACACCTTTTCGCACCGATTATCGCGTTTGTGCTTCAGGCCTCGCCGGACTCGCAGCTTACGCTGTTCTATCTCTTTAACGGTCTGTTGTCCTCTATTTCCGATAACGTCTTTGTCGGGACGGTGTATATCAATGAGGCCAAAGCGGCGATGGAGCAAGGGATCGTCAGTACCGGGCAGTTCGACCTGCTGGCGGTAGCCATCAACACCGGAACAAACCTGCCCTCCGTTGCAACACCTAACGGCCAGGCGGCATTTCTCTTCCTGCTGACCTCGGCGCTGGCACCGCTCATACGACTTTCTTATGGAAGAATGGTCTGGATGGCGCTGCCGTACACGCTGGTGCTCACCGTTGTTGGTTTGCTGTGCATCAAAATTACTCTCGTTCCCTGTACGCAATGGCTGCTACAAGCGGGTATACTTGCGGCGCATTAAAATTCGTTTACACTGCGCTTTCTAAGCATGTTCCAGGGAAATGATTATGTTGAGATTTTTAAACCAGTGCTCCCGCGGTCGCGGAGCGTGGTTGTTGATGGCCCTGACCGCCTTTGCGCTGGAAATGGTTGCGCTGTGGTTCCAGCACGTGATGGGACTCAAGCCCTGCGTGCTGTGCATCTACGAGCGCTGCGCGCTGTTCGGCATTATGGGTGCAGGCCTGGTGGGCGCAATTGCCCCAAAAACGCCGTTGCGCTATGTGGGTATTGCCATCTGGCTGTACAGCGCCTGGAAAGGGATTGAGCTTTCCTGGCAGCACACCATGATGCAGCTGCATCCGTCACCGTTTATGACCTGTGATTTCGCCGCCCGTTTCCCGAGCTGGCTGCCGCTGGATAAGTGGCTTCCGCAGGTGTTTGTCGCATCCGGTGACTGCTCCGTACGTCAGTGGGAATTCCTGACGCTGGAGATGCCGCAGTGGCTGGTGGGCATTTTTGTGGCCTACTTCGTCGTGGCGCTGCTGGTGCTGATCGCTCAGCCGTTCAAACCGAAGAAACGCGATTTGTTTGGAAGGTAAAAGCAAAAACCCGCCACGGCGGGTTTTTTATTATCACCGATTAGGGTGATTCATGATGTGATCTTCCCAGTCCCGTACCTCGGACTCCTTCACCGCAATGTGGCGTACCGAGATACGCTCGCCGTGCATCGCCGCTTTTGAACCGGTCAGCAGAGGATGCCAGGCCGGTAGATCTTTCCCTTCCGCCAGCAGGCGATACGCGCAGGTGTGCGGCAGCCACTCAAAAGTCGGCAGATTTTCACGGGTGAGCTTGATGCAGTCCGGCTCGAACTCAAAGCGGCGTTCGTAGTTGCGGCACTGGCAGGTTTTAATGTTCAGCTGCCTGCAGGCGACGTTGGTGAAATAGATCTCATCGGAGTCTTCATCCATCAGCTTGTGCAGGCAGCACTGCCCGCAGCCGTCGCACAACGATTCCCACTCCGCGTCGGTCATTTGGTCAAGAGTTTTGCTTTGCCAGAAAGGAATGTCGTTCATCAGGATGTCCACACGTCAAAAGAAAGCGCACCTTATAACGAGTCTGGCACGTGGTTGCAAGTTTTGCCGCCCTTTGCAGGCGGCAAGATGCGGTTACAGCACGCGGGTTTTTAGCGACAGACCGTTAAAACCGACCTCAAGCTCATCGCCGCTGGCGAGCGGGCCCACACCTTCCGGTGTGCCGGTGAGGATCACATCGCCCGGCTTCAGGGTGAAGAAACGGCTCATGTAGGCGATCAGCGGCACGATCTTGTGGATCATATCTGCCGTGGTGCCCTGCTGGCGGATCTCGCCGTTAACCTTCAGGCTGAGCGGAGTGTCCTGCGGATCGTTGGTAAATTCATTCACCGGAACAAACCCTGAAATCGGACATGCGTTATCAAAGCCTTTGGCTTTTTCCCACGGCTGCCCTGCCTTCTTCATTTTGCCCTGCACGTCGCGCAGGGTCAGATCCAGCGCCACGCCGTAGCCGGCAATCGCTTTCTCGACATGCTCTTCGGAAGCCTGGCGCAGCGTGGCGCCGATCAGCACGGCAAGCTCTACTTCGTGATGCACCGACCCCAGCCCCTGCGGCAGCGCCAGCGGCTGGCGGATGTCACATAGCGCCGTCTCGGGCTTAATAAACAGGACCGGCTCTTCTGGGGTTGCGCTGCCCATCTCCTGAATATGCTTCGCATAGTTGCTGCCCACGCAGACCACTTTGCTGACGGGATAATCCAGTAATGCACCTTGCCAGTTATGATGTTGATACATGCTCGACCCCTAATCGGTTGATGTGTTATGCCCGAAAACAGCTGAGGCTATTTTTTCCCGAACGCCTCGAGGTGCTGTTTTAATAAATTCTCAGGCGGCGGTGGAAGCTGTAAATAATAGCCCTGCTCGGCTAATGCCGTTTTCACTTTTTCCAGATCGGCATTCACCAGTTTCTTACGGCCATCCAGCGGCAGCAGCATCGCCAGCTGTGGTCGGCCAAAGCTCTTCATTAATTCTTCCGGCACGCTTGAAAAATCGTCTTTCTTTTCGACATAAAGATAGGTCTGGTCACGGCTTGTACTTCTGTAGATCACACAAAACATGTTTTTACTCTGAATTAATGGGTGGTTGCTTGCCTCAATATACTCCTGACTATAACATGCCTGATACTCTTCGGAATATCGCAGCGAATGGTTGCGGTTAATAGCAAATTGAGTAAGGCCAGGATGTCAAACACGCCCATCGAGCTTAAAGGCAGTAGCTTCACCTTATCAGTGGTTCATTTGCATGATGCAAAACCCGAGGTTATTCGTCAGGCGTTAGAAGACAAAATCGCCCAGGCTCCCGCCTTTCTGAAGCACGCCCCCGTCGTCATCAACGTCAGCGGTCTTGAGGCGCCGGTTAACTGGACACGTCTCCAGCAGGCGGTCTCCTCTACCGGGCTGCGTATTGTCGGCATCAGCGGCTGCAAAGATCCCGAGCTGAAAGCGGAAATCGACCGTGCGGGGCTGCCGCTTCTTAATGAAGGCAAAGAAAAAACCCCACGTGCAGCACCCGCTGCCGTACAAACGCCCCCTCCTGCGGCGCAAAACGTTACCGCTCTCACAAAAACGCGAATGATTGATGTGCCGGTTCGTTCCGGTCAGCGCATTTATGCGCCAAACTGTGATCTAATTGTTACAAGCCACGTCAGCGCTGGCGCAGAGCTTATTGCAGATGGCAATATTCACGTTTACGGTATGATGCGTGGACGTGCGCTCGCGGGCGCAAGTGGCGATCGGGACGCGCAAATATTTTGTACTCACCTGACGGCGGAACTGGTGTCCATCGCAGGTGAATATTGGCTGAGCGACAAGATCCCAGCCGAATTTTATGGCAAAGCGGCTCGCCTGCTTCTGGCAGACGACGCGTTGACCGTTCAACCGTTGAATTAATCCCTTTTTAACAAGGAATTTCTATGGCACGCATTATTGTTGTTACTTCGGGTAAAGGAGGCGTTGGCAAGACCACCTCCAGCGCGGCCATCGCTACTGGTTTGGCCCAGAAGGGAAAGAAAACCGTCGTTATCGACTTCGATATCGGTCTGCGTAACCTCGACCTCATCATGGGATGTGAGCGTCGCGTCGTATATGACTTCGTGAACGTCATTCAGGGCGATGCCACGCTGAACCAGGCGCTGATTAAAGACAAGCGCACCGAGAACCTCTTCATTCTTCCGGCTTCTCAGACGCGTGATAAAGATGCCCTGACCCGTGAAGGCGTGGAAAAGGTGCTCGACGAGCTGAAAAAAATGGAGTTCGACTTCATCGTCTGTGACTCCCCTGCCGGCATCGAAACCGGTGCCCTGATGGCGCTCTACTTTGCTGATGAAGCGATCATCACCACCAACCCGGAAGTCTCCTCCGTGCGTGACTCGGACCGTATTCTCGGTATTCTGGCCTCCAAATCCCGCCGTGCGGAAAATGGACAGGATCCGATCAAAGAGCACCTGCTGCTGACCCGCTATAACCCGGGTCGCGTAAACAAAGGTGACATGCTAAGCATGGAAGACGTGCTGGAGATCCTGCGCATTAAACTGGTTGGCGTTATCCCGGAAGACCAGTCCGTGTTACGCGCCTCTAACCAGGGCGAGCCCGTGATCCTTGATACAACGGCAGATGCAGGTAAAGCTTACGCCGATACCGTTGACCGTCTGCTGGGAGAAGAACGTCCTTTCCGCTTCATTGAAGAAGAGAAGAAAGGTTTCCTCAAACGCCTGTTCGGAGGATAAGTTATGGCATTACTGGACTTTTTTCTCTCGCGGAAAAAAAGCACCGCCAACATCGCAAAAGAACGCCTGCAAATTATCGTTGCGGAGCGTCGTCGTAGCGACGCCGAGCCTCACTACCTGCCGCAGCTGCGCAAGGACATCCTGGAAGTGATCTGTAAGTATGTGCAGATTGACCCGGAGATGGTCACCGTACAGCTGGAGCAAAAAGACGGGGATATTTCGATTCTGGAGCTGAACGTAACGCTTCCGGAAGCGGAAGAGTCGCGTCCGTAGGTTCCTGGTGTCGTAGCCCCGGTAAGCGCAGCGCCACCGGGGGGAATATGCCGGGTATATCGCCCGGCATATTTTTATCGCGGATAACCTTCCAGCAAGGTATTCAGGCGATCGGCCATCAATACCCCGCGCCAGCCAGCCATCAGTTCCGGCACGCCATTCTGCGGTTTCAGCTTCCAGTGCCAGTTCAGCAGCTGGTTAATCTGTCTGCGTGACGCCAGCAGTTCAGCGCTCAGCTTGCTTTCCGTTGCGACATCCTGCACCAGCGCTTTGATATCCTTGAATGCTTTACGATAGCCCGGCATATCCATGAGATTCAGCAGCGTCTCAGGCAGTGCATCCTCCGGCAGCGCCTGCGCTTTGGCGACCAGCGCCAGCAGGGTTTTACCATGGAAACGGATCTCGCTGCCGGAAAGGCCAATGCTGTCCAGTTCGCCCAGGCTGCCCGGCATATAGCGCGCGACCGCCCAGAGATGCTCTTCACGCACCACAAAATTCACGGCCAGATCGCGCTCGCGCGCTTTACGCAAACGCCAGTCCGCTAACAGCTGCAGGCAGGCCAGCTGACGCGTGCGAAGCTGCCAGGCGTTGGTGATATCACGCCAGGCCTCTTTCGGGTCAACCACTTCCTGGCGACGCTGCTGCGTCATACGGCACTCGTCCAGCGCGGCAGACAGCCAGCCGGAGGCTTCCGCCTCTTTCATCAGCTGTCCGGCAATCGGCAGTAGGTAAAACACGTCTGCCGCCGCATATTCCAGCTGACGCTCGGTAAGCGGACGGGCCAGCCAGTCGGTACGGGATTCACTTTTATCCAGCGTCAGGCCCGTGTACTCCTCCACCATGGCGGCAAAGCCCCACGACAGCGGACGACCGCTGAACGCCGCGAGGATCTGCGTATCAATCAGCGGCTGAGGCATGATGCCAAAGGTGTTAAGAAAGACTTCCAGATCTTCACTGCCCGCGTGCAGATATTTCGTTACCGCAGTATCCAGCAGCAGGTCACGCATCGGCGCCCAGTCGGTAATGCCGAGCGGATCGATCAGCGAGACGTGCTTACCGTCGTACATCTGTATCAAACCCAGCTGTGGATAATAGGTGCGAGTACGGACAAACTCGGTATCCAGAGCGATGGCAGGAAAGTCGCGCGTCACTTCGCACAGCGAAGCCAGCTCGTCGTTGGTCGTGATCATCTGGTAATTCAAATCGGATTCTCTTTTGTTTGCGCCCATAAAAAACGCCGGCTTAACCGGCGTCTGGGCGATTAACGTGAAGCTCAGGCCTTATTGTCTACTTTGGCACGGGCTTCGTCACGTAATTCTCGTCGTAATATCTTCCCGACGTTGGATTTCGGCAACTCATCGCGGAATTCCACCAGCTTCGGCACTTTATAGCCCGTCAGCTGACGGCGACAAAACGTTATCAGCGCTTCCTCGGTAAGAGAAGGATCTTTCTTGACCACAAATATCTTCACCGCTTCACCGCTGCTGCCGGAAGGAACGCCCACCGCCGCCACTTCCAGCACGCCGCTGTGCTGCATCACCACGTCTTCGATTTCGTTCGGATAGACGTTGAAGCCGGAGACCAGGATCATATCTTTTTTGCGATCGACGATGCGCAGGAAGCCTTCGTCATCCATCACCGCAATATCGCCGGTGTGAAGCCAGCCGTCTTTAATGATTTCGTCGGTCGCATCAGGGCGCTGCCAGTAACCCAGCATTACCTGCGGCCCTCTGACGCACAGTTCGCCCGGCTCGCCGTGAGGCACTTCGTTATCCTCATCATCCACAAGCTTTGCTTCCGTCGACGGGACCGGCAGGCCGATGCTGCCGCTGTGGTAGTCGATATCGTGCGGGTTGACGCTCACCAGCGGGGCACATTCCGTCAGGCCGTAACCTTCCAGCAGATATTGCCCGGTTAGTTTCACCCAGCGCTCGGCCACCGCCTGCTGAACCGGCATGCCGCCGCCCGCGGAGAGATGCAGCGTGGAGAAATCAAGCTGCTGGAACTCTTTGTTGTTGAGCAGCGCGTTAAACAGGGTGTTCACCCCGGTCATGGCGGTAAACGGGTATTTTGCCAGCTCTTTCACCAGACCCGGGATATCGCGCGGGTTGGTGATCAATACGTTTTGCCCGCCCAGCTCGATAAATAGCAGGCAGTTCATGGTCAGCGCGAAGATGTGATACAGCGGCAGCGCGGTGATTACCAGCTCTTTACCCGGATACAGCAGCGGCCCGTAGGTGGCATTAACCTGCTCAAGGTTCGCCAGCATGTTGCGGTGGGTCAGCATCGCCCCTTTGGCCACGCCGGTGGTGCCGCCCGTGTATTGCAGGAAGGCCAGGTCTTCGGAGACAACTTCAGGCTTGACGTACTGCATGCGATAGCCCGCATGCAGCGCGCGGCGGAAGGAGATAGCATCCGGCAGATGGTATTTTGGTACCAGACGTTTGACGTATTTAACGACAAAGTTAACCAGCGTCCCTTTGGCGGTGGAAAGCTGATCGCCCATGCGCGTCAGGATGACATGCTTCACCTGGGTTTTGTCGACCACTTTTTCCAGGGTATGGGCAAAGTTAGAAACAATGACAATCGCCACCGCCCCGCTGTCGTTCAGCTGATGTTCCAGCTCGCGCGGCGTGTAAAGCGGGTTAACGTTGACCACAATCATCCCGGCACGCAGGATGCCAAACAGCGCCACCGGGTATTGCAGCAGGTTCGGCATCATCAGCGCGACGCGATCCCCTTTTTGCAGCCCAAGTCCTTCCTGCAGATAAGCCGCAAACGCCCGGCTACGCTCCTCAAGCTTACGGAACGTCATCACCTCGCCCATATTCACAAACGCGGGCTGGTCTGCGTAACGTCTTACCGAGTGCTCAAATAATTCCACCAGGGATTGATAACGGTCAGGATTGATCTCCGCAGGCACATCTGCGGGATAACGGTTAAGCCAAACCTTTTGCAATGCATCACCTCTGAAATGAGTGTTCGTCGTCATCACAGCCCCGATAATAAACAGTTTGTTAACATTATATTAACTCAGCGTACCAGTTTATTAATTGTTCAGATTGCAGGTTGCGAAGCGCGTCACTCTTTTTTTTCGTTTTATCCGTAAAAAAACAGAGACAGCGGCTGAGCCGCTGTCTCTTTCTTAACAATAACAGTAAGTTACTCAGTTACGATCGTTTGCACCTGTGCAGGGCCCGGGTTATACCAGCCCCATCCCGGATAACCGTAACGATAAGGATGTGGACCCCACATCCACGGGTCGATTGGCTGAGGCGGCATCACCACCTGCTGGGCGATACGCCAGCGCTTATAGCCGTTCACCTGCATGGTCATAAATTTATACGGCGTGTTGCCGATTTTGCCCTGCACCGAACCGGTAATCGGCCCGACAACGGTTACCAGCTGTCCGCGAAAATCGACCGGGTCGAGGAAACCACTAACGTCGGCATAGATACGCCCGCGAGAGGCTTCACCGAGTACGGGACGCGCGCCGCTGTCGAGCGGTACCGTGGCAATTTCCAGACGGGTTTTCCCCTGCTGGTTCTGCACGTCGATCACCTTCCCACCGAAGCGGGCTTCCTGGCCGACGTAAAGCTCGGGCGCATTCATTACCCGAACCAGATCCTGCTGTGGCGTCGGGCTGCTGCCCTTGATCGCATCAGGTACGGTTACGCAACCGCTCAGTGCTATGGCAACCGCGCCTGCCATAAAAAGGCGTACTACTTTAGTCTTAACCGCCATGATGCGACTCCTTTTTCTCAGTTCCTGTTACTGAGATTCATTCGCGGCCCGGAAGTTTCTTCCACGCGACGGTGTTTCGCAAATAAACCGGCTCCGCATGCTCAACGGCAACGGTTTTTCCTGCTGCAAGCAGTTGACGGGCAATCGGGAGCATATCTTCTGCCGCAGGCAGGAGCATGTTGCCGTCCACCAGCGTCACGCCGGTGCCGCTCGCCATCTCTGGCCACGCCGGCCAGCCCGTGCCGACCGTCGCCCACTCGCCGGACAGCTGTTTCAGGCGTTCAGTAACGGCTTCAGGCTTAAGCACTGCTTCCGTCTCTTCGCCGTGCCACACGCCGTTTTCATCGCGGGTATATTCCGCCCAGTAAACTTCACCCATGCGAGCGTCAATAGCGGCGAGCACGCGGGTCGCGCCCGTCATGCGCCAGGCTCCCTCGGCCATCGTCGCAAGCGTAGAGACGCCAATCATCGGCAGGTCAGCGCCCAGCGCCAGCCCCTGCGCGATGCCAATCCCAATGCGCACGCCCGTAAAGCTGCCGGGGCCGCGGCCAAAGGCCAGCGCGTCGAGGTCGGTTAAGGTGGTGTTGCCCTGGGTTAAAATGGCTTTTACCAGGGGCAGAATACGCTGGGTGTGTTCCCGTGGGCACTCTTCGAAATGAGCAGAAACAGCACCGTCGTTTAACAGAGCAACAGAGCAAGCCTCTGTCGCGGTATCAATAGCCAGAATTCGCATCAGTCGTCGCGCTCTCGCAAGGGTCAGTCACAAAATGGCGCGTATCTTAGCACACTCCGGAGCGAATTACTCCGCCGTTGGGTTTGCCATGAAACGCACCGCGCGTTTAATGTCCCGCGTACGCGGGGCGGGCGGCAGGCTGGCGAGGAACGTTGCGCCGTAAGGACGCATCACCAGGCGGTTATCGCAGATCACCAGCACGCCGCGGTCGGTGACGTCACGGATCAGTCGCCCTACCCCCTGCTTAAGCGTGATGACCGCGTCCGGTAGTTGAACGTCGTCGAACGGATCGCCGCCGCGCAGGCGGCAGTCTTCCATCCGCGCCTTGAGCAGCGGATCGTCCGGCGACGTGAACGGCAGCTTATCGATGATCACCAGCGAGAGCGTGTCGCCGCGCACGTCCACCCCTTCCCAGAAGCTGCTGGTTGCCACCAGCAGGGCGTTACCGGCGCTGACAAACTGCTGGAGCAGCTGGCCTTTACTGGTTTCCCCCTGCAGCAGCACCGGGAGGGTCATGGTGGCGCGAAACTGCTCGGCGAGATCGCGCATCATGGCGTGTGAGGTGCAGAGCATAAAGCAGCGCCCGTTGTTGGCCTCAATCATCGGCTTGAGCATCGCCGCGAGATGCCGCGCCGCCCCCGGCTGGTTCGGCAGCGGGAGATTGCGTGGCACGCAGAGCAGCGCCTGCTTTTCGTAATCAAACGGGCTGGGCAGCAGCAGTGATTCCGCCAGCTCAATACCGAGGCGCTCGGTGAAGTGGTGCAGATCGTCATTTACAGACAGGGTTGCGGAAGTGAAGATCCAGCTTCCCGGCTTCTGCGCCATCACCTCTTTGAATTTATCGGCCACCGTCAGCGGCGTGAGCGCCAGGGTAAAGTGGCGTGAGGTGCATTCATACCAGTAGCTGTACCCCGGCTGGTTGATCTCTTTTAGCCGTTTGAGCCGCCCGCGATAGAGCGTTGCGCGCTCGAAGGCGGCGTCAAGCAGCGCGGAGCGTCCGAGGGACAGCTTCGCCACGTCGTAGCAGAGCTCAAGTGCATCATCGAGCAGCAGCAGCGCGCGCTGGATATTTTTGTCCGCGAGCAGTTCGCGCAGGTTGCCGCGATAGCCCGGCTCGCCAAGCTGTAAGCGGAAATCCTGCGCGCTTTGCGCCAGACGGTCGGCGCACTTCTGCAACTGCTGGGTATCTTTAAGTTCGGTCCGGTAGGCAATGGTAAAATCTTTCGCCAGATCCTGTAGCTGGCGGCTGGAGAGCGACTGGCCGAAATACTGGCTGGCGATATCCGGCAACTGATGGGCTTCATCGAAGATCATCACGTCCGCCTCCGGGATCAGCTCGCCGAAACCGCTGTCCTTAACCACCATGTCCGCGAGGAACAGGTGGTGGTTCACCACCACCACGTCTGCGTCCATCGCGGTTTTGCGCGCTTTCACCACAAAACAGTCTTTATACAGCGGGCAGTCGCTGCCGAGGCAGTTGTCGTTGGTGCTGGTCACCAGCGGCCAGGCCGGGGAGTCTTCCGGCACGCTCGCGCAGGTGCTGATATCGCCCTCTTCGGTCTGGTTCGCCCAGGCGCGCAGGATAATGACGTCGCTCAGGGTTTGTACCGGCAGATCGCCGCCGGCCAGCGCCTGCTGTTCGAGTCGCTCCAGGCAAAGGTAGTTCGATCGCCCTTTCAGCAGTGCCAGGCGTCCTTTGTATTTCAGCGCTTTTGCTACGGTAGGCAGATCGCGGCTGTATAGCTGATCCTGCAGCGCTTTCGATCCGGTGGAAATTATCACTTTCTTTTTCGCCCGCAGCGCCGGCGCAAGGTAAGCATAGGTCTTACCCGTGCCGGTTCCGGCTTCAACCACCAGCGGCTGGGCCTGATCAATGGCGCGGGCAACGGCGTGCGCCATCTGTCGCTGAGGCTCACGAGGCTTGAAGCCAGGGATCGCCTGCGCTAATTGACCTTCAGGGGAAAAATCGTCTGCCACGTTGCTCTCTCACTGTATTTTTGCACAGGGATTATGTCAGCCCATCTTCTCCTGTGCCACCCCAAATAGTGACGACGGCAGAACAATATGGCAGTCTTGCCGCCTGACGACGAAAAATAACGAGGAAACGTTTATGACAATTGTGCGCATTGATGCCGAAGCCCGCTGGTCTGATGTGGTGATCCATAACCAGACGCTGTATTACACCGGTGTACCGTCAAATCTGGACGCGGATGCGTTCGAACAGACGGCGAATACCCTGGCGCAGATTGATGCCGTGCTGGAAAAACAGGGCAGCGATAAATCCCGCATTCTGGATGCGACCATTTTCCTGGCAAATAAAGACGATTTCGCGGCGATGAATAAAGCCTGGGATGCGTGGGTGGTGGCGGGTCACGCGCCTGTACGCTGCACCGTACAGGCCACGCTGATGAAACCGGAATACAAGGTTGAGATCAAGATTATCGCGGCGGTTTAAGCCCGATTACTCTTCATCTTCATCCTCAAAACGCGCCACGATCCGTTCGCCGGTATGGGTGGCGCGCAGCTCCTCCGCCACCTGGGAAATCGCCTGTCCGCTGCTCATCCCCTGGGACATCAGTTCCTGAATTCGCTCAACCGCTTTCTGCTGCTGTTCATGGCTCAGAGAAGGTAAACCTGCAAACATCGTCAACTCCTGCTAAATTATTCGCGCTAATTATTTCACGCTGCCCGGTAGTATGCCATACATGAACATGCGCTTCCCCACTGTTGTTACCTTACCCTGGCGCGCTGACGCCGCTGAGTTCTGGTTTGCCCGTCTGAGCCATCTTCCCTTTGCCATGCTGCTGCACTCCGGCCATGCGGATCACCCGTACAGCCGCTTCGATATTCTGGTGGCCGATCCGCTGAAGACGCTGACGACCGACGATCTGTCGACGACGGACGATCCGCTGATACAGCTTCAGCAGGAAATCAACGCGCTGGGCTTATCCGCTACCCCTAACCTGGACCTGCCCTTCCAGGGCGGCGCGCTGGGCCTGTTTGGCTACGATTTGGGTCGCCGCTTCGAAATGCTGCCCGAGCATGCGCAGGCGGATATTGCCCTGCCGGACATGGCCGTGGGGCTGTATGACTGGGCGTTGATTGTGGACCACCAGAAAAAAAGGGTCTCCCTGCTGAGCCATGATGACGTGCAAGCGCGTCTGGCCTGGCTTGAGGCACAACAGCCTGCTCCAGCTGAGGCGTTCACCCTGACCTCCGGCTGGCGCTCGAACATGACCGCGCCGGAATACGCGGAAAAATTCTCCCGCGTGCAGGCCTATCTGCAAAGCGGCGACTGCTATCAGGTTAACCTTGCCCAGCGTTTCCAGGCAGCATACCAGGGGGACGAGTGGCAGGCGTTTACCCGTCTCAATGCCAGCAACAGGGCTCCGTTCAGCGCGTTCGTACGTCTGAAACAGGGGGCCATCCTCAGCCTGTCGCCGGAGCGTTTTATCCATCTGGCGAAAGGGACGATTCAGACCCGCCCGATTAAAGGCACGCTGCCGCGCCTTGCCGATCCGGACGCCGATCGCCAGCAGGCGGAGAAACTCGCCGGGTCACCGAAGGACCGCGCCGAAAACCTGATGATTGTCGACCTGATGCGTAACGATATTGGCCGGGTCGCCGAACCAGGCAGCGTGCGCGTGCCGGAGCTGTTCGTCGTCGAACCTTTCCCGGCAGTGCATCATCTGGTCAGCACCATCACCGCGCGTCTGCCCGCCTCTCGCACCGCCTGCGATCTGCTCCGGGCCGCGTTCCCGGGCGGCTCCATCACCGGTGCGCCAAAAATTCGCGCCATGGAAATCATCGACGAACTGGAACCGCACCGCCGCAACGCCTGGTGCGGCAGCATCGGCTATATCAGCCTGTGCGGCACCATGGATACCAGCATTACCATTCGCACGCTGACGGCCTGCGGCGGCAATCTGTACTGTTCTGCGGGCGGCGGCATTGTGGCGGACAGCCAGGTCGAGGCGGAATATCAGGAAACCTTTGATAAGGTGAACCGCATCCTGAAGCAACTGGAGAACTAACGGTGGAGAAAGAGAACCTGACGCTGGATGATTTTCTGTCGCGCTTTCAGCTGCTACGGCCGCAGGTCAACCGCGCCACGCTGAATCAGCGTCAGGCGGCGGTGCTGATCCCGGTGGTACGCCGGGAACAGCCGGGCCTGCTGCTTACGCAGCGTTCGCCGCATATGCGCAAACACGCCGGTCAGGTGGCCTTCCCGGGAGGCGCTGTGGACAGCACCGATGCGTCGCTGATTGCCGCCGCGCTGAGGGAAGCGCAGGAGGAGGTGGCGATCCCGCCTGACGCGGTGGAAGTCATCGGCGTGCTGCCGCCCGTCGACAGCGTGACCGGCTTTCAGGTCACGCCGGTCGTCGGCATTATCCCCCCCAATCTTCAGTATCACGCCAGCGTCGACGAAGTCTCTGCGGTGTTTGAGATGCCGCTTGAAGAGGCGCTCCGGCTAAGCCGCTACCATCCGCTGGATATCCATCGCCGGGGGCATGACCATCGGGTCTGGTTGTCCTGGTATCAGCATTATTTTGTCTGGGGCATGACGGCGGGCATCATTCGTGAACTGGCGCTACAAATCGGCCTGAAGCCTTGACTATACTTTACATTCCAGCCTTTTTTGCAGGTTTGCGATCCGCGTCGCGCTATTAGCAAAACCCATCGTTAACCATTAGTTTAATTCATGTGAATAGTTAAGCCGAGGTTGGTGTTCCCTCTTACACTATGCGCAGTTATAACATCGTTACTGGAACCCCGGTAACCCTGTCAGGAGTGTGAAAGTGATTAGTATATTCGACATGTTCAAAGTGGGGATTGGTCCTTCTTCTTCCCACACTGTAGGGCCGATGAAGGCCGGTAAACAGTTCGTCGATGATCTGGTCGAAAAAGGATTACTGGAAAGCGTTACCCGTGTCGCCGTAGACGTTTACGGTTCACTGTCATTAACGGGTAAAGGCCACCACACCGATATCGCCATTATTATGGGTCTGGCGGGCAATATGCCGGACACTGTTGATATTGATGCCATCCCGGCATTCATCCGCGACGTGGAAGCGCGCGGTCGCCTGCTGCTGGCTAACGGTCAGCACGAAGTGGATTTCCCGCAGGATGACGGCATGCGTTTTCGCAGCGACAACCTGCCGCTGCATGAAAACGGCATGACTATCCACGCCTGGAGCGGCGAAAAAGAGATCTACAGCAAAACCTACTACTCCATCGGCGGTGGCTTCATCGTTGACGAAGAGCATTTCGGTAAAGAGAGCGCGGGCGACGTGAACGTGCCCTATCCGTTCAAATCGGCCACCGAGATGCTTGGCTACTGCAAAGAGACCGGTTTGTCGCTGTCCGGCATGGTGATGCAGAACGAGCTGGCGCTGCACAGCAAAAAAGAGATCGAAGACTATTTTGCCAACGTGTGGCAAACCATGCGCGCCTGTATCGATCGCGGGATGAACACCGAAGGCGTACTGCCAGGGCCACTGCGCGTGCCGCGTCGTGCCTCTGCCCTGCGCCGTATGCTGGTGACCACGGACAAATTCTCTAACGACCCGATGAACGTAGTTGACTGGGTGAACATGTTTGCTCTGGCGGTGAACGAAGAGAACGCCGCGGGGGGGCGCGTCGTGACTGCGCCAACCAACGGCGCGTGCGGGATCGTTCCGGCGGTGCTGGCCTACTACGATCACTTTATCGAGCCTGTGACGCCGGATATTTATATCCGTTATTTCCTCGCGGCAGGCGCTATCGGCGCGCTGTACAAGATGAACGCGTCCATTTCAGGCGCTGAAGTGGGCTGTCAGGGTGAAGTAGGCGTGGCCTGCTCCATGGCGGCGGCCGGTCTGGCCGAGCTGCTGGGCGCAAGCCCTGAACAGGTTTGCGTGGCGGCGGAAATTGGCATGGAGCATAACCTCGGTCTGACCTGTGATCCGGTCGCAGGCCAGGTGCAGGTGCCGTGCATTGAGCGTAACGCGATTGCCTCCGTCAAAGCGATTAACGCCTCACGCATGGCGATGCGCCGTACCAGCGAACCACGCGTGTCGCTGGATAAGGTTATCGAAACCATGTACGAAACCGGCAAAGACATGAACGCGAAGTACCGTGAAACGTCGCGCGGCGGTCTGGCCATTAAGGTGCAGTGCGACTAATCCTCTCTTTCGCCCATCCGCAACGGATGGGCGAATTTCTCCCTTCATTCTCGTCTCCTTCTTCTTTCCCCACTACACTTTTACGGTCGCGGCTGCTCGCGCTCGGCCTGACATCAGGCAGCGGCTAAATAGCGAACGGGTTGAGAGAGAAGCAGGCGCGGTAGTAACGCCACAATGGCTGGCGGGAATATCTTCCCCGCCAGAAGATCGTAACGGGCACATCGTACCCGTTAAGCAGACTTATTCGTCTTCGTCGTGTGCAGACTGTTCTTTAACAATGCGGACCAGATCGACGCGGTAGTCGTTAGCTTCAACGATAGTGATGTGCAATGGAGGAAGCTCGATCACATCCCCGACGCGCGGGATCTGACCGTTTACGGCGATAACCAGCCCCGCCACGGTTGCGATGTCTTCTTCATCGTTAACCACGTTTTCCAGCCCCAGCGTATGCGAGAGCGCGTGCAGGTCGGTCGCACCTTTGACCAGCCAGCCTTCGCCGTCGGCCACAATCTCAGGCGTTTCGTCTTCATCCGGGAATTCACCGGCAATCGCTTCAAGCACGTCCAGCGGCGTCACCAGCCCCTGTACCACACCAAACTCGTTGGTGACGATAACAAAGCTACCGCGCGCGCGACGCAATACGCCCAGCAGGTTGATCGGATCCAGCGTTTCCGGTACGACAATCGCTGGCGACGAAGCTGCAATGGCCTCCACGTTGACGCCCTCTTCCAGCGCCACCAGCATCTCTTTCGCCCGCACCACGCCGATGATTTCATCCAGTTCACCGCGACACACCGGGAACAGGCTGTGCGGAGATGAGAGCAATTGCTGACGAATTTCATCAACGCTCAGGTTCGCATCGACCCAGCTAATTTCCCCGCGCGGCGTCATGATGCCGCGCAGCGAGCGGGAGGCCAGGGAGAGCACGCCGTTAATCATGTAGCGTTCTTCTTCCACAAACGCCCCTTCCGGAACCGGCACCGGGTTACGGTTTTCAGGGTCAGACTGGACGTTCACCTGACGGCGTCCGCCCATCAGGCGCAGAATGGCGTCCGCCGTACGGGCGCGCAGCGGCTGATTTGACTGCTGCTTAATAAAGTTACGGCGCGCAATCTGGTTGAACAGTTCGATCAGGATCGAGAAGCCAATCGCGGCGTACAGGTAGCCTTTCGGAATATGGAAGCCGAAACCTTCCGCCACCAGGCTCAAACCAATCATCAGCAGGAAGCTCAGACAGAGCACGACCACCGTCGGATGCTGGTTGACGAAGCGCGTCAGCGGTTTCGAGGCCAGCAGCATCACCGCCATCGCAATCACGACAGCCGCCATCATCACCGGCAGGTGGTTCACCATACCGACCGCGGTAATCACCGCATCCAGCGAGAAGACTGCATCCAGCACCACAATTTGCAGCACCACGACCCAGAAGCTGGCGTAGCCCTTACCGTGACCATCATCATGCTGCCGGTTCTCCAGCCGTTCATGCAGCTCTGTTGTCGCTTTGAACAGCAGGAATATCCCCCCGATTAGCATGATCAAATCACGGCCGGAGAAGGTGTAATCCATGACGGAGAACAGCGGTTTGGTCAGCGTGACCATCCACGAGATCACGGAGAGCAGCCCCAGTCGCATGACCAGCGCCAGCGAGAGCCCAATCAGACGCGCTTTATCACGCTGTTTTGGCGGCAGCTTATCCGCAAGGATGGCGATAAACACCAGGTTATCGATGCCGAGAACGATCTCCAGCACCACCAGCGTGAGCAGTCCCACCCAGATTGACGGGTCCATTAAGAATTCCATGACAAGCTCCTGCTAAAGGAATGACAAAACGGTGCCCCACTCAACGTGGGCAAATAAGAGGCAGACAGAGTTGATACGTGGCGTGGTTCGCCGGTGAAAAAGGCGCGGAATGGCCTGGTAGATGACTGACGTCGGTGACGGTCCATATAGTGGGCTGTAGCCCTATACTCCTGAACAAGTAAACGGAGGCTAAACATATCAGAGAGACTGTGTTTTTAGCAAAGATTTACGTTCCTTTGCAAAGTTCTGTAACACAGCGGCTATACGCTACAGATAATTCTGTAACGCGTGGCTAAATTACGGATCTTCATCACATAAATTATTTTTTCACTATCTAAAATAATTCGCGGAAGTCTTAGTTTTTTGAACTCTAACCCTTATCTGAATCGATTCGGTTCGCCAATACGATTCTCAGTACGTCTGCCCGGCAGGCGTATTAATGATAATAAAAGGAGGTAGCAAGTGACCATTGCTATTGTCATAGGCACACATGGTTGGGCTGCTGAGCAGCTACTCAAAACGGCAGAGATGCTGTTGGGCGAGCAGGAAAACGTCGGCTGGATCGATTTCGTTCCCGGTGAAAATGCCGAGACGCTGATTGAGAAGTACAACGCTCAACTCGCGAAGCTGGATACCAGCAAAGGCGTGCTGTTTCTCGTCGATACATGGGGCGGCAGTCCGTTTAATGCTGCCAGCCGCATTGTCGTCGATAAAGAGCATTATGAAGTCGTCGCCGGGGTAAACATTCCCATGCTGGTGGAAACCTTTATGGCGCGCGACGACAACCCAGGCTTCGATGAGCTGGTCGCGCTGGCCGTTGAAACCGGCCGCGAAGGGGTGAAAGCCCTGAAGGCTCAGCCGGTTGAAAAACCCGCCCCTGCCCCGGCTGCGGCGGCACCGAAAGCAGCAGCACCGGCAAAACCGATGGGACCGAACGATTACATGGTTATCGGCCTGGCGCGTATTGATGACCGTCTGATTCACGGACAGGTTGCGACTCGCTGGACCAAAGAGACCAACGTACAGCGTATCATCGTGGTCAGTGACGAAGTGGCCGCCGACACTGTCCGTAAAACCCTTCTGACTCAGGTTGCACCACCGGGCGTTACCGCGCACGTGGTGGATGTCGCCAAGATGATCCGCGTTTACAACAACCCGAAATATGCGGGTGAACGCGTGATGCTCCTGTTTACTAACCCGACAGACGTCGAGCGCATTGTTGAAGGCGGCGTGAAAATCACCTCCGTGAACATCGGCGGTATGGCTTTCCGTCAGGGCAAAACGCAGGTCAACAACGCGATTTCAGTTGATGCGAAAGATATCGAGGCGTTCAACAAGCTGAATGCCCGCGGTATTGAGCTGGAAGCCCGTAAGGTTTCCACTGACCAGAAACTGAAAATGATGGATTTGATCGGTAAAGTTGGGAAATAAGCCCGCGCCGGTTTTTCACATAAAGCTTATGTTATAGGAGAAGTACAATGGAGATTACCACTCTTCAGATTGTGCTGGTGTTCATCGTCGCGTGTATTGCGGGTATGGAATCCGTACTTGATGAATTTCAGTTCCACCGCCCTCTGGTGGCCTGTACGTTGATCGGTGCCGTTCTGGGTGATATGAAAACCGGTATCATCATCGGTGGTACGCTGGAAATGATCGCCCTGGGCTGGATGAACATCGGTGCCGCCGTTGCGCCTGATGCCGCACTGGCCTCTATCATCTCAACCGTTCTGGTTATTGCCGGTCATCAGAGTATTGGTGCTGGTATTGCCCTTGCCATTCCTCTGGCCGCAGCAGGCCAGGTGCTGACCATCATCGTTCGTACCATCACCGTGGCCTTCCAGCACGCGGCGGATAAGGCGGCCGAGAACGGCAACCTCACGGCACTCTCCTGGATCCACGTGTCGTCCCTGTTCCTGCAGGCGATGCGTATCGCAATCCCGGCGGTTATCGTTGCGATCTCTGTCGGCACCAGTGAAGTTCAGGGCATGCTGAACGCGATTCCTGAAGTGGTCACCAGCGGTCTGAACATCGCGGGCGGTATGATCGTCGTGGTAGGTTACGCGATGGTCATCAACATGATGCGCGCGGGCTACCTGATGCCGTTCTTCTACCTCGGCTTCGTCACCGCAGCATTCACCAACTTCAACCTGGTTGCGCTGGGCGTGATTGGTGCCGTGATGGCGATTCTCTACATCCAGCTCAGCCCAAAATACAACCGTGTTGCGGGTGCCCCAGCGCAGGCTGCTGGTAACAACGATCTCGATAACGAACTGGACTAACAGGTGAGCGAAATGGTTGATATGACAAAAACTACCACCGAGAAAAAACTCACTCCGGGTGATATTCGTGGCGTGTTCATCCGTTCTAACCTGTTTCAGGGTTCATGGAACTTCGAACGTATGCAGGCGCTGGGCTTCTGCTTCTCAATGGTGCCGGCGATAAAACGCCTCTACCCTGAGAACAACGAAGCACGCCGTCAGGCGATTAAGCGTCATCTGGAATTCTTCAACACCCATCCTTACGTCGCGGCTCCGGTTCTGGGCGTGACGCTGGCGATGGAAGAGCAGCGTGCGAACGGCGCGGAGATTGACGATGGTGCCATCAACGGTATCAAAGTCGGTCTGATGGGTCCGCTGGCCGGCGTGGGCGACCCTATCTTCTGGGGTACTGTTCGTCCGGTCTTCGCGGCGCTGGGTGCCGGGATCGCGATGAGCGGCAGCCTGCTCGGTCCTCTGCTGTTCTTTATCCTGTTCAACGCGGTACGTCTGCTGACCCGTTACTACGGCGTGGCCTACGGCTACCGTAAGGGCGTGGACATCGTTAAGGATATGGGCGGCGGCTTCCTGCAGAAACTGACCGAGGGGGCCTCTATTCTCGGCCTGTTTGTCATGGGGGCGCTGGTTAACAAGTGGACGCACGTGAACATCCCGCTGGTGGTTTCGACCATCACCGGTCAGGATGGTCAAACCCGCGTCACCACCGTGCAGACGATTCTGGACCAGCTGATGCCTGGCCTGGTGCCGCTGCTGTTGACCTTCGCCTGTATGTGGCTGCTGCGTAAGAAAGTGAACCCGCTGTGGATCATCGTTGGCTTCTTCGTCATCGGTATCGCGGGCTACGCTGTCGGCCTGCTGGGCCTGTAAAACATTGCGTTTTCGACCGGGGGCTTGCCCCCGGTCTTTTTATCTGGAGGATGAATGACTGTTACGGACATCGTACTGGTGTTGTTTATTGTTGCCCTTCTGGCTTACGCGATCTATGACGAATTCATTATGCCTCGCCGTAACGGCGAGACGCTGCTGACCCTTCCCCTCTTACGCCGTGGACGCATTGATGCATTTATCTTCGCCGGCCTGGTGGTCATTCTGATTTACAATAACGTGACCAGCCACGGTGCAATATTAACCACATGGTTATTATGTGCGCTGGCATTAATGGCGATTTACCTGTTCTGGATCCGCTCGCCAAAACTCATTTTTAAAAAACAGGGATTCTTCTTCGCCAACGTATGGATAGAATATAACCGCATTAAAGAGATGAATTTATCCGAAGACGGCGTGTTAGTGATGCAATTAGAACAGCGCCGCCTGCTCATTCGGGTCAAAAATATTGATGACCTTGAGAAAATCTACAAATTACTCGTTAAAACTCAATAAGTTAACATTATAACCTCGGCTATATATTGTGATATTCTTTCGCAAAGAATATAGCCGTTGCTATATCTTCTCTCCTCTTTGACTTATATTTATTAACGATATTTTCACGCATAAACCTAAATGAAAATCGTTATCAAAGACGCAGATAAATTAAGCCTTGCTAGTTGTTGTTTTATATTCTCAAAATATGTTAAGGTTGCGCCCGTCGTTGGGGAGTAGCCGATTTCCTGCACGCAGGAAATGTACGCGTCAACATACTCGTTGAAAAACGTGGCGCGTACGGATCGCTTTCAGCACGCTTACCGTGCAAAAGAGATCAGGCGAGACCATAGATACATCAACTGCTGTTTACTGGGGGCAGTGATGTGTCATATGGATATCCCCGGTCTGGACGCTCTTATGAACATCTCCGCTACGATCCTTCTCGCTTTTGGCATGTCCATGGATGCATTTGCCGCCTCCATCGGCAAAGGCGCCACGCTTCACAAACCTAAATTCACAGAAGCTCTGCGCACCGGTCTGATCTTTGGTGCCATCGAAACGCTGACGCCGCTCATCGGCTGGGGTTTGGGCATGCTCGCCAGCCAGTTCGTGCTGGAATGGAACCACTGGATTGCGTTCGTCCTGCTGGTGTTTCTCGGAGGCCGAATGATGATTGAAGGTTTTCGCGGGAATGATGATGAAGATGAAGCACCGCTGCACCGCCACGGTTTCTGGCTGCTGGTCACCACGGCAATTGCCACCAGCCTGGACGCCATGGCCGTCGGGGTGGGTCTGGCATTCCTGCAGGTCAATATTATCGCCACCGCGCTGGCCATTGGCTGTGCAACGCTGATTATGTCCACGCTGGGCATGATGGTCGGGCGATTTATCGGCCCGCTGCTGGGTAAACGCGCCGAGATCTTAGGCGGTATTGTTCTGATCGGCATTGGTGCCCAGATCCTCTGGGCACACTTCGCGCCTTAAGCGTCGCGCTGCCAGACGTGGATACTGAAATCTGTCTGGCAGCCAAACGTCGTCCGAGCCGCTAACGCATCCCATACTTCCGGCTTTGCCCGCCACGCGAATGGCGTCATCTGCAGCAGGGCTACCGCTTCTTCCCCGTTCAAATTCATTTCATACGCTACTGAATGCTCCTGCTTCAGCGTAAAGCCTGTCAGCTGTTCAGAGTGGGGGGCATGCAGACGCACCTCGTCATAAATGAGTCCCTTCAGCTCCATCAGGTGACGCGGGCCCGGCGTGACGGTTATCACCCAGCCTCCGGGCTTCACCACGCGCGCCAGCTCGTCTGCTTTACACGGCGCGTAGATGCGGATAACGGCATCCATAATGGCATTATCAAACGGCAGCCGGTGGCTGGATGCCACGCAAAACGTCACGCCAGCGTAACGTTTAGCCGCCGCGCGGATCGCCACTTTCGACACGTCGAGACCGAATGTCACGGCCCCCTTCTCCCGCACCACATTCGCAAACCGTGCGGTGTAGTACCCTTCCCCGCAGCCGATATCAAGCATGGCGGACGCCGAATCAGGCAGTAAGTCACCCAGCATCTGCGCCACCGTCTCCCGCAGCGTCAGATAGTGCCCGGCATCGAGAAACGCCCTGCGCGCCTGCATCATCTCTGCGCTATCGCCCGGATCGCGGGAGCGCTTGTGCTGCACCGGAAGAAGATTCACATATCCTTCTTTCGCCATATCAAACTGATGTCCCTGCGGACAGGCATAACTTTTATCTGAGCGCGTCAGTGACGCGTGGCAAAGGGGACAGCTGAAGGACATGGAAACTCCGGGAGATAAACCAAAGGGCGAAGTGTACCGCTATTCGCCCTGCTATAAAATGGCTGGATTACCGCATGACGATAAGGTGGTCTGAACCGGCCGGCAGGCCATCGGGTTTGATATTCTCCAGGCGCAGCACGTTGCCCATGATTTCGCTGAAGACCGGCGCGGAAACCGCCCCGCCATAGTAGGCCCCGTTTTGTGGATCGTTAATCACCACCACCAGGGCGAAACGCGGGTCGCTGGCAGGCGCAACGCCTGCGGTATAGGCGACGTATTTATCGACATATTTGCCGCTATCATCAATTTTCTTCGCCGTCCCGGTCTTAACCGCCACGCGATAATCGCGAACGGCGGCCTTAACGCCCCCGCCGCCGGGCAGCGCGACGCTTTCCATCATGTGCTCCACTTCATGCGCGATCTCCTCCGGCATGACGCGGTGGCCGATAACCGGGGGATCGATGCGGGTGATGGAGAGTGGACGCTCAAGCCCGAAGCCGCCAATCGTCGCGTAGACGTGGGCAAGCTGGAGCGGTGTGACCATCAGGCCGTAGCCAAAGGCAAAAGTCGCACGGTCTAGCTGACTCCAGTATTTACGCTGTGGCAACAGCCCGGCGCTTTC
Source organism: Enterobacter cloacae complex sp. P13B (assembly GCF_014895915.1). NCBI lineage: Bacteria > Pseudomonadati > Pseudomonadota > Gammaproteobacteria > Enterobacterales > Enterobacteriaceae > Enterobacter > Enterobacter cloacae complex sp. P13B. Next base: position 74,250 of record NZ_JADBQN010000007.1, read on the forward strand.
GCCCGTTAAGCCAAGCCCCGTGTTGGTGCCAAATCCAAAGTTTCGATAGGTATCAATAAGATGCTGGACAGGCATCGCCAGCGAGAGCCGGGATACGCCGGTGTCGCTCGATTTTTGCAGGATCCCGGTCATAGTCAGCTCAGGATAATAACCCACGTCGCGGATACGATGCCCGTCAAGGGTATACGGGTGGGTATCAATGACGCTATCCGGATGGACCAGCCCCTGCTGCAGAGCCGTCATCAACACCAGCGGCTTAACGGTCGAACCGGGCTCGAACGTATCGCTGATTGCCCGGTTGCGAAAATCGTTTATCGTCGCGCCTTCCCGGTTATTGGGATTGAAATCCGGATAGCTCGCCATGGCGAGTATTTCCCCGGTGGGGATATTAATGAGCACCGATGCCCCTGACTCGGCCTTATTCCAGGCGACGGCATTGTCCAGCGCGTCTTCGGTAATGGTTTGCAGCCGCTCGTCAATACTCAACTGGATGTTATGTGCCGGCGTGGGCGCCACTTCCGTCAGGTTTTCAACCACGCGCCCGTAGCGATCCTCCCGGACCTGTCGGACACCCGCTTTACCGGTCAGCTGAGTATTGAAGCTTTTCTCCACCCCTTCAATGCCCTGCCCGTCAATATTGGTGAAGCCAATCAGGTTCGCCGCCACGTGGCCTGCCGGGTAAAAGCGGCGGGATTCATCGCGCAAATTAATGCCGGGTAAATTGAGCTTATCAATCCACTTCGCCTGAGCAGGATCGACCTGACGCGCCAGGTAGATGAAGCGGCCCTGGGGGTTGGCGTTAATCCGTGATGAAAGGGTGCTCAACGAAAGATGCAGCGCGCTCGCCAGCGCCTGCCAGCGTTCATCAAACCCAACGCCCCCTTTTGCCAGCACCGTTTTTGGATCGGCCCATACGGCCCGGACGGGCACGCTGACCGCCAGCGGTCGGCCTTCACGATCCATAATCATCCCACGCGGCGCATCAATCGCCAGCTGACGGAGGGATCGCATATCTTCTTGCTTCACCAGATTGTCAGGTTTGATGATTTGTAGCCAGGCAACGCGGCCAAGTAAAAAGGCCAGACTGCAGAAAATAGCGAAACAGAGCAGCGCGAAACGCGCCGGCGTGAAATTGCCAGCGGTTAATATCAATTTTTTCTTCACCTGAACCCCAGGGCTGTTAAACAACGCTCTGATTTAACGAGAAAAGATGCGCTTAGGGAGGCGAAACTGTGATACTAACCTCGCAGCTTTGCAACAAGGTGCTAACAAGACCGTAGATAGTAATATTTTGAAAGATAGGGAATAAAAAAGCCCCGCATGATGCGAGGCTTTATGTCTGAGAGTGAAGCGCTATGCGCCCCAGTCAGCAGCGGTTCGATCAGATAGCAGTTACGTTAACTGCAGCTGGGCCTTTCTGGCCGTCCTGAATTTCGAACTCAACGTTCTGGCCTTCGGCCAGAGTTTTGAAGCCGTTACCCTGGATTGCAGAGAAGTGTACGAACACGTCTTTGCTGCCATCAGCAGGAGTAATGAAACCAAAACCTTTAGACTCGTTGAACCACTTAACTTGACCTTTAATCTTTGCCATTTTGCAAAATTCCTTAGAGTGTTTTCTTAGCCCGCAGGCATTAACTGAGATAAAACTGAGACATTACTGCATGAGGCACTAATATAAGGTTCGGCAGAGAAGCGGTATTCAACGACAACGTGTTTACTCAGGACTTCTTTACTGAAAATGCCACACATAAACAGAACTGTACCTCGTTTGACCCAAAACGTGTTATCACACACTATGTTTAATATGGCAAGCCATTTTTAAACATGTCTCGATCCGCCGCACAAATTCGAACACTGTCTGTAAGGAATTGCACAATTATGCGCTTCTCAAACAGACGGCTATACTCCCTTACACAGACTCAACGCTGCTTGCACAACCGCTGTAATCTAAGACTTTTTTAACATAGCTCAATCATTACAATGCGTCCAGCAGTCGGGAAAAGAAATCTTTGGCGTTGATTGAGTTAGAACAAATTGTGAAAACTTATGCTTAAATCATTGTAACGTGACCGTATTGTTTCAGCCAAAAACGATGTTAATAATCAGCACCCTTCTGTATTAAAATCCATCAGGTAATTAGCAGTGTTATGCACCAAAATAATGAAATTTTTATGACTCTGCATCAAAACAAGGCAAGCAAAACGTTTCGATAAAATTAAAATTTTCCTGACGACGAATACATACACAATATACGCAACAATTTATCGCTTCGTTTATAAGGGTAAATACTCGCCAACTTTCAGTATCCTGAAAGTATTATTAACTGGTGCTACATTATCCAGCGCATCAGTTAATTCTTTTATGGGGTCATCCAGCGCTTCATCCGCCAGCTCAAACACGCCCCAGTGAACAGGGAACGCCAGCGGGCAACCTAACTGTTGCCACAGCGCAACGGCAGACTGGGGATCCATATGGTGTACGGCCATAAACCATCGCGGAGCATAGGCGCCAACGGGCAATGCTGCAGCATCAATTTTCCCCAAACGTTCCGGTATCAACAGCAGCTCAGGCGAATAGCCGGTATCGCCACTAAACCAGAACCGGTGATGCCGCCCTTCAAAGACCCAGCCGCACCACAATGAGCGATTGCGGTTCCAGAGCGTGCGCATACTCCAGTGCTGCGCCGGTACGGCGGATAATGTTATCCCCTGCCAGGTAAAACTCTGCCACCAGTCGAGCTCAACCACCTGTTTTGCGCCCCGGCGGCGAAACCAGCCGCCCAGGCCTAAAGGAACAAACACGCTAACGTCCGGAAAGCGTTTGAGAATGTGGCGAACAGTGAGTTCATCAAGATGATCGTAATGGTTATGCGAGATAACGACCGCGTCAAGCTGGTGCAGTTGATCGACAGAGAGTGCCGGAGGCGTTCTACGCTGCGGCCCTAAGAAAGGAAGTGGAGAAGCGCGCCTTGAAAAAACGGGATCGGTAAGAAGGATATTGCCGTCCAGCTGCAGCAGTATGCTCGCATGTCCGAGCCACCACGCCCCATCCTGCTGCGGCTGCTGAAGATCGGCCGGTTGCCACCACCGCCGGATAAAGTCATCGTAGCCGAGCGCGGGCGGCTTCGGTAAGCCAGCTGCTTTGCGTTCTTTGCGCCAGCGTTCAATGTCGCCAGGCTGGTGTCCTGCAGAAGTGGTATTACGAAAACCGTTTGGGGTGTGATGTTTCAGGGAGGGGTCATACCAGGGATTTTTCCAGACCACTGCCACCTCCCGGAATAATACGATTAACGCTCAGCCACCAGGCGGATAAAATCGTCTTGATCGTTGTTCTCGTCAGCGACCGCTTCTTTTTGTGCTTCTTTCTCTTCCGGCTCGTTAGCCTCGCACAGACGACGCAACAGTGCATTCTGCCGTTTTTGCTGCTCAAGCAGCGCTTCCAGCAGTTCGATCTGCTCATTGGTACGTGAACTGGCACGGTTTACGAAAAACCAAATGACCAGCCCCACCAGCAGAACAACCAAAGAGATCGTCAGGGATGCCATATTTAGCAGCCCTGAATTCAGTAACTCACCCATTTCACCACCTCAATAAAAACGTCTATTTTACCACTGGCGCGAAGGAAGGAAATCACCTGAAGAAAAAATGCGTGCTACCACGGAATAAACTTATTGATTGCGCAAACGCCGCTAAAAAACTGTACATCCTGATCGCACATCACGTTGATAGTCTGCGTCCACAACACCACGCACGCTATCAGCACGATAATCAGAATCACCCAGCGTATTTTTTTCACTCCACACTCCGTTTACAGACCTGATATGACCAGGTTATCACGGTTATCTTAAACAAGGACTAACTGTAGCGCCATCAGGCTCTTTTCAGAATCCTGCACTTGTTTCATTACGTAAACCGGTTAGGCTAGCATCATGATAACAATGATAAAGAGGTAATAATGCGCTTAATTATTCGTACAATTGTTGCACTGGCGATACTCTGGATTGGCCTTCTTTTAACGGGTTATGGCGTGCTGGTGGGAAGCACCGAAAACGCCGCAGGGTTAGGCATTCAATGTAAGTATTTAACAGCACAGGGAGTCAGCACGGCGCAGTATCTCCATTCTGATAGCGGGATCATTGGGTTAACCAACTGCCCGGTACTGCGTAAGACCTCCGTCGTGATTGATAATGGCTGAGCCACAGCGTTAACGACGAATAAAAAACGCCGCAAAAATGCGGCGTTTTTTTATGCTAACCGGGGTTAGAACGGATAGTCGTGGTAACCCATCTGTTCTGAAATCTTACGCGCGGCGGTATGCAGAATAGCCACGTACTCGTGCAGGCGCTCTTCCGAGAAGCGAAGCGTTGGGAAAGAGATGCTCAACCCCGCGATAACGACGCCAAAACGGTCAAACACCGGAACGCCAATACAGCGCAGCCCTTCTTCCTGTTCTTCGTTATCTTCGCCGTACCCTTGCTCACGCACCTTATCGAGCACCTTTAATAATTCATCGGTGTTAGTAATGGTGCGTTCAGTGCTGCGTTTGTACTCCACGCCATCGAGAATCTGTTTAACTTCTTCACGATCGCGCCACGCCAGCAGAACCTTACCAATTGCCGTGCTGTAAAGCGGGTTGCGACGACCAATGCGCGAATACATACGCAGGTTATACATGGAGTCAATTTTATGGATGTAAACAATACTGTCTTCATCCAGCGCGCCCAGGTGGATAGTCTCTTTGGTCAGGCGGGAGATCTCGCGCATCTGAATATCCGCGCTACGGATCAGATCCACGTTTTGCAATGCCCGGGCACCCAGTTCAAACAGTTTCAGCGTCAGAGAATATTTTTCAGATTCGCCTTCCTGTGCAACGTAACCCAGTGATTTCATGGTTTGCAAAAAGCGGTAAACGGTGCTTTTCGACATCATCACGCGCTGTGACAACTCTGTGATACCAATTTCACGCTCTTCCCCGAGCGCCTGTAAGATGCCAAACACCTTCAGCACGGAAGAAACTGAATCTGGCTGTTTATCCAAATCCGCAATTGCCATTTACCACCTCATAGAGAGTGTTTTATAAAAATCAGAACCGGTTTTTATTATAAATTCCCGTCATGTTACCTGCAATCAATCCGCGTTTACTTCGTTACAAATCTGCGACATAAAACGGTGTTAACGATGCTAAAATAGTTACCCTGAGAATAATTTCACTCTGAGCTTTTTATCCCCGATGGAAAAGAACCTTTCCGATGGCCTGCCTTTGCCCCAGCGGTATGGCGCTATCGCTACGATTATTATTGGTATCTCAATGGCCGTTCTTGACGGCGCGATTGCGAACGTTGCCCTTCCCACCATTGCCACCGATCTGCATGCTTCCCCGGCCAGTTCGATATGGATTGTTAACGCCTATCAGATTGCGATTGTGGTTTCCCTGCTCTCTTTCTCTTTTCTGGGCGATATGTTCGGCCACCGTCGGGTATATCAGTGCGGGCTGGTGGTATTTACCTTTACATCACTGCTGTGCGCCCTTTCGGACTCTCTGCATACGTTGACGCTGGCACGCATCGCGCAAGGTTTTGGCGGCGCGGCGCTGATGAGCGTCAATACGGCGCTAATCCGCCTAATCTATCCGTACCGCCATCTGGGCAGCGGCATGGGGATAAATTCGTTTATTGTCGCGGTCTCTTCTGCCGCCGGGCCAACGATTGCAGCGGCCATTCTTTCTGTCGCCTCGTGGCAGTGGCTGTTCGCCATAAACGTGCCGCTGGGTATCGTGGCCATCTTCTTTGCCCTGCGATTTCTCCCCGCTAACGGCCCGAAAAGCACCATGCCGCGCTTTGACGTGGCAAGCGCGGTGATGAATGCGCTCACCTTTGGTCTGCTGATTACCGCCCTGAGCGGTTTTGCGCAGGGTCAATCCCTGATGCTAACCGCCGTGGAGCTTGTTGCCCTGCTGGTGACGGGCTTCTTCTTTGTTCGCCGCCAGCTTTCCCTGCCGGTGCCCTTACTGCCGGTCGATCTGCTGCGTATTCCCCTCTTTTCGCTTTCCATCTGCACCTCAATTTGCTCATTCTGCGCCCAGATGCTGGCCCTGGTTTCTTTGCCCTTCTTCCTGCAAAGCGTGATAGGACGTTCCGAAGTGGAGACCGGGCTGCTGTTAACCCCCTGGCCGCTGGCGACGATGGTGATGGCACCGCTGGCAGGTTATTTAATAGAACGTGTACATGCCGGTTTGTTGGGCGCGGTGGGGCTGGCCGTGATGGCAACAGGTCTTTTCGCGCTGGCGCTGCTGCCATCATCGCCAGGGGATCTGGACATCATCTGGCGCATGATCCTGTGCGGAGCCGGGTTTGGCCTGTTTCAGTCCCCCAACAACCACACCATTATTACCTCTGCGCCGCGCCACCGCAGCGGAGGGGCCAGCGGCATGCTGGGGACCGCGCGTCTGCTGGGGCAAAGCACCGGTGCGGCGCTGGTTGCCCTGATGTTTAACCTTGCCGGGCAAAACGGCAACCACGTTGCGCTTCTCACCGCAGGTGCGCTTGCCACCCTTGCAGCCATCGTCAGCGGGTTGCGCGTGACCCAACCCGGCGTTCAGGCATAAAAAAAGCCGGGCGGAGTCTTCTCCTGCCCGGCTTATTTAAGCGCTTAGCGTTACTTCAGGTATTCTCCACTGCGCAGCGCTTCAATACGTTTATCCAGCGGCGGGTGAGACATAAACAGCTCGCTCAGCGACTTTGATTTGCCGTTGATGCAGAAGGCCATCATGCTGTTCGCTTCCTGCGGCTCGTAGCTGGTTTTCAGACGCTGCAGAGCAGCTATCATCTTTTCACGCCCTACCAGCTTCGCTGAACCGGCATCCGCATGGAACTCACGGTGACGGGAGAACCACATGGTGATAATGCTGGCCAGAATACCGAACACCAGTTCCAGCACCATGGAGACGGCGAAGTAGATCAGCGGATTACCGTTACTCTCTTCACCTTCATCACGGTTGCCGCCCATAAAGCCCGCCGCTATCTGCGCCAGGATACGGGAGATAAAGATAACGAAGGTGTTCACCACGCCCTGAATCAGGGTCATGGTCACCATGTCACCGTTGGCGATATGGCTGATTTCGTGCGCGATGACCGCTTCTGCTTCGTCACGGCTCATGTTCTGCAACAGGCCGGTGCTCACGGCAACCAGCGAGGCATCACGACGGGCCCCCGTAGCAAAGGCGTTAATATCCGGGGCATGGTAAATAGCAACCTGCGGCATGGCGATGCCTGCCTGCTTAGACTGCTGTGCCACCGTATTCATCAGCCACTGTTCCATGTCGTTACGCGGCTGTTCAATCACCTCACCGCCGACGGATTTCAGCGCCATCCACTTTGACATCAGCAGGGAAATGAAAGAGCCACCAAAACCAAACAGCAGCGCCATAATCAACAGACCCTGAACGCTGCTCGACTGAATTCCCGTCAGGCTTAGCACGAGCCCGAAAACCACCATCACCGCGAGGTTGGTGAGCAGGAAGAGCGCGATTCGCATCATAATTTTCTTTTTACCTCAGTTTAACAAAACGCACTATGCGATTACCCACATCGTATGGGTATTGCGGCTATTTTCAAGCATCCGGTGGGCGTAAGTCACCAGAAAGACACAACTTTACACAATTGGAAATCAGCCTGACGGAAGGATGCAGAACAAAAAGAAACAGGCACAATTTCTTGTGCCTGTTGGGAGATTATTTTGCCGGAGCGGGCTGTACGGCAGGCTTCTCTTTTTCCAGATTCGCCAGGTCGAGCGCGATATGCACCGTCTCGTCCAGGTACGGATCCGGCTCCTGGTAATCTTTTGGCAGATCGTCCAGTTTCTTGAGCAGAGGCTTACCTTCTCGCTTGAAGCGATCGTTGATACGCGCCAGACGCGTTGCGTCGTCCTCGTTGTTCTCTTTTTCACGCTGAGCGTAGTTCAGAGAAACAATATTCCGCTTATCTTTCAGGGCATTGAAACGCGCAATGTCCTTCATGATGTACTGGAATTCCGGATCTTTCGCGATGCGTTCATTATGCGCTTTCAGCAGCTCAGGGCCAAACTGCGTCATATCACCCGCCTTCACGAATGTCGCAGCATTGATGCTGTCCCACGGCAACGCGTTATCTTCAAACTTCTCGCCGGTTTCGGTCTCTTCCGTGCCGGTCGGCATCATGATATCCGGCGTTACGCCTTTACGCTGCGTACTGCCGCCGTTAACGCGGTAGAACTTCTGAATGGTGTACTGAACGGAGCCCAGCGCAGGCCATTCCGGACGCAGCATCTGATCGTAAATACGGTTCAGCGAGCGATACTGCTGAACAGTACCTTTGCCGAAGGTGGGCTCACCCACGATTAGCGCGCGGCCATAGTCCTGCATTGCAGCGGCAAAGATTTCAGATGCGGACGCGCTGAAGCGGTCAACCAGGACCACCAGCGGGCCTTTGTAATAGACCACACCGTCGTTATCAGCATCTTCACGAACTTTACCGTTGTTATCACGCACCTGTACAACAGGGCCAGACGGGATAAACAAGCCTGAGAGCGACACCGCTTCGGTCAGCGCACCGCCACCGTTCGTGCGCAGGTCGATAATGACGCTGCTCACGTTCTGCTTCTCAAGTTTCTGCAGCTGAACTTTTACATCGTCCGTCAGCCCCACGTAGAAGCCAGGGATATCCAGGACACCCACCTTCTCTTTACCCACGGTTTTCACCGACATTTTCACCGCGCGGTCTTCCAGACGGATACGCTCGCGGGTCAGGGTCACGATACGGGTTTTGGTGCCTTTACCGGCAGGCAGAATTTCCAGACGAACTTTGCTGCCTTTCGGACCTTTGATCAGCGCAACCACATCGTCCAGACGCCAGCCAATGACATCAACCATGCTCTGACCGGTTTGTCCTACCCCCACAATGCGATCGCCTACGCTTATCGCTTTGCTTTTGGATGCCGGGCCGCCCGCGACCATGGAGTTGATCACCGTGTAGTCATCATCCATTTGCAGTACCGCGCCAATACCTTCCAGAGACAGGCTCATCTCAGTATTGAACTGTTCGGTATTGCGTGGAGAGAGATAGTTGGTGTGCGGATCGATTTCGTGCGCAAAGGCGGTCATCGCCAGTGAGAAAACATCTTCACTGTTGGTCTGCGCCAGACGGCGAATGGCAAATTTGTAACGACGCGTCAGCGTGTCGCGGATCTCTTTTTCATCTTTGCCGGTCAGCTTGAGGCTCAGCTCGTCGTATTTGACCTTTCCATCCCACAGCGCGTTCAGCTCGGCTTCGTCTTTCGGCCAGGGCGCTTTGCTGCGATCGAGATTGAAGGTGTCGTTGCCGGTGAAGTCCATTGGACGTTCAAGCACTTTCAGAGCGTACTGATAGCGTTCAAAGCGGCGCTTTTGCGACAGGTTGTAGAGATCGTAGAACAGATCCAGCTTGCCTGACCGCAGCTCATCACCCACCTCGGATTTGCGCTTAGCGAACTGCTCGACATCGCTGGCGAGCAAAACGTTATGGCTGTAATCCAGCAAGTTCAGATAGCGGTCAAAGATTTTGGCCGAAAAGGCCTGATCGAGATCGAACTGACGATAGTGCGAGCGGGTAAAGCGAGAGGTTACACGTTCGCTTACCGTCGCGTGCTGCGTCTCTTCCTTGAGTACCGGAATTTGATCAACACGCGTGATATCGTCCACTGCGAAAGCGTGACCTGTTATGGCAAACAGGCCCGCCAGCGCGGTGAGCTTAAAAAAAGTGTTCATGCCAGGCTTGGCCTCCGTTTCAGAACAACAAGTGTTCTGCGCGTACAATCATTGACATACCAGAAGTCAGCTGTACACGAACGCCATCTTTGGTGATTTCCAGTACGGTGGCGTCCATTGCGTTGTTGCCCGCTTTTACTTTCAGAGCCTGACCCACGCTCAGGGCGTTAATGTCAGAAACCGGAGTATGGCGCTGCTCTTCACGAGGCGCACGAGGGGCTTTCGCTGCTGGTTTGTCTGCACGCGGTTTGCGATCGTTATTGTCGTGACGACGCGGCGCAGGACGTGGTTTACGCTCACGACGAGGCGCTTCTTCCTGGCCGTTTGCCGCTGCGGCTTCGCGTTTTTTCGCCTGCTGTTCTGCACGTTGTGCCTGAACGCGTGCTTTGGCTTCTTCCAGCTGCTTGCGCGCGTGTTCTACGTGCTGCTCGTCCAGCTCGCCACAAGGGTTGCCGTCGAGATCCACGCGGGTCGCGCCCGGTTTGATACCGTACAGGTAACGCCAGCTCGAAGTATAAAGACGTAAGGCAGAACGCAGCTGAGTTTTGCTGAGGTTCATTTCCCCTTCAACACGCGCTACCAGATCCTGAAAAATACCGACTTTCAGGGGACGTGCTTCACCTTCCGCGCTGAAGCACTGCGGGAAACGCTCGGCCAGAAATGCGATAACTTCTTTACTGCTATTCAACTTAGGTTGATTTTCCATGAAATTTCCTGATTACAACGGACGTTGCCAACAAGCGCAGGCATGAACAGGCGTCATTATAATGACGCTATCAGTAAATGCTACGTTATCCGTTGATTATCCTGCGACGCTCGCAAAGAATTTTTGATAATCGGTTGCAGCGAGGACGTTTTCCAGATTCGCCACCAGCTCGCGCAGCCCCTGTTCATCCTCGGTTGTAAAGCGACTGAAGACCGTACTGTCGATATCCAGAACGCCAATAATCTGATTTTTTACCACCAGCGGCAGAACGATCTCTGAATTGCTGGCAGCATCACAGGCGATATGCCCGTCAAACGCATGAACATCTTCCACGCGCTGAACCTGATTCTCGGCCACCGCGGTACCGCATACGCCGCGCCCTACCGGAATACGCACGCAGGCCAGTTTGCCCTGAAACGGACCCAGCACCAGCGTTTCACCTTCCAGGAGATAAAAGCCAGCCCAGTTCACATCGGATAGCCGTTCGAACAGCAATGCGCTAGTATTTGCCAGAGTGGCTAAGAAGCTGGTTTCACCTGCCATCAATGCCTTAAAATCGCGGTTCAGATCCGCGTAGAATTCTGTTTTGTTCATTATTCAATCACTTAGTTGTCTTACAAAATTACCGCATAGCCTATTAAAATAAGCAATAAATGCGCTCATGCTCAAGATGAATCCGTTCATGAGTTAATATAACGTTCAACAATACTTATTTGCGCGCAGCTGATGGCCTTAAAAACAACCAAAATTACGCCGACAAAAAAGATAACTGTCCATACGGTAAGCGACGCTTTGCCTCGTGCACATTATCAGCGTTGCCCCCAGTGCGATACGCTTTTTATGTTGCCGAAGATGAAATCGCACCAAAGCGCCTTTTGTCCCCGCTGCGACGCTAAAATTCGTGACGGCCGCGACTGGTCGTTAACCCGCCTTGCCGCTATGGCCGTTACCATGCTGCTGCTGATGCCTTTCGCCTGGACCGAACCGCTTCTGAAGCTTTACCTGCTTGGTGTGCGCATTGACGCTAACGTGCTGCAGGGTATCTGGCAGATGACGAGCCAGGGCGATCCTCTCACCGCCGCCATGGTACTGTTCTGCGTTGTCGGCGCGCCGCTGGTGCTGGTTGCAGCCATTGCCTACCTGTGGTTTGGTAACATCCTGGGAATGAACCTGCGTCCGGTATTGCTGATGCTGGAAAAGCTTAAAGAGTGGGTCATGCTGGATATCTATCTGGTGGGCGTGGGCGTGGCATCAATCAAGGTGCAGGACTATGCCTTTCTGCAGCCGGGCGTCGGGCTTTTTGCCTTTATCTGCCTGGTATTGCTCAGCATCCTGACACTGATCCACCTGAACGTTGAGCAGCTTTGGGAGCGTTTTTACCCGCAGCGCCCTGCCACCCGCCCGGATGAAAACCTCCGCGTCTGTCTGGGATGCCATTACACCGGGTTGCCCGACAAGCGTGGACGCTGCCCGCGCTGCCACATACCGTTGAGGTTACGACGCAACAACAGCCTGCAAAAATGCTGGGCGGCGCTGATTGCCTCCCTGGTGTTTCTGTTCCCGGCCAATATGCTGCCGATATCCATTATTTACGTGAACGGTGGCCGTCAGGAAGATACTATCCTCTCCGGTATTATCTCCCTTGCACACAGTAACGTTGGGGTGGCGGCCATCGTCTTTATTGCCAGTATCCTGGTTCCCTTTACCAAAGTGGTGGTGATGTTTACCCTGCTCGTCAGCATTCACTTTAAGTGTGAACAAGGTTTACGTACCCGTATTCTGCTTCTGCGATTCGTCACCTGGATTGGCCGCTGGTCAATGCTGGATCTGTTTGTGATTTCGCTGATGATGTCGCTGATCAATCGCGACCAGCTTCTTGCTTTTACTATGGGACCCGCGGCTTTTTATTTCGGCTCTGCGGTGATATTGACTATTCTTGCTGTGGAATGGCTGGATAGCCGCTTACTTTGGGATGCACATGAGTCAGGAAACCCCCGCTTCGCCGACTGAAGCGAGAATTAAAACTAAACGCCGCATTTCGCCATTCTGGTTGCTGCCCGTCATCGCCCTGATGATTGCAGGCTGGCTTATCTGGACGAGCTATGAAGATCGCGGCAGTACCGTCACCATTGATTTTCAGACCGCCGACGGCATCGTCGCCGGACGAACCCCCGTTCGTTTTCAGGGGGTCGAAGTCGGTACGGTTCAGGACATCTCCCTTGGAAAAGGGCTTAACAAGATTCAGGTGCGGGTCAGTATTAAATCTGACATGCAGGATGCTCTTCGCAGCGAAACGCAGTTCTGGCTGGTGACGCCGAAAGCTTCTCTGGCCGGCGTGTCCGGGCTGGATGCGCTGGTTGGCGGCAACTACATCGGCATGATGCCGGGCAAGGGTGAACCGCAGGATCACTTTGTCGCGCTGGATACGCAGCCGAAATACCGCCTCAATAACGGCGATCTGATGATCCATCTTCAGGCACCGGATTTGGGCTCGCTGAACAGCGGCTCGCTGGTCTACTTCCGCAAGATTCCGGTTGGCCGTGTGTATGATTACAGCATCAACCCGAATAAACAGGGCGTCACCATTGATGTGCTGATCGAGCGTCGCTTCACCAATCTGGTGAAAAAAGGCAGCCGCTTCTGGAACGTGTCCGGCGTCGATGCCGACCTCAGCCTGAGCGGTGCAAAAGTGAAGCTTGAGAGTCTGGCCGCCCTGGTGAACGGCGCCATTGCCTTTGACTCCCCGGAAAACTCAAGCCCAGCCACCGCGGATGACACCTTCGGATTGTACGCCGACCTGGCGCACAGCCAGCGTGGCGTGATCGTTAAGCTCGTTCTGCCTGATGCCAAAGGGCTGAAAGCGGGGTCAACGCCGCTGATGTACCAGGGACTGCAGGTCGGCCAGCTCACCAAAATGACGCTCAATCCGGGCGGCTCGGTCACAGGCGAAATGACGGTCGATCCGAGCGTGGTCGATCTCCTGCGCGAGAAAACGCGCATCGAGATGCGCAGCCCTAAACTCTCTCTGAACGATGCCAGCCTCAGCACGCTGCTGACCGGAAATACCTTTGAACTGATCCCCGGTGAAGGTCAGCCCAGCAATAGCTTCGTCATTGCCCCGGCGGATAAAGCGCTGCTGCAAAAGCCGGGCGTCGTGACGGTTACGCTCAATGCGCCTGAAAGTTACGGCATTGAGGCCGGTCAGCCGCTGATTCTGCACGGCGTACAGGTGGGTCAGGTGCTGGAGCGAACGCTCTCCGAAAATGGCGTGAGCTTCTCGGTAGCTATCGATCCGCAATACAGCAACCTCGTCCATGGCGACAGTAAGTTCGTGGTGAACAGCCGCGTCGACGTGAAGGTGGGTCTGGACGGCGTGGAGTTCCTCGGCGCCAGCGCCAGCGAATGGGTTAACGGCGGCATTCGCATTTTGCCGGGCAATAAAGGCCCCGTTCGCGACAGCTACCCGCTGTACGCCAACCTGGACAAAGCGATTGAAAACAGCCTGAGCGATATGCCAACCACGACCCTGACCTTAAGCGCCGAGACGCTGCCTGACGTTCAGGCGGGCTCCGTGGTGCTCTACCGCAAGTTTGAGGTTGGGGAGGTGATCGCCGTTCGCCCGCGTGCGGACGCGTTTGATATCGAACTGCATATCAAGCCCGAGTACCGCAAGCTGCTGACCCCAAACAGCGTCTTCTGGGCCGAGGGCGGCGCGAAGGTGCAGCTTAACGGCAACGGCCTGACCGTGCAGGCCTCCCCGCTCTCACGCGCGCTGCGCGGGGCGATCAGCTTTGATAACCTCAGCGGCGCGGGCGCGAACCTGCGTAAAGGCGATAAGCGAATTCTCTTCCCGTCCGAAACCGCCGCGCGTGCCGTGGGTGGGCAGATTACCCTGCATGCGTTCGATGCCGGCAAGCTGGCGGAAGGCATGCCAATTCGCTACCTGGGCATTGATATCGGGCAGATCCAGAAGCTGACGCTCATCACCTCGCGCAACGAGGTGCAGGCCACCGCCGTGCTTTATCCGGAATATGTGCAGACCTTCGCCCGCTCGGGTTCCCGCTTCTCGGTGGTAACCCCGCAGATTTCGGCCGCGGGCGTTGAGCATCTCGACACCATTCTGCAGCCTTACATCAACGTCGAGCCCGGCCAGGGCAAAGCCCGTCGTGATTTCGAGCTGCAGGAAGCTACCATTACCGACTCGCGCTACCTTGGCGGCCTGAGCATTGTAGTGGAAGTGCCGGAGGCGGGCTCGCTTGGCATCGGTACGCCGGTGCTGTTCCGCGGCATTGAGGTGGGTACGGTTACGGGTCTCACGCTCGGCACGCTCTCCGACCGCGTGATGGTGGCGCTACGCATCAGCGAGCGTTACCAGCATCTGGTACGTAATAACTCGGTGTTCTGGCTGGCATCCGGCTATTCGCTGGACTTCGGCCTGACGGGTGGCGTGGTGAAAACCGGTACCTTCAACCAGTTCATCCGCGGCGGTATTGCCTTTGCCACCCCGCCGGGAACGCCGCTGGCGCCGAAAGCGCAGCCGGGTAAACACTTCCTGCTGCTGGAAAGCGAACCGAAAGAGTGGCGCGAATGGGGAACGGCCCTGCCGCGTTAATCTGACAGGCTCCGGTGTCAACGCACCGGAGCCTTTATGTTACACTGCGCACCTGAACTTTTCCCTGTGGTGTGCTCGTGGCTCAAAACTCCGTATTTCTTCCCGATCAATTCCTGGCGCAGATGCGCGAGGCGCTTCCCTCTCATCTGTCGCTGGACGATTTTATCGCCGCCTGTCAGCGTCCGTTACGCCGCAGCATTCGCGTCAACACCCTGAAAATCAGCGTCGAGGATTTTCTGACGCTGGTTTCTCCGTACGGCTGGCAGCTTACACCGATTCCGTGGTGTGAAGAGGGATTCTGGATCGACCGCGATGACGAAGACACGGTGCCGCTGGGAAGTACCGCAGAACATCTGAGCGGTCTGTTTTATATTCAGGAAGCGAGCTCGATGCTACCGGTTGCCGCCCTGTTCGCCGACGGCAACGCGCCTGAACGCGTGATGGATGTCGCCGCCGCGCCCGGTTCGAAAACCACGCAGATTGCCGCGCGCATGGGCAATCGCGGAGCAATCCTCGCCAACGAATTTTCCGCCAGCCGCGTGAAGGTGTTGCATGCCAATATCAGCCGCTGCGGCATTCACAATGTCGCTCTTACGCACTTCGACGGTCGCGTCTTTGGCGCCGCCCTGCCGGAAATGTTTGATGCCATCCTGCTGGATGCCCCCTGCTCCGGTGAAGGGGTAGTGCGTAAAGATCCCGATGCGTTAAAGAACTGGTCCGTGGAGAGCAATCTTGAGATCGCCGCCACGCAGCGCGAGCTGATCGACAGCGCGTTCCACGCCCTGCGCCCCGGCGGCACGCTGGTGTATTCAACATGCACCTTAAACCGCGATGAAAACGAAGACGTCTGCCTGTGGCTGAAAGCGCAATATCCGGATGCGGTCGAGCTCCTGCCGCTTAACGATCTGTTTTCCTCGGCACAGGAGGCGGTCACGCCGGAAGGTTTCCTCCACGTGTTCCCGCAGATTTACGACTGCGAAGGGTTCTTTGTGGCGCGTCTGCGTAAAACGCAGGCGGTTGCTCCCCTGCCCGCCCCCAAATTCAAGGTCGGCAACTTCCCGTTTGCCCCCCTCAAAGGGCGCGATGCAGCACAGCTTGTCGCCGCCGCCGAAAAGGTTGGCCTGGTCTGGGATGAGAGCCTGCAACTCTGGGTGCGTGATAAAGAGGTATGGTTGTTCCCGGCAGAGATCGCACCGCTCATCGGAAAGGTCCGTTTTTCCCGAATCGGGATCCGCCTGGCGGAAGTGCATAATAAAGGCTATCGCTGGCAGCATGAGGCGGTCATCGCGCTTGCCGGTCATGAGAATACGTTCGCCCTGACGCAACAGGAAGCCGAAGAGTGGTACCGTGGCCGCGATGTTTATCCTGACAGCTCGCCTTCCGCAGATGAAGTGGTGGTGACCTATCAGGGATTCCCGCTGGGGCTGGCTAAAAAGGTCGGTTCAAGGCTTAAAAACAGCTATCCGCGCGAACTGGTCCGGGATGGCCGACTGTTTACCGGTAACGATCGCACCGCCTGAAAAAAGCGCATTTTTTTACTGGCGATTTTGCTCTCCTTGTCTACGATCAAAAATGGATGCCCATACTGGTCATACCAGATTTTGACAACCGACCCGGAGAGCACTATGACGAAAACCAGCGTGCGTATTGGCGCTTTTGAGATCGACGACGCAGAACTGCGCGGCGAAGCACAAGGCGATCGAACGTTAAGTATTCCCTGCAAATCCGACCCGGATTTGTGCATGCAGCTCGATGCATGGGATGCGGACACCAGCGTCCCGGCGATACTTGATGGCGAACATTCTGTTCTTTACCGCGAGCATTACGATAGTAAAACCGATGCCTGGGTCATGCGCCTTGCCTGACCTAAAGAGAACCCGCCCGAAGGCGGGTTATTTATTACTGCAGTTGCGCCAGCGTGAAGTACCCGTCAAAAACCGCACCGGTATCAATATAGTGCAGGTTTGAAAAATCATAGCGTCTATCGACGGGCGTATGGCCGAACCAGAAATGATCCGCCCCGCTAATTCCCTGCCCTTTGCCCACCATAAACCCCATCAGGCGGTCGCGATCCCATAACACGCGCTGGGCGCTTACCGGTTTTTCCCAGCGGTATTCCTCCGCCGGGTAATCAGCATGAGCAATAACGTTCAACCCGTTTGCGCAGGTAATTTCGATAATATGCGGTAACGCACGACATGCGTTAAGTAACGAGCGCGCCCGCTGCTGCTCTTCATGCTCAAGCCGCGAAAACCACATTCCGCCATTCATTGTCCAGAGCGCAAAATCATTATTATCCAGGCTATCTATTGCCATTTGCTCATGGTTGCCCCGCACTGCTCGAAACCATTTCTCATTGATGAGCTGCAATGATTTCACGCTGTCCGGACCACGATCGATCAGATCGCCAACGGAAATAAGTAAATCCTCATAAGGATTGAAATGACGGCGTTTCAGTTCCTCCATGAGCCTCTGGTAACAGCCGTGTATGTCGCTGACAACCCATACGTGACGCCACTCTCCACCTTCTATTCGCTGATACATAAGGCCTCCCTTTAACAGTATAGCCGCCGTCAAAAGCGCAAGAAGATCAGCGCAGCCCGTACAAAGTAAAACAAACGGTAAACCAAAGAGAAATAAAGATCCGCGCGCTCTTAATCCCTTTTTACTGGCTCCTTAGAATAAGGGGAGATAAAAACGAGAGGTCTTCACGTGTCTAATACACAGCTACATAACGATGTTTTCTATCCGCATCGCACGAATATTATTTCCGAGCTGGTGAACGGCAAACGCGTCCCGGGGCCAATCTGGCGGAAACGCGACTACCGAATGAAGTTCCTTTTACGCTCCCTGCTCTTTTGGTCTTCCACCCATCGCATGCTGGAAGCCCTCTCTGGCCGTGACGATTTCGACAAATTGCTGACATCGCAAATTACGTTGCCCAGCAAGACCCATCGGCAGTACCTGATGCGCGGTCTGACGGCAAACGATCGCGCCGACGCTATCGTTAACCATTACTACTGGATCGATCGCCTGAAGGAGAGCCGTCTTGCCCAGGCTATGACCGGCGCGCAGGAACAACCTATTGCGCAGTTCCATGTCAAAGACGGCGTGACCTACACGGTTAATGCGTCCTCAGCCGGCAAAGCCGAGCGTGAAGGTGAGAGCACGCTCTGGCTGCGCGACAACGAGAATACGCTTCTGGCTAGCCTGACCTTTAGCGTCGCCCGCAGTAATGGCCAGCCCGTTATGGTCATTGGCGGACTTCAGGGACCCCGTCGATGCGTGTCACGAGATGCCATTAAACTGGCAACTCGCGCCTGCCATGGCCTGTTTCCCAAGCGCGTGCTGATGGAGGTACTTTTCCAGCTGGCAGCGCAGTCATCTGTTCGGGCCATTTTTGCCGTCAGCGATGAGGGACACGTTTTCCGCGCGCTGCGCTATCGCCTCAGCAAAGGCCGTCATTTCCACGCCAGCTATGACGAATTCTGGGATTCTTTGGGTGGAAAAAAACTTTCCGCCTTCTGCTGGCAGCTGCCGCTGCAGATGGAGCGCAAATCCCTCGCCGAGATAGCCAGTAAAAAACGCGCTGAATACCGTCGTCGCTTTGAACTGCTTGATGAAATTGAGGCGTCCATCAAAGCACATTTTTAATCGTAAAACGGGGTTGTACGCCCTTTAAAAAGGATTGATAACGCAGAGCAGGCTTGCACAGGGCGAGGTTGCTCAGTTAGCATTGCGCGAAATATAAATGGCGTGATGCGTTGGAAAAAGCGCAGGGTAGACGCAAAAATTTAAGGACTTCGATGATGATTTACGACTGCTTCTTGTATTACGATGAAGATATGCTTCTTGATATCAGGCTGAATACGCTAGCAGGCGTTGTTGATCGCTTCGTTATTGTTGAGTCAACGCATACCTTTACCGGCAAAAAGCGGCAGCTTCACTTTGACATAAATAAATACGGTCCTTTTAAAGATAAAATTATTTATGTTGTGCATGATGAAACACCTCTCATGAAAGCCTCTGACGGCGGCGATCGGCATCAGGACGGTCTGGTGGTGGATGCATGGGCGAATGAAGCCGCGCAGAGAAATGCCATCATGCAGGGCCTCAAAAGTGCTAAAGATGATGATTTGATTTTAATTTCCGATGTGGACGAGATTTTTTCACCACAGGTTATCGGCTCTATCAACGCGAATAAACTCTGCACAACGCTTTATCAGAATTTTTATAATTATCAGTTTAATCTGCAGGTTTTTAATACAGATAACACCCCAAGAAAATGTAAACTGCCGAGAGCGACAAAATATAAAAACCTCGTTCATTTTTTTGGCGGCGAGCCTGAGTCGTTCAGAAATCTTAAACGCACCAGAAGCGTCAAAAACTGGTCCTGGCTTAAATGGAACTGGTTCAAACTTAACAATCGCATCATTGAAAATAGTGGCTGGCATTTCTCATGGGTTATGACCCCTGAACGCATATCAGAAAAAATGTCCACCATCTCCCACACGGAATACGATCTGCCTGAGTTCAACAACCCGGAACATATCATGAAGGTGATAAAAAACGCCGAAGATATCTGGGGACGAGACAGGAAGTTAATCAGGCAAGAGTTGTCGGCAGACAATTTCCCCGAGTATATCGTTAACAACAAAGATAAATTCAGGGAATTCATTATTTAACTATCAGGCCGGGCCTTTAATTCACCGACGAAGATTCCACAGCGATCGCCAGGCCACAATTTTTTAACAAAGATGCAAAAAAACCCTGGACGTACGCGGTCCTGAGTATGTTATGGTTTAGTCAGGATAGGGTACTGTCCAGCCATTCTCGGGGTTTTCGGTCCATAACCGAAGAAACCTTTGAGAAACAAATAGATAAAAAGAGACCGAATACGATTCCTGTATTCGGTCCAGGGAAATGGCTCTTGGGAGAGAGCCGTGCGCTAAAAGTTGGCATTAATGCAGGCTAAGTCGCCTTGCCTTTTAAGAATAGATGACGACGCCAGGTTTTCCAGTCCACAGCAAAAGTGGCCTGAAAAAAAGCGTCAGAGCATCATTAAAAGTGAAAAACCGCAGTGCTTTGGCGAGCATCTGCGGTTTTTTATTGGAAACCTGAACGTCAGCAGAGCTTGTCAGCGCGCTCGATAAACGGTGCCAGGCTCATCTTCTGCCCCGGGTTGGCCGGGTCATCAATCTGAATCACGCTGACTGGCTGACCGCTGCTCTTGCCGCTGGCGACCTGCTGCTCAGCGGTATCGTTGAGCGGGTACTGGACCAGCGTGCTCGGGTTGATCGCATACAGCGCATGGCCCGGACGGCAGGTCAGCATCACCTCTTCGCGATTAAAGGCCCATTTGTCTTTGCCCACTTCAAAGCGGCTTACGGTGATTACCTGCGGTGCCGCCAGAGCGCTTCCCGCGCAGGCCAGCAATAAGAGAGAAAGTACTGTCTTTTTCATTTAATAGTTAACCTTGTCAGAAGGGTTCCCAGGTAGCAAACAGACTGACCGTTGCCAGAACCAGCGCGCCCAGCACCACCTCTGCCTGTGTCATCCTGATAAACATCTGTTGTGCGCGCCCGGAATCCGGACGGAACCGTGGCACCAGAAAATACCGATTTGCCAGCGCAATTGCCACCATCAACGCCACGAGAGCACATTTGAACAACAAAAACTGCACGTAGCCAGCCTGCCAGGGAATATGGATGCCCAGAATCAACAGCGCATTCACTACGCCGGTAAGCAGCACGCCTGCGACGGCATAATGCCCCACGCG
Source organism: Enterobacter cloacae complex sp. P13B (assembly GCF_014895915.1). Classification (NCBI taxonomy): domain Bacteria; kingdom Pseudomonadati; phylum Pseudomonadota; class Gammaproteobacteria; order Enterobacterales; family Enterobacteriaceae; genus Enterobacter; species Enterobacter cloacae complex sp. P13B. Next base: position 95,124 of record NZ_JADBQN010000007.1, read on the forward strand.
CGAGAAACGCATCATGGTATAGATGGCCGCGTTCTGCCAGCGTCCTTTCGCCAGACGCATGCAAAACAGCAGCGGCAGCAATCCACCTACCCAGGTTGCGGCACACAGCAGGTGAACAGCATGATTGAGTCGCTGTATCGCCCCCATCGGGCCGTCGCTCATCGCCGCGTGCCCTACCCCTGCCAGCAGGATAAGCTGGCCCATGGCGAGCAGCAGCAGGCGCGAGCCTTTCAGCGGCGCGAGCCACGCGACGACAACGGTGATGGCAGCGAGGATAATTTGCCACAACCAGACGCCACCAAACCGCGCTCCCAGCACGCTGTACCAGATTTGCGGGTTAAACACATCGCCCCAGCCGTTGCCCATTAAGCCGCCCTGAAGCATAAACATCAGGATCGCAGCGGCCAGGCTGACGATGGACGCCACTCTCTGCTGGAGCTGGAAACGCCGGGCCATCAGGCGGTGCAGCCCGGAAGGCGCAAACCAGACGCTGTAAAGCGCGTTGCCAAAAACGAGTATTAGCGCCGCAAAATGGATAAAGCGCAATCCTACGTATAACAGTCCCAGCATGCTATTTCACGCTGAAGCGATAGCTGCCTTTGGTTTTATGGCCGTCGACGGAAACCACGTGCCAGTCCACCCGGTAAGCCCCCGGCGCCAGCGTCTGTTCCAGCGGAACGGTCAGCTGTGCTTTGTTCTTTTCGTCTCGCGTGGCGGTACCGGTTTTGATCACCTGCTTTTGCGCATCCGTCACCACGACGCCGCTAAATCCGGGCTCGATACCTTCGGAGAAATTCAGCGTCAGCACCTGCGGTGACGCCACCTGGCTGTCCGCTGCCGGGCTCTGCTGCTCAAGATGCGCATGCGCCAGCACGGAGGGTGAGATTACCGTTGAGGCCAAAAAAACCAGTGCGCATACCGCGCGGGAAGCGGATAAACCCATCACAATCATTCCTTTTTGTTATGTCTGTATGGTAAAGAATAACGCTGTATAATAAACGAGTCGAGGATCATCCCGCTCTGCTTGTCATCGTCGCGCAATCGCGGTAACGTTGCCGCCGCAAAATAAGGAGAAGGTAATGAAGATCAATCTGGCCGCCCTTCCTCAGGACGAGATGGATAAAGTGAATGTCGATCTCGCTGCCGCTGGCGTCGCCTTTAAAGAGCGTTACAACATGCCCATCGTGGCTGAAGTGGTGGAGCGAGAACAGCCCGCCCATCTGCGTGACTGGTTTCGCGAAAGGTTAATTACCCACCGTCTCGCCTCGGTCAACCTCTCCCGCTTGCCGTACGAGCCGAAAGTTAAATAAGCTTAACGACTCGTTACACTTCCTTACGCGGAATCTGGCAGGATAAGATAACCCTGATTAAATTAGGTGTACTCTTTAATCCCTGCGACTCTGTGTATAAGGAAGTCACGATGTCACATTGGAATATTGCGGCAGCCCAGTATGGCGGGCAGCATCACAGCGTAGATGACCATATTGCGCACCATCTCAACTTTATTGCCGAAGCAGCACAGCTTCAGTGCGATTTGCTGGTTTTCCCGGAACTCTCATTAACCGGCCCGGGCGCGACGGCATTACCGCTCCCGCCCGAAGACGATCGACTACAGCCGTTGCTTGACGCCGCGCATTTTTACCGCATTACCCTCATTGCAGGGCTTCCCGTTGAACGAAACGGTCAGCGCCAGAAAGGCCTTGCGCTGTTTACCCCCTCTCGCGATCGTATTCTGCGTTACCCTCAGGGGAGCGGCGCCAGCCTGGTGCCGGGTGATAAACAGCTCGCGATTATAGATGGGCAAAGCGATTCCCCGAATCTTGATCCGCAGGCAACACTCTTCACCAGCTGCCAGTCGGTGAGGGATTACCGCTGGCGACAGTCCATCAATACCCTGCAGCGTTTTGCGCACAGGTATGCCATCGCGGTGTTAATGGCAAATGCCGGCGCGGGCAGCGCGTTATGGGATGAAAAAGGCCAGCTGATCGTTCGGGCAGATAAGGGTGAGCTCCTGTTGACCGGCACGCGCAGCGGACAGGGTTGGCAAGGCGATATCATTCCTTTAGGCTAAGCGTTTTAAGCTCAGGAGATTTTCATGCTGCGCGTCATTGATACCGAAACTTGCGATCTTCAGGGCGGAATTGTGGAAGTGGCCTCGGTCGACGTGGTTGATGGAAAAATCGTCAACCCGATGAGCCATCTGGTGCGTCCCGATCGCCCTATTAGCCCACAGGCCATGGCTATCCATCGCATTACAGAATCAATGGTGGCGGATAAACCCTGGATAGAAGACGTTATCCCGCACTACTACGGCAGCCCATGGTACGTTGCCCACAACGCCAGCTTTGACCGTCGGGTACTACCCGAAATGCCCGGGGAGTGGATTTGTACCATGAAGCTGGCGCGTCGCCTCTGGCCAGGGATCAAATACAGCAATATGGCGCTGTATAAATCCCGCAAGCTCAGCGTTAGAACCCCTGAAGGGCTGCACCATCACCGCGCCCTGTATGACTGCTATATCACCGCCGCGCTGCTCATAGATATTATGAACACATCGGGCTGGACGCCGGATGATATGGCAACGATCACCGGACGCCCTGCGCTGCTGACGACGTTCACCTTCGGCAAATACCGCGGGAGAGCGGTATCGGATATTGCGGATAAAGATCCGGGCTATCTGCGCTGGCTGTATAACAACCTCGACAAAATGAGCCCGGAACTGCGCTTAACCCTGAAACACTATCTGGGCGAAGCTTAACGCTGCACACGGCCTGGCAACGTATCCTGCGCCAGGCCTATCAAAAAGGCATACTCCAGGGCCACCCCTTCGTAGGATTTGAATCGACCCGATTTCCCCCCGTGCCCGGAGTCCATATCAGTACAGAGCAGCAGCAGGTTGTCATCGGTTTTCAGCTCCCGCAGCTTTGCTACCCATTTTGCCGGTTCCCAGTATTGCACCTGTGAATCGTGCAAACCGGTCGTCACCAGCATGTGCGGGTACGCTTTCGCTTCTACGTTGTCATACGGGCTGTACTCTTTCATATAGCGATAATAGGTTTCATCCTGCGGGTTGCCCCACTCCTCAAACTCCCCGGTCGTCAAAGGGATGGACTCATCGAGCATAGTGGTAACCACATCGACAAACGGGACCTGCGCAACAATGCCCTTAAAGCGATCGGGCCGCTGATTGATGACCGCCCCCATCAGCATTCCCCCCGCGCTGCCGCCCATGCCGAAGCATAGCTGAGGATCGCCATAGCCTTGCTCAATCAGCGCATCGCAGACGTCGAGATAGTCGTTGAAGGTGTTTTTCTTTTTCAGGAATTTCCCGTCTTCATACCAGTGCTGCCCCAGCTCGCCGCCGCCGCGAATATGGGCAATGGCGAAAACAAAGCCGCGGTCGAGCAGGCTTAATCTGCTGCTGCTGAAGTCAGCATCCATGCTGGAGCCATAGGAGCCGTAGCCGTAGACCAGGATCGGATTTTTACCCTTCTGGAAATGCGCCTTGTGATAAACGAGCGAAACCGGCACCTCCACGCCATCGCGCGCGGTGACCCAAAGGTGTTCGCTGCGGTAATTGTCGGAATCAAAGCCCTTCACTTCGGTTTGCTTAAGTACCTGGCGCTGTCCGGTATCCATATCCAGCTCAAAGAGCGTATCCGGCGTGGTCATAGACGAGTAGCCGTAGCGCAGCCGGGACGATTCAGGTTCCGGATTAAAGCCGATCCACGTGACGTAGGCCGGATCGTCGAACGCAATCCCTATCACCTCACGCGTTTTACGGTTGATCTGCCGGATACTGGTCAGCCCCCGCTGGCGCTCCTCCACCACCAGCCAGTCGGTAAACAGCGTGAACCCTTCCAGCATCACCTGATCCCGCGCGGGAATGAGCACCTCCCACTTGCGCTCGTCGCGCACCTTGGTTTTGTACAGACCAAAGTTTTTGCCTTCACGATTCGAACGCAGATAAAAGCTGTGCTGGAAGTGATCCAGGCTGTACTCGTGGTCCTTGCGGCGCGGCAGGAAACAGAGCGGCTGGGCGTCAGGCAGTTCGGCATCCAGGAGCAGCACTTCCGAGGTGGTGGCGCTGGCGAGGAAGATAATCACATAGTGGCGCGAGGAGGTTTTATGCAGGCTGACATAAAACGTTTCGTCTTTCTCTTCATAGACCAGCTCGTCATCGGCTGAGTCCGTGCCTACGGTATGGCGCCACACCTGATAAGGCAGCAGCGTGGAGGCGTGCTTTTTAACGTAGTAGACCGTCTCGGAATCGTTCGCCCAGACAAAATCCGGGGAGACGTTTTCCAGCATTTCCGGATACCAGTTGCCGGTTTCCAGATTGCGAAAACGCAGGCCGTACTGGCGCCGGGAGAGATAATCCTCCGCCAGCGCCATGATGGTGTTGTCCGGGGAGATGGACATACCGCCCAGGGTATAAAACTCGCTATGGGCGGCGCGCTGGTTCGCATCCAGCAGAATGTCCCATTCATCCCACTCGGCGCTTAATACCGACTGTCGTTGATAGATGGGATACTCGTTGCCCGGCTCATAGATATGGCGATAGCGATAGCCGTTTTTGGTCCAGGGCGCGGAGATGTCGCGCTGGGGAATTCGCTGCACCATTTCATTCAGCAGCTGGTCCTGCAGCGCCTGCTGGCTGGCCATGACCCTGCGGCCATAGTCGTTTTCCTCGTGCAGGTAGTCGAGCACCTCTGGCCGGGAACGCGAATCGTCCCGCAGCCAGTAGTAGTTGTCTATGCGCGTATCGCCATGCGTGACGATCGCATAAGGAGTACGTCGGGCTTTCGGTGGCATGTCATCATTCTTTTAAGTTTTACACCCTATAAGGTTGGCAAAACCCGCGCATGATGCAAGCGAAACATGACCCCGGGAGCGCGAGTTAGCCCTGTAGCGCCTGTTTTTGTTCCCCGATATCTTTTTCTATCCCCTCGCGCACGTCCTGAGGGATCTTCAGCGCGTCGCCGAGGGCGTTAAGGTAGCTACGCTCCATAAAGTGATCGATATCTATGGCGGCACAGCTGAGAAAATAGAGTTCCAGCGCTTCTTCCTCATTTTTCACGCTCAGTGCCAGACGCTGCGGATCGAGCGGCTGTTCAATGGCCTGCGCCACCAGCGTTCTGCCCTGTTCTTCAATACCCGCCTCGCGCAGCTGCTGTTCGATAGCCGCTCTTTCATTATCATCAATATGCCCGTCGCTTTTGGCGGCAAACACCAGCGCAAGGATGAGCCGCTCCGTGCGCAGATCCAGCGGAGAAGTATGCTCCCCATAGTGAGGTTCATCGCGGTGCGCCGCTCGCACCCTGTCCTTATATTTGTTCCACAGCACGGTGCCGGCGATAGCGCCGCCCCCGGCAAGCAGCGCGCCGGTACCGTACTTCGCCAGCAGCTTGCGTGAGGATTTATTGGCAACCAGCAGCCCTGCCAGCCCACCTAGCGCCCCCGGTACCAGCAGTTTGCTAAGCCCCTGTTCGCCGGAACCAGACGTTTTCTGCCCTAACATGGATTGCAGTTGATTTAACCAGCCTGACATGGTTTCCCTCGCTTAACGGTTAACATGTTCTCCAGCGTAAGCGAGCAGGCGTCAGGAAATGTCCATCAAGCCTAAAGAAGCGCAAATTTCTGGTCTGCCCTTTTGCCGTGCGCAAGACAGACGCAAACGTTTTCGTTTATACTGCGCGCATCTTTTTCAGGGGGAATGTTATGACTCGTTTAGGAACCGCGCTGCGACCTGCGGCGACGCGCGTAATGCTGTTGGGATCGGGCGAACTGGGTAAAGAAGTCGCCATTGAGTGTCAGCGTTTAGGGGTGGAGGTGATTGCCGTAGACCGCTACGCCGACGCGCCCGCCATGCACGTCGCCCATCGTTCTTATGTGATTAACATGCTGGACGGTGATGCCCTGCGTACGCTCATTGCACGGGAGAAACCGGATTTTGTCGTGCCGGAAATTGAAGCTATCGCAACCGATACGCTGATCGCCCTTGAGCAGGAAGGCCAGCGCGTGGTGCCCTGCGCCAAAGCGGCAAAGCTGACCATGAACCGTGAAGGCATTCGCCGCCTGGCGGCGGAGGAGCTGGGGCTACCTACTTCAAGCTACCGTTTTGCGGGTGACAAAGCCGCATTCCTGCAGGCCGTTGAAGAGATTGGCTACCCGTGCATCATTAAGCCGGTGATGAGCTCTTCCGGGAAAGGTCAGAGCTTTATTCGCGACAGCAGCGCGCTGGACAGCGCGTGGGATTATGCGCAACAGGGTGGCCGTGCCGGTGCCGGTCGCGTGATCGTCGAAGGCGTGGTGAAGTTTGATTTCGAAATCACTCTGCTCACCGTCAGTGCCGTGGACGGCGTCCATTTCTGCGACCCGATTGGCCACCGTCAGGAAGATGGCGATTATCGTGAATCCTGGCAGCCGCAGCAGATGAGCAACCTGGCGCTGGAGCGTGCCCGGGAGATTGCCCGTAAGACCGTTCTGGCCCTGGGCGGTTATGGCCTGTTCGGCGTGGAGCTGTTCGTCTGCGGTGACGAAGTGATCTTCAGCGAAGTCTCCCCTCGCCCGCACGACACCGGTATGGTCACGCTCATTTCGCAGGATCTCTCGGAGTTCGCCCTGCACGTGCGCGCCTTCCTCGGCCTGCCGGTTGGCGGCATCCGCCAGTACTGCCCGGCGGCGTCGGCGGTGATCCTTCCGCAGCTGACCAGCCAGAATGTGACGTTTGATAACGTCGAAGGCGCGGTGGGCGCAGGCCTGCAGGTCCGTCTGTTCGGCAAGCCGGAGATCGACGGTACGCGTCGTCTGGGCGTGGCGTTAGCCACCGGGGATAACGTTGACGAGGCCGTAGCAAGAGCAAAAGCGGCGGCTGCGAACGTTCAGGTAGCAGGATAAAAAAAACGGGCCGAAAGGCCCGTTTTTCATGCTGCATGTGGCTTACTGCTTCGCGCCTTCAACCGCTTCACGAGCCAGTTTCGTGATGCGATCCCAGTCACCCGCTTCCAGCGCATCCGCCGGAACCAGCCATGAGCCGCCGATGCACAGCACGCTTTTCAGCGCCAGGTAGTCGCGGTAGTTAGCCGGGGAGATACCGCCCGTCGGGCAGAAGCGTACCTGAGAGAAGGGACCCGCAATTGCCTGTAGCGCTTTGGTGCCACCGTTCGCTTCCGCCGGGAAGAATTTGAACTCTTTCAGACCGTAGTCCATGCCCAGCATCAGTTCAGAAACGGTGCTGATGCCCGGGATCAAGGGAATAGTGCCTTCGGTCGCGGCCTTCAGCAGCGGCTCGGTCAGGCCCGGGCTGATGGCAAACTGTGCGCCGGCTTCGGTCACTTCCGCCAGCTGCTGCGCGTTGAGAACGGTACCCGCACCGATGATGGCGTCCGGCACTTCTTTAGCGATGGCGCGGATGGCATCCATCGCGCAGGCGGTACGCAGGGTCACTTCCAGAACGCGAACGCCGCCCGCAACCAGCGCTTTCGCCATTGGCACAGCGTGCTCCAGCTTGTTTACCACGATAACCGGCACGACAGGGCCAGTGGTCAGGATTGCTTCTGCACTTGTTTTCCAGTTTTTCATCAGAGTTCTCTCTCGCCAGATCGTTAAAATCAAGTCGTCTTAAAACGTAATACAGGTTGCGCCCTGCTCCGCACCGGAGAGCTTCTCACGCAGCGCGCTGAACATTTCGCGTCCGGTCCCCACGCGCGATGCGCTCAGGTCAGGAATATGAGGCTGACGTGCCGCCAGCTCCGCGTCATCCACCAGCAGGGTTAACTCGCCAGTCTGGCCGTTCACGCGGATCATGTCGCCGTCGCGCACTTTCGCCAGCAAGCCGCCGTCGTAGGCTTCAGGCGTGACGTGGATGGCGGAAGGCACTTTGCCGGATGCGCCTGACAGGCGGCCATCGGTCACTAACGCAATTTTGAAACGGCGGTCCAATAATACACCAAGTGGTGGCATAAGTTTATGTAATTCTGGCATGCCGTTCGCTTTTGGCCCCTGATGACGCACGACCACCACGCAGTCTTTATCCAGCAGACCGGCGTCAAAGGCAGGCAACACGTCGTGCTGGCTTTCAAACACTACCGCCGGGGCCTCGATAACCTGGTTCTCTTCCGGCACGGCAGAGGTTTTCATCACCGCGCGGCCAAGGTTGCCGCTCAGCACTTTGGTACCGCCGTGGTGGGAGAACGGTTTGTCGATAGTGGCAATCACCTGCGGATCAAGAGACGCGGTTGCCCCGTCGCGCCAGTCCAGCTCACCGTTGTTCAGCCACGGCTCCTGGGTGTAGCGCTGCAGACCAAATCCGGCTACGGTGTTCACGTCTTCATGCAGCAGACCGCCTTTCAGCAGCTCGCGCATCAGCAGCGGCACGCCGCCCGCAGCCTGGAAGTGGTTGATGTCCGCCGGACCGTTCGGGTACAGACGCGCCATCAGCGGTACCACGGAAGAGATGTCGGAGAAATCATCCCAGTTAATCAGGATACCCGCCGCGCGCGCCATGGCCACCAGGTGCATGGTGTGGTTAGTTGAACCGCCGGTTGCCAGCAGGGCGACGATACCGTTGACGATCACTTTTTCGTCGACCATTTTGCCCATCGGCATCCATTCATTGCCGTTTCCTGTCAGGCGCGTCACCTGACGGGCCGCGGCCTCGGTCAGCGCCTGGCGCAGCGGCGCGTCCGGCTGGATGAAGGACGAGCCCGGAAGCTGCATCCCCATAAACTCCACCACCATCTGGTTGGTGTTGGCCGTGCCGTAGAACGTACAGGTGCCCGGCGCATGGTAGGACGCGGCTTCGGCTTCCAGCAGCGCCTGACGATCGGCTTTGCCTTCCGCATACAACTGGCGGATACGCACTTTTTCTTTATTCGGCAGACCGCTGGCCATCGGGCCGGACGGCACGAAAATCGCAGGCAGATGACCAAACGACAGCGCTGCCATCACCAGGCCCGGGACGATTTTGTCGCACACGCCGAGATACAGCGCACCATCAAACATGTTGTGTGACAGGCCCACCGCGGCAGACATCGCAATCACTTCGCGGCTCAGCAGCGACAGCTCCATACCATCCTGCCCCTGCGTCACGCCGTCGCACATGGCCGGGACGCCCCCCGCCACCTGCCCCACCGCGTTCACGCTGTGCAGCGCTTTACGAATGATGTTGGGATAGACCTCATACGGCTGGTGCGCGGAGAGCATATCGTTATAAGACGTGATAATAGCGATATTGTTACGCAACATGCTTTTCAGGGAGGCTTTGTCATCAGGCTGGCAGGCGGCGAAGCCGTGGGCCAGGTTACCGCAGGCCAGCTGGGAGCGGTGAACGGTGTTGCTTTTCGCCTGTTCAATGCGGGCGAGGTAGGCCGAACGGGTCTCTTTCGAGCGCTCGATAATGCGCTGTGTTACGCGTAACAATACAGGATTCATAAAAGCTCCTTTAATTTATCTGTCCGGGCTCGGGAGTTTACAAAATCGCTGGCGGTTGTTAACAACGCTGAAACGCTTGCTGTCCGGAGCTCAGGGGCAAAATCACTTCCGGCAGTGTAATAAAAAAAGCCCCGCGGGTGAATCCACGCGGAGCTTAAAAGTATAAAAATTGTGCCACTAGCTGTGTTAGATCATGTTACCGGTAAAATAACACTTTCGGGCTAGCGGAATATCCTACTCAAACTCGTTCCAGGAGCGGCCATCGCGGGTGATCATCGCCACCGACGCCACAGGCCCCCAGGTACCCGCCTGATACGGTTTTGGCGCATCCTGATCGGCAGCCCAGGCTTCGGTGATGGAATCAACCCATTTCCACGCCTCTTCCACTTCGTCGCGACGCACGAACAGCGCCTGGATACCGCGCATGGTTTCCAGCAGCAGACGCTCGTAAGCATCCGCAAGGTGCGTCTGGTTGAAGGTTTCGGAGTAGCTCAGATCCAGCTTGGTGGTCTGCAGGTTGTGCTTATGATCCAGGCCCGGCACTTTGTTGAGGATCTGGATATCCACCCCTTCGTCCGGCTGCAGACGGATGGTCAGCTTGTTCTGCGGCAGCTCCTGCCAGGACTCTTTGAACAGGTTCAGTTCCGGGTTCTTAAAGTAGACAACCACTTCGGAACACTTCGTCGGCAGACGCTTACCAGTGCGCAGGTAGAACGGAACCCCCGCCCAGCGCCAGTCGTCGATGTCCACGCGGATGGCCACGAACGTCTCGGTATTGCTGGACTTGTTCGCGCCCTCTTCTTCCAGGTAGCCTGGCACTTTTTTACCTTGCGCAAACCCGGCAGTGTACTGGCCGCGAACGGTTTTCTCGCGCACGTTGGAACGGTCGATGCGGCGCAGCGACTTCAGCACTTTCACTTTGGCATCGCGGATGCTGTCAGCCGTCAGGTCAGACGGTGGAGACATGGCAATCATGCACAGAATTTGCAGCAGGTGGTTCTGGATCATGTCGCGCATCTGGCCGGCCTGGTCAAAGTAACCCCAGCGACCTTCAATCCCCACCTCTTCCGCCACGGTAATTTCCACGTGGTCAATGGTACGGTTGTCCCAGTTGTTCACAAACAGGGAGTTAGCGAAACGCAGCGCCAGCAGGTTCAGTACCGTCTCTTTACCGAGATAGTGGTCGATACGGTAGACCTGGCACTCTTCAAAGAACTCGCCCACCTGGTCGTTGATTTCACGGGAGGTAGCCAGCGACGTCCCCAGCGGCTTTTCCATCACCACGCGCGCCGGCTTGGCGTTCAGTTTGGCTTCGCCCAAACCTTTGCAGATGGCACCAAAGGTGCTTGGCGGCATGGCGAAATAGTTAATGGTGACACGGTTTTTCTGATCCAGCATGGCACCCAGGCGGGAAAACGCGCTGACGTCATTAACGTCCAGGTTGCAGAAATCGAGACGACCGCTGAGGGTATCCCACAAACTTTCATCAATTTTTTCCTTCATGAAAGTTTCGAGCGCCTCGCGGACAACTTTGGTATAAGCGTCCTTGTCCCAGTCGGCGCGCCCAACACCCAGGATACGCGTATCCGGATGAATTTGGCCCGCTTTCTCCAGTTGATACAGGGAAGGCAGCAATTTTCGGCGTGCAAGATCGCCTTTCGCGCCGAAAATGACCAGGTCACATGCCTGGGCTGTTTGCGTTACCGCCATGTCATTCTCCTCAGTTGGATCACCTGGTGCTTCTGCCAGGTATCGTTGTAATTTTATTACAATGCACTGTACTGCTTTTACGTCATTCCCGAAACCATTAGCGCTTATCGTCTCGTGCGATACGGCGATTTTTCGCCATTCAGCCGATTATGGCGACGTAATGACGCAACAGCCGTCGATAATTTGCGCAACAGGGTCATAGCAAAACCCGACATCGATCAAGTAATGAAAAAAAACAACAACATTATCTTGTCGACTGTTACCCTTTAGGGAAGCCACAGGGGTAATATCGGCTAATCGAATCAAGATTTCATCAATGAGTGAAATCGTTTCCACCCCCATGAGCGCCTTGTTAACAATGAACATGCTTGAAAAAATCCAGTATCAACTGGAACACCTTAGCAAATCCGAGCGAAAAGTGGCTGAAGTCATTCTGGCCGCGCCCGCTCAGGCGATTCATTCAAGCATCGCCGCTCTGGCTCAGGAAGCGGGCGTCAGTGAACCGACGGTCAACCGCTTCTGCCGCAGCCTGGAAACGCGCGGCTTTCCTGATTTTAAACTGCATCTGGCACAAAGTCTGGCAAACGGCACCCCCTATGTTAATCGTAATGTGGATGAAGACGACAGCGTAGATGCCTATACGGCAAAAATATTTGAGTCGGCCATGGCCACGCTCGATCACGTTCGTCAAAGTCTGGATATGAGTTCAGTAAACCGCGCGGTGGATTTACTCACCCAGGCCAAACGCATTGCATTCTTCGGTCTTGGCTCGTCAGCCGCCGTGGCGCACGACGCCATGAATAAATTCTTCCGCTTTAACGTGCCGGTTATTTATTCCGATGACATTGTGCTGCAACGCATGAGCTGTATGAATTGCAGTGAGGATGACGTCGTGGTACTGATTTCGCACACTGGCCGCACCAAAAGCCAGGTTGAGCTGGCGCAGCTGGCCCGTGAAAACGATGCCATGGTAATCGCCCTCACCACCGCCGGCACGCCGCTGGCGCGGGAGGCGACTCTCGCCATTACCCTGGACGTGCCTGAGGATACCGACATGTATATGCCAATGGTGTCCCGTCTGGCGCAACTCACGGTAATCGACGTGCTGGCGACCGGATTTACCTTACGCCGGGGCGCAAAATTCCGAGATAACTTGAAGCGAGTCAAGGAAGCGCTGAAGGAATCGCGTTTTGATAAAGAATTGCTTATAAAGAGCGATGTTCCCTGAAAGTAGATAACGAAGACGTAACCCATAATTAGATGTAACGATTTTCGGCATTCGGCCCCCTCTTTGCTGCCTTGCGGTAGATGAAGGCCGATTCAATGTTCACGCAACACCAAAGTTGTTTCAGTCAACGGAGTATTACATGTCCAGAAGGCTTCGCAGAACCAAGATCGTCACCACCTTAGGCCCGGCCACCGATCGCGATAATAACCTCGAAAAGATTATCGCCGCTGGCGCCAACGTGGTACGTATGAACTTCTCTCACGGTACGCCAGAAGACCATAAATTGCGTGCCGATAAAGTGCGTGAGATCGCCGCTAAGCTGGGCCGCCACGTCGCTATCCTCGGCGACCTGCAGGGTCCAAAAATTCGTGTATCAACCTTTAAAGAAGGTAAAGTTTTCCTCAATATCGGCGACAAATTCCTGCTGGATGCCAACCTCGGCAAAGGCGAAGGCGATAAAGAGAAAGTCGGGATCGACTATAAAGGCCTGCCGGCTGATGTGGTACCTGGCGATATCCTGCTGCTCGACGACGGTCGCGTCCAGCTGAAGGTGCTGGAAGTTCAGGGGATGAAAGTGTTCACTGAAGTCACCGTCGGCGGCCCGCTCTCCAACAATAAAGGCATCAACAAACTGGGCGGCGGCCTCTCTGCGGAAGCCCTGACCGACAAAGACAAAGCGGATATCGTAACGGCGGCCCAGATCGGCGTTGACTACCTGGCGGTCTCCTTCCCACGCTGTGGCGAAGATCTGAACTATGCGCGCCGTCTGGCCCGTGACGCAGGCTGTGATGCCAAAATCGTCGCTAAGGTTGAACGCGCGGAAGCCGTGTGCGATCAGGATGCGATGGACGATGTGATCCTCGCCTCTGACGTGGTGATGGTTGCCCGTGGCGATCTGGGCGTGGAAATCGGCGACCCTGAACTGGTCGGTATCCAGAAAGCGCTGATTCGTCGCGCACGTCAGCTGAACCGCGCGGTGATCACCGCCACCCAGATGATGGAATCCATGATCACTAACCCAATGCCAACCCGTGCGGAAGTCATGGACGTCGCTAACGCCGTGCTGGACGGTACCGATGCAGTGATGCTGTCAGCGGAAACCGCGGCGGGCCAGTATCCGGCAGAAACCGTGGCCGCAATGGCGCGCGTCTGCCTGGGCGCGGAGAAGATCCCAAGCATTAACGTCTCCAAGCACCGCCTGGATATCCAGTTCGACAATGTGGAAGAAGCGATTGCGATGTCCGCCATGTATGCGGCCAACCATCTGAAAGGCGTTACGGCGATCATCACCATGACCGAATCTGGCCGCACCGCGCTGATGACCTCTCGCATCAGCTCCGGCCTGCCGATTTTCGCCATGTCACGCCACGAGCGTACGCTGAACCTGACGGCGCTGTACCGCGGTGTTACCCCGGTACACTTCGACAGCACCAATGACGGCGTAGCCGCGGCGCACGATGCCGTAAACCTGCTGCGCGATAAAGGTTACCTGGTGTCTGGTGATATCGTCATCGTGACGCAGGGTGACGTGATGAGCACCATCGGCTCAACCAATACCACGCGCGTACTGACCGTAGAGTAAGATCCGATCCCCTCTCCCCTTGTACAGTCCGGGGACATGG
>NZ_JADBQN010000070.1:0-415 GCF_014895915.1 Enterobacter cloacae complex sp. P13B
TTTAACAATATTCCTAATTAATTCAGCTTATACCATACATTCTGGCTTAAAGATTGACTCTGTTGTGGGGAATTTTTTTCTCCAAGTAATTTTTTTATTGACATTGGATTATAAGAAAGAAAATTCCCAGACGGTGCTTGAGGCCATTAAATGGCAAATAGTATTATCATTTATATTAGGTCTGATTGGATTTTCGGGAATTAATAAATCAATGTTAATTGACGCGGGTGCGGCAAAAGGATTCTCGGGGTTTTACGCTCTTACAGGTATATTTGCCACACCTCAGTTGCTTGCAAGCGCATGTATTGCATTCCTGATATTTCAACCAATTATAAAATGTAGGGGGGCAGAAAATAAAAATAATAGCAACATTGTTACATATGTATCTTTATGTGTGTTATTGGTGAGCTTAAAT
>NZ_JADBQN010000071.1:0-8910 GCF_014895915.1 Enterobacter cloacae complex sp. P13B
GAATTATAACATAGCCAAATTAAATGATATTAAAAATAGAAAGGCGAAATACTTAATAATAATTACCCGCAATACATTCAATCAATTAATTCACAAGAAAAATAAAGAGATTGATTGAAATATTTTGTAATCTTTTTAATGATTTAATTACATTTATTTTTGAACCAAAATTACAACCCTTGGAATAGTATCAAACACGTAATTACGGAGGGTGATTACATATATTCATATAAATTATCTTTAAAGGGAATATATAATGAAAAGAAAAGTTCTGGCAATTCTTGTACCCGCATTATTAATGGCTGGCGCAGCAAACGCGGCTGAAATGTATAACAAAGACGGCAATAAAGTTGACCTGTACGGCAAGGTCGATGCGCGTCATACCTTCTCCGACAACCCTGGTGACGACGGCGACGAAACCTACGTGCAGATTGGTTTCAAAGGCGAAACGCAGATCACCCGCGATCTGGTCGGTTACGGTCAGTGGGAATATAAAACCTACGCAAATGATACCGAAAACGCCGGGGACACCTCTTTCAACCGTCTGGCCTTCGCGGGCCTGAAATATGGCGAATACGGTTCATTCGATTACGGCCGTAATTACGGCGTCGTGTACGATGTTGAAGCCTGGACGGATATGCTGCCGGTATTTGGTGGTGATTCCTACACCTGGACTGACAACTATATGGTTGGCCGTACCAACGGTGTTGCGACCTACCGTAATAATGATTTCTTTGGTCTGGTTGATGGCCTGAATTTCGCGCTCCAGTATCAGGGAGCTAACGAAGGTGCAAACGCTAACGAAGATCAGGAAGGCACCAAAAACGGTCACGACGACGTACGCTTCCAGAACGGCGACGGCTTCGGTATGTCTACCACCTATGACTTCGACTTCGGTCTGACGCTGGGTGCGGCGTATTCTTCCTCTGACCGTACCAACGATCAGGTTGCTTATGGCGCGGGCAACTATAACCGCTTCAGCAAATACGCGGGCGGTGACCGTGCAGACGCATGGACCGTTGGCGCAAAATATGATGCTCAGGGCGTCTACCTGGCGATGATGTACGCGGAAACCCGCAACATGACACCGTACGGCAGCGACGGCATCGCCAACAAAACGCAGAACTTTGAAGCCGTAGCGCAATACCAGTTTGACTTCGGTCTGCGCCCATCCCTGGCGTGGGTCTATTCCAAAGGCATTGATTTGGGCGGTAACGATTATCACCCAGGCAATGGCTATGACTATGTAGACCAGGATCTGGTTAACTACATCGACCTGGGCATGACCTACAACTTCAACAAGAACTTCTCTACCTACGTTGATTATAAAATCAACCTGCTGGACGAAGATGACGCCTTCTACAATGACAACGGTATTGCAACCGATGACATTGTTGGCATCGGCATGATCTACCAGTTCTGATCCCTGAAAATACCAAAGCCCGCATTTGCGGGCTTTTTTGTTTCAAGGGGCACTATTTTACGGCGCTTCCTGCAGCGCCACGCGGATAAACCCGTTATTCTGCACCAGCAGCTCATGGGCTTTCCACGCATCCAGACCGGTCAGCACCATCAATACCGCGGTTTTACAGTGATGGTTACAGCTCTCCAGCGCGGCTTTTGCCTGCGCTCGGGTGCATCCCCCCGCCTCCATCACGATGGCGATCTGCCGTTCGGCCCATTTGGTATTGCTTGCCTCAAGATCCACGCGCAGGTTGCTGTAAACGCGCCCGGTACGAACGGCCAGCGCCGTGGTAATCATTGAGAGGATCATTTTTTGCGCGATCCCCGATTTGGTGTTGAGATAGCCGGCCACCACATCGGCACCCAATTCGGGAGCAATAACCATACTCGCCAACTGCGCGGCTTCACTTTGCGCATCACCGGTAATAATGGCGACCGGTGAACCCAACGACCACGCATGCCGCATTGCCCCCCAGACCCACGGCGTTTTTCCGCTGACGGTCACGGCAAGCATCATATCGTGCTCATCAAATTTAATGGCCTGCAGATCAGCCACCCCGCGCTCGTAGCTCCCATCCCCCTCTTCTGCCGTCACGGCAATTACCGGCGTTTTACCCGGCGCATACTCATCTGCAGCCTGTTGTGCGATGCAGCCTGACGGGCCCGCGCCGACAATCACCAGACGGCCGCCGTGGTTGAGCGCCGAGGCGGCGTTATCCACCGCGCGGGCGATTGTCGTTAAGCAGGGGGTTATAGCAGCAGAAATGCGTGCATCTTCCTCGTGGATAACCTTCAGCATGTCCAGCGTGGACAATCTATCTATATTCATCGTGCTGGCGTGCCGTCTTTCCTTGACTGAACCGGTAAGCGTAATGCTCATAAACAGCCTCCTTATTATGAGTACCCACACACTATAAAGTGTTTTATATAGATGACCTGCGAGTGGAGTCACGAAAAGAAGAGTAAATCGACGCTTTTACATGGCTTTAAGAAAAGCCCATCATCAGCGATAATCACTCCCTTTCTTAATCATCGCGGAGTGTTGATGAGCGATTTGCAGCCTTTCCCTCTGACGCGCAAGCGCCCCATGAAACTGTACACGCTGGTCACGTTGATGGTGTCCGCGATTATCGCCTCGGTGTTGCTGGTAGTTTTTGCGCTCTATTCCGTGCAGATCACCCGGGCGACCCGCGATGATGTAAAAGATACCGCTCTGGGCATCGCCCGCACGCTGGCCGACAGCCCGGAGATCCAGCGCGGCCTGATGCAGTCGCCGCAGGCAGACATCATTCAGCCCATCGCCAAAGCCGTTACCCAACGCAACGATCTGCTGCTTACCGTGGTGACCGACATGCGGGGGATTCGCTACTCGCACCCTAACGAGGCGCTCATCGGCCTGCATTTTATCGGCAACGATCTGGAACCCGCGCTGGAAGGCAAAGAGAATGTCTCGGTTAACCGCGGCGCCCTCGCCGAGGCGCTTCGCGTTTTCACGCCGGTCTATGACAGCCAACACGATCAGATCGGTGTCGTCGTGGTCGGGATTTCCCTCAAAAAGGTGGAAGACCAGATAGCCCGCGGGCGGCTGAACGCGCTCTGGACGATTCTGTTCAGCATATTTATGAGTTCGATGGCGATTTGGGGTCTGGTACGGGTTCTGAAACGCATCCTGTTCGGGCTCGAACCCTATGAAATCTCCGCCCTGTTCGAACAGCGCCAGGCGATGCTGCAGTCGCTTCGCGAAGGGGTGCTGGCCGTCGACATTCACGGCCGCGTGACGATGATTAACCACGCTGCCAGAGAGATATTACTTCTTCCCTCCGGCAAGCAGACCGAAAACACCAGCGAGCCGCTGCTGGCAAACCTGCGTGAGGTATCGAAAACCGGGATTGCGCGTCAGGATCAGGAGATCAGCTGCAACGGACGACTGCTGCTCTGCAACATGGTGCCGGTCAAAAGCCAGAATCGGGTGATCGGGGCTATCAGCACCTTCCGCGATAAAACGGAAATCAGCCAGCTGATGCAGCGTATCGATGGCATGGTCAACTACGTCGACGCCCTGCGCAGCCACACGCACGAGTTTATGAATAAACTGCATGTGATCCTCGGCCTGCTGCACATGAAGCGCTACGACAAGCTGGAGGAGTACATCATCCAGACGGCGCATAATTACCAGACGGACATTGGCACGATCCAGAGCAAGGTAAAGTCCCCGGTCGTTGCCGGGTTCCTGCTGGGTAAAATCAACCGGGCGAAAGAGGCCGGCGTCACCCTGACGCTGGCGGATGAAAGCCTGATACCGGATACCGCAAGTGAAGAGCAGGTTGCGGTACTGATCACCGCGCTGGGTAACCTCATTGAAAACGCGCTCGACGCGATGGCAGGACAGCAGGAAGGCGAGATTGGCCTGCTGCTGCATTATCAGAATGGCTGGCTCAGCTGCGAAGTCAGCGACGACGGCCCCGGCATTGATCCCACTCAGCTGGAGGCTATTTTTACTAAAGGGTTCTCAACAAAAGGTGAAAACCGCGGCGTTGGGCTGTTCCTTGCTCGCCAGCAGATCCAGAACCTGGGCGGCGATATTACCGTCGAGTCTGAGCCTGGCGTATTTACCCAATTTTTTGTTCACATCCCCTGGGATAGCGAGAGGAATATCGCGTGATAAATGTATTAATTGTCGATGATGACGCCATGGTAGCCGATCTCAACCGTCTGTACGTCAACCGTGTTGAAGGCTTCAGCTGCTGCGGCGTCGCCTCCACGCTCAATCAGGCCAGGGCCTTTATCAATAACCCCAGCCAGCCTGTCGATCTGGTGCTGCTGGACGTCTACATGCAGCAGGATAACGGGCTGGATCTGCTGCCCGATATTCGCGCGTCAGGCCGCCCGATTGATGTGATTATGATCTCCTCGGCCGCCGATGCCGCCACGATCCAGACCTCCATCCACTACGGCGTGGTGGATTATCTGATAAAGCCGTTCCAGTTCCCGCGCTTTGAAGAGGCGCTGAACGGCTGGAAGGCAAAGCACAGCCTGATGGGCTCGCACCAGTATTACGAGCAGGCGGACGTCGACAGGCTGATCCACGGCGGCGCGCCGGAGCTGGCGGACACTAAAAAATTGCCGAAGGGATTAACGCCGCAAACGCTGCGCACGATTTGCCAGTGGATTGATGGCCACCCGGAGACGGAATTTTCCACCGACGATCTGGCTAACGCAGTCAATATCTCCCGCGTCTCCTGCCGTAAGTACCTGATTTGGCTTGCGCAGATCAACATTCTGTTCACCAGCATTCACTACGGCGCCACCGGGCGTCCGGTGTATCGCTACCGCTTACAGCCGGAACAGATCGGGCTGCTCAAACAGTACTGCCAATAACGCGGTAGCTCTCGTCCAGAAGGGTAAAACGGAAGTGGTGCATCGAGGAGATGACCACTTCTTTTGTTTTGGTCACAAAGATAGCTTCAATATCGGGGCGCGCGCACACGGCGGCACAGCCCTTTTCTACCCCCATGCCGTACATCAGCGTGGTCCAGATGTCGCCGTCAATGGAGTCTTTTGAAATGATAGTGACGCTCTCCAGCTCGTTGTCGAGCGGATACCCGGTGCGCGGATCGAGAATATGGTGATAGCGCTTGCCGTTCTGCTCGAAGTAGCGCTCGTACGTTCCCGAGGTCACCACGGAGAGGTTCTCCACCGTCATCGCACCGATAAGCGCGTCACCGGCAAACGGTTTTTTTAGCCCCACGCTCCAGCCCCCTTCTGGCGAGCCTAACGTCTGGATGTTTCCGCCGAGGTTGATCAGCCCCAGCTCAGCGCCCTCTTTGCGCAGGTAGTCCCGCACCCGGTCGGCGATATAGCCTTTGGCGATGGCACCCAGATCAATCTCCATCCCCGCTCTGGTCAGAAACACGCTGGTCTGCGCCTCATCAAGGATGACCTCCTCGGGCCGGGTTATCGCCAGCAGGGACGCAATGTCATCGGCAGGCGGAACGCTGTCTCCCTGAAAGCCAATCTTCCAGCGCTTCACCAGCGGGCCGATCGCCAGGTTAAACGCGCTATCTTTTAGCATGCTTGCCGCTTTGGCACAGCGGATCAGTTCAAACACCGGACGACTGACGGCAACCGGATGCTGGCCCGCCGCATGGTTGATGTCCATCACCTGGGAATGCGCCCGGTTAACGGTGAGGAGATCTTCGTACTGTTTGATCAGGCGGAAAACGCGGGACGCGAGGGCTTCGTCATGGGAGAAGAGCTTCAGGAGAATGGGCGAGCCCATCAGAACGGCGGAGTAGCTGTAAACGCGATGGCTATCAGGCATTGTATGTGTCCTCAGATGTAGCCCCGGCAGGCACCGCGCCGCCGGGGAGACAGGAGCCTTACGTTCTTTTTGAGCGCATCGCCGCCTGATGTCCTGCAAGGGTACCAAAAATAATGATATCCGCCACCGCGTTACCGCCGATACGGTTGCCGCCGTGGATCCCCCCGACCACTTCACCCGCCGCAAACGCCCCCGGCAGTACGTTGTGGTTGCTGTCCAGCACGCAGGTTTCGGTGTTGATGGTCACGCCGCCCATGGTGTGATGCACGCCTGGCGCAATCTGAATAGCGTAGAACGGCCCTTCGTTGATAGGCGCACGCAGCGCGGTGGTACGACCAAAATCGTCATCGTGCTGTTTTTCAACGAAACCGTTGTAACGTTCCAGGGTCGCGAGGAAAGCGTGGTGATCCATACCGAGCGCTTCCGCCAGCGCTTTTGGCGAGCTGGCGCTGGTCACGAAGCCTTTCGCAATGTACTCATCCGCGGCTTTGTTTTTGGCACGTACGTGCTCGTCAAAGACGATGTACGCGTATTTCTCCGGCAGCGCGATGATTGACGCCGAGACTTTATCGCGGGTCGACATTTCGTTGTAGAAGCGCTCCCCTTTCTGGTTGACCAGAATCGCCCCGCCCCCGCGGATGGATTCGGAAATCAGGTACGAGGTGTTCTGCTCAACGGTTGGGTGAATTTGGATTTCGCCCATATCCACGGTGCCCGCCCCGATGCGCTCCAGCAGCGCGATGCCGCCGCCGGTTGCCCCTTTGTGGTTGGTGGTGACGAACCCTTCCAGATCCGGACGGTATTTGACGACCATCTGGCTGTTGGCGCTGAAGCCGCCCGTCGCCACGATCACGCTTTTCGCTGCCACGGTGACGGTTTCGTTCTCTTCAGTGGTCAGGCGAACCCCGGTCACTTCACCGTTCTCGAAGATGATGTCGCTGACGGAGGTATCCAGCATCACCTCGATGTTGCGTTTGTTGACGTTACGCACCAGGCCGCTGATCAGGTAGCCCCCCACCGCAGAGCCGTCTTTTGGACGGTGAGTACGGTCGATGCTCATCCCACCGGTGGTGGTGATGTCGTTCAGCATGATGCCGCGCGTTGCCAGCCACTCGATCGCCTGCGGCGCGTTCTCGACAAAGCGGCGCAGCAGTTCAGGGTTGTTCTTGTTGCCGCCGCCTTTCAGGCTTTCCTGGTAGAACAGCTCTTTGCTGTCCTGAATGCCCTTCACGCGCTGGAAGCGGGTTTCGGCGGCGTTCATCCCGGCAGAGGCTTTAATGGTGTTCCCGCCGATGGTTGGCATTTTCTCGACAATCAGCACGCTCGCGCCTTCGTCGTGAGCCTGAATCGCCGCCGCCAGACCGGCGCCGCCGCTACCGACCACCACCACGTCCACGCTGCGGGTTTCGTTCGGGTCCACGCCCTCTTCCGCTGCCAGCGCTTTGCTGGATTTCAGCATCGCTTTAGAGACCGCTTTTTTCACCGCTTCACTCTGGCTGGTGGCACCGGTGATGGCATCCACGTGCGGGGTATTGGCGTCCAGAATGCGGGTACGGATCTCTTCAAAGCTGGTGACGAACTCCACGTCATCGCTCGGGCCGGAGGCCAGCTCGATGTCCGCAATGCGGTCGGTTTCCAGACTGACGTTAATCACCAGCTCGTTCGCGTCGTCCTGCACCTTCTCGGTGAACATGCCCGGTTTGAATTTCGATTCGCCCATGCTCATGTCGCGGATCATCGCTTCCACCAGCGAGAAGCGCCACAGGGGTTCAGGAATGCTCAATTCTTCGCGTTTGGTGCTGTCCATAAACAGCTCAAGGCTTTCACCCGTCGCGATGCGGTCGGTCCAGTCCGGGTAGGCAATAGTGGCGCGGCCAACGGCAATCAGGTCGTAACCGTGGTCCAGCGCTTCATTCACGTCTGACGCATTCACCACGCCGCCCACGCCCATCACCGGAACCTGCGCCAGGGTTTCAGAGCGCATCGCGCAGTATTTTTCGATCAGCGGCGTCGGGTCCTGGGTGTCGACAATGGACGGACGCAGGGTCGAGCCGACGGAGAAGTGCAGGTAGTCCACGCCGCGCGCCGCCAGTTTTTCCAGCAGGTACATGGTGTCTTCAAAGCGGATGCCCGGCACTTCCAGCTCTTCAGGGGAGAAACGGTAGCCAATAATAAACGCGTCGTCCGCGTACTGGCGCACCATTTTGTGGGTGATGTCCAGCACCGCCAGCGGGAACTTCGCGCGGTTGTCGCGGCTGCCGCCCCACTCGTCGTCGCGCTGGTTTGAATTCGGTGAGTAGAACTGCTGAATCAGGTAGGTGTTCGCCCCGTGGATTTCCACGCCGTCAAAACCGGCCTGGATGGCGCGGCGCACGGCTTCACCAAACTTGCCGATCATGCCTTCCACTTCTTCGGCGGTCAGGGCAACCGGCGTTGCGGCACCGTCACGCGGCGCGGCCACGGCGCTTGGGCCAACGGGGGTACGGCCACCGATCAGTTTCGGATCAACCATGCGGCCACCGTGGTAGATCTGCAGCAGGGCCTTAGATCCTTTGGATTTAATGGCCTCGGCGATTTTCGCCAGCCCGGCGATTTTCTCGTCGTTATCAATACCAATTGCCCCCGGGAAGGCAAGGCCGAGATCGTCGACGAAGCAGCACTCCACGATGATGGTGCCAATGCTGCCGGAACGGGCCCGATAGTACTCCACCAGCTCGCTGGTGACGGTGCCGTCATAATAGCCGGTACAGGTGGTCATAGGGGCCATTAACAAACGGTTTTTCAGTTCAGTGCCATTCGGTAATGTGAAGGGGCTAAGAATGCGTTCGTTAGTGCTCATAATAGAAACTCCAAACTTTTAAAAATTGAGAATTCGTTATCGGATTGATTTTTTTATTTCGTCGTTTTTTGCCGATGTCATGATATTAATATAATGATTTTTTTAGTTTCTAAAGTTATTACGTTAGTTAAAAAACTATTTAATCCCTGTGATAACACTAATAATACATTGGTGTTAGCGATTGTCATTCAGGCATTCACAATATTTTAAAATACGTTAAATAAAAAATGGTAAAACCATTATAACAAAAACCAAAAACACCATTTAAAATCAACTAAATAGTAAT
>NZ_JADBQN010000072.1:0-18524 GCF_014895915.1 Enterobacter cloacae complex sp. P13B
TACTTAATGTATCTTCACGGCGGCTTTGACTTGTATTAATAATCATACATGATTAAAAGAGCATGAATAGCTACCAATTATAGTGGGCAAAACCCCCTTTCGGAGGTCGGAGGTTGATTTACTTCCCAGGCCAGAATAACCGCCTGTCTAAGTCGGGATAGTGAGAGTATTTTAGCGTGACATAATAAACACCTAAAAACTTCAGATGTTCTTACAGATTATGTGAATCGTAGTAAAGTGCGGTTATGCTGTTAAGAAATTAAAATTGTTACGCATCCAAACCCCTACTACATCATCCCTATCTACAGCATCTACATAGTTCAATAGTAATGAGTAGTCGATAATACTTAATGGTTCACCTTCTATATTGATTAAACGAGGTGAATCACCATCTACCATAGCAATACTAAAGGATGGCGTAGAGTACGCTACAGTACTACCCATACGTTCAATAGCAACGCCTGAGATTAATACGGGTTCTTTCTTTGCTTCAACGAATAGTACATGTTTCAGTACATCAACATTGCGGTACTTCAAAGTAATCACATAGTGCTTACCCGTTCTATACAATTGGATAGTATCTATGACCTTAGATAGTTCCCGTTCGATTCTTGATCTAACCTCTATATTGGTTTGGTCAAATAGTACCGAAGGATCTACGGTTTTCAGGTAATCAGTATCTACTTGTACTTCTGTGAAGTTACTTTGACGTTCTTCCAGTTCCTTTAACTTATCGCGTGAATCTTCTAACTCTGTGTATGCCTTAAATGGTACTTTCCTACCCTGAGTTTCTAAACGTTCAATACCTAGTTCATACTCTTGTATGTGTGCTTTCTCTTCTTCTATACGTTGCCGTACTAACTCAATCTCTGGATTGATCTCATTAGGTTTTAGGATTTGTGTAAAATCCATTCCCTTGATATGCTCAATCACAAATTGTTCCACTACTTCATAACGTAGTGCCTTGTTTTCACATAACCCATCACGTTCACCTATACAACGGATGTATCTATATTCCTCTGTAAATTTTCCATTCCTTTTTGAATCACGGTTAGCTAGTACCACATTATGATACATCGCCTCACCACAACGAGCACAACGGCATAGTGAATTAAATATATTACTTTTCTTTAATTCATCTGAATCTTTGCTAGTACTTATTCTTCCGTTATTTGGTCTACGAGCTTTAAGTAATTGCTGTACTAAATTAAATTCTTCTTGTGCTATTGCCTGTGGATATATATCCACTTCATATGTCTTTGGCTCAAGCAGATCACCAGTACTATCACGCATAGTTTCACTAATAAAAATAGTACCCGTAACACGTTTATTCTTAAGAATCTTATGTACTGCTTCACCCCGCCATTGTTTACCATCAAAGAGCCATTCATCACCCTTAGTATTAAGTAGTTTAGCTATAGTTGGTGTACCTATTCCAGTTTTATACAAACGAAAAATTTCACGAACAATAGCTACTTTTTCATTTAATATGTATTTACTATCTTCTATAGCAATCCATCTTGGACGCTTGTTAGTAACAATAGTACCGTGGTTTAAAGCACTTTCACGTTTACGCCTCCAACCATCACGGATACGTTTACTCTTAACCAATGATTCTTCATAGGCACGTTGAGAGGACATAGTAACAATGGGTAACATAGCACTATTACTACGGTTAATAAGCATATTCAATGTAACATCATGAATAGTGATATTGCGATTAACTATCTCTGACAAGTACGCTACTACCGTGAAGGGGTTTTGGCGGCTAAACCTATCTATACTTTCTAGTACTAACGCCGAACCATCCCACATACCCGCCCGTACTTGTTCCATCCATCGGCCTAACTCACCTTCATCTAAGTTACCCCCCTTAACAGCCTTTACACCCTTTGACGCTTTTCTAGCCTTACCCTTGAATGCTGATACCCCCTCATCACTAATAATAGTTGCTTCAGGTTCGTCCATATCAGCAAGCAGATTCATACGTTCTACATATGCCTGTAGATTGTCGGCTTGCCTTTGAATTCCCGCACCCGCAAGTTGATTTTCTGAGCTAACGCGGTGATAGATAAAGCATTTTTTCATATAACCTCACCTTTTGCATGTGATATTTGTTTGTATAACATAGTATATACTTGTATGATTATCAGGCAAAAAAGGTTTTAGCCTCCGACCCGCTGCCGGTTCCCCAGGCGCTGCAGCTGATTGATCTGCTGGATGAGCATAACGTTCACGGCCTGATGTATGTGGATAACGCGATGGTGTACGAGCGCCCAACCGGCCATGTGGTACGCACCAGCAACTGGGCGTTGTCCCTGCCAGAAGCGCAGCGTCCGGTCTTTACCCAGGTTTCCTCTCTGCGTCAGGCGGCCCAGGACGTTGAGGCTATCTGGAAGTTTGCCCTGACGGATGAAGACACCACCAAACTGAATACCTTCGCGAAACACGTTGAGGACACGCTGGGGCTGGAGTGCGAATGGTCCTGGCACGATCAGGTGGATATAGCCCGCAAGGGTAACAGCAAAGGCAAGCGCCTGACGCAGTACGTGGAATCGCAGGGCTGGTCAATGCAGGACGCGATCGCCTTCGGCGACAACTACAACGACATCAGCATGCTGGAAGCCGTCGGTACGGGCGTGGCGATGGGTAATGCGGACGACGCGGTAAAAGCGCGTGCTAACGTGGTGATTGGCGACAACACCACCGACAGCATCGCGCAATACATCTATACCCACCTGCTGTAATCAGGCGGTGATCGAAACGCTCTTGATTTGCGCGTAAAGCCACAGGCCGGGCTTGATTGCCAACTCATCCCTGGCCCACGGGCTGATGCGCGCCCAGAGCGTCCTGCTGCCCACGTCGAGCTTCACCTCTACCTGCCCGTTATCATCAAAACATTCCGCCACTTTGGCGCGCAGAATATTTCGAATACTGGTTTGCAGCGGCGGCTGCAACACCAGCGAGACGTCCGACGCCTGGATGCGGATCCGCAGCGCGGACTGCAACGGTTTGTCGATCTTATTGACCCAAAGATGCTGGTCGCCCAGCGCCAGGGCGGTCATCGCGTAGTGCGGATGATGCTCCAGAACGCTCACCTTCAGGATGCTGCTCTGCTGCTCCCTGGGTAACCAGGGGTGCATCACGCTACTGCCCCACACCTCTTCCAGGTTGCCGAAGGCCTTCACGCTGCCCTCTTCCAGCACCAGCACTTTGTCGGCCAGATGCAGGATCTCATCCAGCGAATGGCTGACGTAGAGCATCGGAATATTAATTTCGCGGGTCAGACGCTGCAGGTAAGGCAAAAGCTCGCGCTTGCGCGGTATATCCAGCGAAGCCAGCGGCTCGTCGAGCAGCAGCAGTTCGGGGGCGGTCAGCAACGCGCGGCCTATAGCCACACGCTGTTTCTCCCCGCCGGAGAGCGAGGACGGCAGCCTGTCGAGCAGGGGTTCAATGCCTAAAAGCGTCACCAGCTTATCAAACTGCCCGGCCATGCTTTTCGCCATGCCGTAGCGCAGGTTGCCGCGCACGCTGTAGTGCGGGAATAAGCGCGCGTCCTGAAAAACATAGCCGATGCGGCGCTTATCCGGCGAAAGGTAAATCTTGTTCTCCACGTCATTCAGGACGCGGTTGTTCAGGACAATGCGCCCTGACTGCGGGCGCGTCAGGCCGCTGATAGCGTTAATCAGAGACGTTTTACCCGCGCCCGACACGCCGAAGACGGCGGTGATGCCGCTTGCAGGCAGCGTCTCGTTAAGCGTCAGAGTATAGTTTCCCAGCGTCTGGGTGAAATTCAGTTCCAGCATCGTTATTTCCCCATCCGTTCGCGGCTTAGCCGTGCCAGCCATTCAGAAACCAGCAGCGAAACCAGGGCTAATACGATAGAGATGATGCACAGCCGCGCTGCGGCACTCTCTCCCCCTGGCGTCTGAATCAGGGTATACATGGCCGATGGGATGGTCCGCGTCTCGCCGGGAATGTTCGACACAAAGGTGATGGTCGCACCAAACTCGCCCAGCGAGCGGGCGAACGCCAGCACCGTCCCGACAATGATGCCCGGCAGCGTAAGCGGAAGCGTGATGGTAAAAAAGACGCGCCAGCGCCCGGCACCGAGCGTGCGGGCTGCCTGTTCGAGCTTCATATCCACGCCTTCCAGCGCGAGGCGGATCGCTCTGACCATCAGCGGGAATGACATCACCGCCGCCGCCAGTACCGCACCGCGCCAGCTAAAGGCAAAGGTGATTCCGAACCAGTCATAGAGCTTTTCGCCGATAAAACCGCGTCGCCCCATCGAAATCAGCAGCAGATAACCGACCACCACGGGCGGTAAAACCAGGGGAAGATGAAGGACGCTGTCGAGCAGCGCTTTGCCGGGGAACCGACAGCGAACCAGTAGCCAGGCAAAAAAGATCCCAAAGGGCAAACTCAGCGCAACCGCCAGGGAAGAGACTTTAAGGCTCAGCAGAACAGCCTGCCATTCAGGATCGGTCAGTATCATCAGTGAGTCGTAAATCCATAACGTTTAAAGATTGCGGACGCCTCCGGCCCCTTCAGATAATCGCGGAAGGCCGTTACGGTCGCATTTTTATGTCCATCAACAATCGCCACAGGATATTCCACTTTCTTGTGGGAGTCTTCCGGGAAGGTGCCAACTACTTTTACGCCCTTGCTGGCAACGGCATCGGAACCATACACAATGCCCAGCGGAGCTTCGTTACGCTCCACCAGCGCCAGCGCGCCGCGCACATCTTCCGCCGGGGCCAGTTTTGGTGACAGGGTCTCCCACGCGCCCAGCTTTTGCAGCGCTTCTTTGGCGTAAATCCCGGCCGGAACGTGTTCCGGGTCACCCACCGCCAGACGGGCACCGTTCAGCAGGCGGGTCCAGTTTGTCTCATTGTTGATGGTGATTTCACCCTGCGCGCTGGCCTTCGGTGCAACCACAACCAGGCTATTGCCCAGCAGCGTTTCGCGGGTCGCCGCATCAATCGATTTCTTCTCCACCGCGTAGTCCATCCACTTCTGGTCAGCAGAGATAAACAGATCTGCCGGAGCGCCCGCTTCTATCTGCCGTGCCAGCGTAGAGGAAGAGGCAAAAGAGGAGACTACCTCGACGTTTTTCTCTTTTTTATACGCCGCCGCAATATCCTGCAGCGCGTTGGTCAACGACGCCGCCGCAAAGACCGTGATTTTACCTTCGTCCGCCAGCGCGTGTCCGGTAAGTGAAAGCGTCAGCGTTGCCCCTGCGAAAAGGCGTACCCATGAACGTGCCATCTGTAACTCCTGTGAGTAGCGTTATATACATATTAATATAACGGTATCGTCAGGGAGATCCCAGCGGTAATTCGTACCGCTCAAGGGGTAACACGGTGTGTTACGTTAAATAATATCGGCGAAAGTAAGAAAAGCTTGAGAGCAAAACGCCCGGGCAAGCCGGGCGTTTTGTGGGAAATTAATGCTGCTTTTTCGCACGGTCTCGGTGGCCGATATTCGAAAAGATGTTGAACACTTCACCCAGGCCGTAGATGGCACCGAGGATGATGGCCATCACTACTGGTACCATGATCACGGCGAATACCAGACTTTTCAACAACTCTAACATGGTTTTCTCCAGATTTTGTGAATGGGCTATTCTACCCTGAAAAGTAAGAAAAACATCCCCTTTTGTGCGGTGCCCTTTGCGCCCTGCACCATTTGGGTCACAATATTCTTTTTGCCAGGACACTGTTATGCAGGCCGAAATTCTTCTTACTCTCCGACTTCAGCAAAAGCTTTTCGCCGATCCCCGACGTATTGCCCTGCTTAAACAGATAGAACAAACCGGCTCAATTAGCCAGGGCGCTAAGAACGCCGGGATTAGCTATAAAAGCGCCTGGGATGCCATCAATGACATGAACACCCTGAGCGAGCATCCGCTGGTGGACAGAGCCACAGGGGGCAAAGGCGGTGGAGGTGCTGTTGTCACACGCTACGGCCTGCGCCTGATTCAGCTCTACGATCTCCTGGGCCAGATTCAGCAAAAAGCGTTCGATGTATTGAGTGACGACGACAACGTTCCGCTGGACAGCTTGCTGGCCGCCATTTCCCGCTTCTCGTTGCAGACCAGCGCCCGCAACCAGTGGTTTGGTACGGTGACGGCGCGCGATAATCTCCAGGTACAGCAGCATGTTGAGATCCTGCTTGCCGATGGTGTCACCCGTCTGAAAGCGGCTATAACGGCCCAGAGCGCAGAGCGCCTTGACCTGGATGAAGGTAAAGAGGTACTGGTGTTGCTGAAAGCACCTTGGGTCAATATCACACGCGACCCGGACAAGGCAAAGGCGGCTGATAACCAGCTGCGGGGCACCATCAGCCATATCGAACGCGGCAAGGAGCAGTGCGAAGTGCTGATGCCCCTGGCAGACGGACAGGCGCTTTGCGCCACGGTCCCGCTCAGCGAGGCGAACGATTTAGAAGAAGGTGCTGTCGTCACCGCATATTTCAACGCGGACCGGGTGATTATCGCCACATTGTGCTGAGCGCATTGACAATCGTGACGACAGTGCGTATCCCTGATATCTATTGCTGCAAAAAATGGGATACATCATGTCATCATTGCATATTTCGCAAGGTACGTTTCGTCTTAGCGATACCCGAACGCTGACGATTGCCGATCTGACAATACGCGCGGGTGAAAGCTGGGCGTTTGTCGGCACTAACGGCAGCGGTAAATCCGCGCTGGCCCGCGCGCTGGCCGGAGAGCTTACCCTTCTCAAAGGCGAATGCCGGAGCGATTTCAGGCACCTGACGCGCCTGTCCTTTGAACAGCTGCAGAAGCTGGTCAGCGACGAGTGGCAGCGCAACAATACCGATTTACTCAGTCCTGGCGAAGAAGATACCGGCCGCACGGCGGCGGAAATTATTCAGGATGAGGTGAAAGATCCCGCCCGCTGTCAGCATCTGGCGGAACAGTTTGGCATTTCCGCGCTGCTGAACCGGCGCTTTAAGTACCTCTCTACCGGCGAGACGCGGAAAACGCTGCTGTGCCAGGCGCTCATGAGCCAGCCGGAGCTGCTGATTCTGGATGAGCCCTTTGACGGGCTGGATGTCCACTCCCGCGCCCAGCTGGCTGCCCTGCTGGACTCTCTGAATCAGGAAGGCTATACGATCGTACTGGTGCTGAACCGCTTTGATGAAATTCCTGACTTCGTGCAGAACGCGGGCGTGCTGGCAGACTGTAGCCTGATCGAAACCGGAGAAAAGTCCGCGCTGCTCCGACAGGCGCTGATTGCCCAGCTTGCGCACAGCGAAAAGCTGGCGGGCATTGCGCTGCCGGATCCCGACGCGCCGGCAGCACGCCACGGTCTCGATCCCCGGCAGCCGCTTATCGTCCTGCGCGATGGCGTAGTCTCCTATGACGAACGACCGATCCTGAATCACCTCAGCTGGACGGTTAATCCTGGCGAACACTGGCAGATTGTCGGTCCCAACGGCGCGGGGAAATCCACGCTGCTGAGCCTGATAACCGGCGATCACCCGCAGGGCTACAGCAACGATCTAACGCTGTTTGGCCGCCGTCGCGGCAGCGGCGAAACCATCTGGGATATCAAAAAGCACATTGGCTACGTTAGCAGCAGCCTGCATCTGGATTACCGGGTCAGTACCACGGTACGCAACGTGATCCTTTCCGGCTATTTTGATTCCATCGGCATTTATCAGGCAGTGTCAGATAAACAGCACAAGCTGGCCCAGCAGTGGCTGGATATTCTGGGGATGGATAACCGGGTGGCTGACGCACCGTTTCATAGCCTGTCGTGGGGGCAGCAGCGCCTGGCACTGATCGTTCGCGCGCTGGTAAAACACCCTACACTCCTGATCCTCGACGAGCCGCTGCAGGGGCTGGATCCGCTTAACCGACAGCTGGTCCGCCGCTTTGTGGACGTGCTGATTAGCGAAGGTGAAACGCAGCTGCTGTTCGTTTCACACCATGCCGAAGATGCCCCCTCCTGCATCACCCACCGCCTCGAGTTTGTCGCGGACGGCGAGGGTTATCGCTACCTTCTCAGCAACGTAGATTAACCGCGGAGGGCACCGCCCTCCTCTTTTCAGATAACTTGCATCAATACATCGCTATCTCTTTGATCTAGAATGCTCTACGTCATCGAAAAAGCGGGTGTGAAAACGAGTGTAAACGATTCCACTATTTTATCCCATGTCACACTTTTTGCGTCTCTGTTATGCTATGGTTATTACATACCATAGGCCCAATGGAGCGAATTATGCGAGTTCTGGTAACAGGTGGTAGCGGTTACATCGGAAGTCATACCTGTGTGCAGCTGCTGCAAAATGGTCACGATGTGATCATCCTCGACAACCTGTGCAATAGTAAGCGCAGCGTGCTGCCGGTGATTGAACGTCTTGGCGGTAAACAGCCGACTTTCGTGGAAGGCGACATCCGCAACGAAGCGCTGATGACCGAGATCCTTCACGACCACGCCATCGAAGCGGTGATCCACTTCGCGGGTCTGAAAGCGGTCGGTGAATCCGTTGCGAAACCGCTTGAGTATTACGACAACAACGTCAACGGTACCCTGCGTCTGATCTCCGCCATGCGCGCGGCAAACGTCAAAAACTTTATCTTTAGCTCCTCCGCCACCGTCTATGGCGATCAGCCAAAAATTCCTTACGTTGAAAGCTTCCCGACCGGTACGCCGCAAAGCCCGTACGGCAAAAGCAAGCTGATGGTAGAGCAGATCCTGACCGACCTGCAAAAAGCCCAGCCGGAGTGGAGCATCGCATTGCTGCGCTACTTCAACCCGGTCGGCGCCCATCCGTCTGGCGATATGGGTGAAGATCCGCAGGGCATTCCGAACAACCTGATGCCGTACATCGCCCAGGTGGCGGTAGGCCGTCGCGAGTCGCTGGCCATTTTTGGTAATGACTACCCGACCGAAGACGGCACCGGCGTGCGTGACTATATCCACGTGATGGATTTAGCAGACGGCCACGTTGCAGCCATGCAGCAGCTGGCTGACAAACCGGGCGTGCATATTTATAACCTCGGCGCCGGGGTCGGCAGCAGCGTGCTGGACGTGGTTAACGCCTTCAGCAAAGCCTGCGGTAAGCCGGTGAACTACCACTTCGCTCCGCGTCGTGATGGCGACCTGCCTGCTTACTGGGCCGATGCCACCAAAGCCGATAAAGAACTTAACTGGCGTGTCACCCGCACGCTTGATGAAATGGCACAGGATACCTGGCACTGGCAGTCACGCCACCCGCAGGGTTATCCGGACTAAGGATCCGTCATGACTTCGTTTAATCCCGTCGATCATCCGCATCGTCGTTTTAACCCGCTAAGCGGGCAATGGATTTTGGTCTCTCCGCATCGCGCCAAGCGTCCCTGGCAGGGGGCGCAGGAGACGCCTGCAAAACAGACCCTGCCGCAGCACGATCCGGATTGCTTCCTCTGTCCGGGCAACACGCGCGTGACCGGGGATAAAAACCCGGACTACAAAGGCACCTTCGTGTTTACCAACGATTTTGCCGCCCTGATGACCGATACCCCGGATGCCCCCGCGAGCCACGA
This sequence comes from Enterobacter cloacae complex sp. P13B, assembly GCF_014895915.1. Classification (NCBI taxonomy): domain Bacteria; kingdom Pseudomonadati; phylum Pseudomonadota; class Gammaproteobacteria; order Enterobacterales; family Enterobacteriaceae; genus Enterobacter; species Enterobacter cloacae complex sp. P13B. The sequence continues at coordinate 9,563 of NZ_JADBQN010000072.1, forward strand.
CCCGCTGATGCGCTGCGAAAGCGCGCGCGGTACCAGCCGCGTGATCTGCTTCTCGCCCGATCACAGCAAAACGCTGCCGGAGCTGAGCGTGGACGCGCTGAAAGAGGTGGTCAGCACCTGGCAGGCGCAAACCGCTGAGCTGGGGCAGAGCTATCCGTGGGTGCAGGTGTTCGAAAACAAAGGCGCGGCGATGGGCTGCTCTAACCCGCATCCGCACGGCCAGATCTGGGCGAACAGCTTCCTGCCCAACGAAGCCGAGCGTGAAGACCGTCTGCAGAAGGACTATTTCGTAGAAAACGGCTCACCCATGCTGGTGGACTACACCCAGCGCGAGCTGGCCGACGGCAGCCGTACCGTAGTGGAAACCGAACACTGGCTGGCGGTCGTGCCTTACTGGGCCGCCTGGCCGTTTGAGACGCTGCTGCTGCCGAAAGCGCACGTTCAGCGCATTACCGATCTCAGCGACGCGCAGCGCGACGACCTGGCGCTGGCGCTGAAAAAGCTGACCAGCCGTTACGACAACCTGTTCCAGTGCTCCTTCCCGTACTCCATGGGCTGGCACGGCGCGCCGTTTAACGGCGAAGAGAATCAGCACTGGCAGTTGCACGCCCATTTCTATCCGCCGCTGCTGCGCTCTGCAACGGTGCGTAAATTTATGGTGGGCTATGAAATGCTGGCGGAAACCCAGCGTGACCTGACGGCGGAACAGGCGGCAGAGCGTCTGCGTGCCGTCAGCGACGTCCACTATCGCGAATCAGGAGTCTAAAAATGAGTCTGAAAGATAAAACACAATCCCTGTTTGCTGAGAAATTTGGCTACCCTGCCACCCACGTAATTCAGGCGCCTGGTCGCGTCAACCTGATCGGCGAGCACACCGACTACAACGACGGCTTCGTGCTGCCGTGCGCCATCGATTACCAGACGGTTATCAGCTGTGCGAAGCGCGACGACCGTAAAGTCCGCGTCATTGCGGCGGATTACGGTAATGAGACGGACGAGTTTTCCCTTGATGCCCCGATTGTGACGCACGACAGCCAGCAGTGGTCTAACTACGTGCGCGGCGTGGTGAAGCATCTGCAGAAGCGCAATAAGAACTTCGGCGGCGCCGATTTAGTCATCAGCGGCAACGTGCCGCAGGGCGCGGGCTTAAGCTCGTCGGCCTCGCTCGAAGTGGCCGTGGGAACCGTCTTCCAGCAGCTGTATCATCTGCCGCTGGACGGGGCGCAAATTGCCCTGAACGGTCAGGAAGCGGAAAACCAGTTCGTGGGCTGCAACTGCGGCATCATGGACCAGCTGATCTCCGCGCTGGGCAAAAAAGAGCATGCTTTACTGATCGACTGCCGCTCGCTTGGTACCAAAGCCGTTCCCCTGCCAAAAAGCGCGGCCGTCGTGATTATCAACAGTAACTTTAAACGCACGCTGGTGGGCAGCGAGTACAACACCCGCCGCGAACAGTGCGAAACCGGCGCGCGCTTCTTCCAGCAGCCTGCCCTGCGCGACGTGACGCTCGATGAATTTAACAAAGTGGCGCACGAGCTGGATCCTGTCGTCGCCAGACGCGTTCGTCACGTGCTGACCGAAAATGCCCGTACCGTTGAAGCCGCCTCCGCGCTGGCGAAAGGTGACCTGAAGCGCATGGGTGAGCTGATGGCGGAATCTCACGCCTCCATGCGCGATGATTTTGAAATCACCGTGCCGCAGATCGACACCCTGGTGGACATCGTCAAAGCGGTTATTGGCGATAAAGGCGGCGTGCGCATGACGGGCGGCGGCTTTGGCGGCTGCATCGTCGCGCTGGTGCCGGAAGAGCTGGTCCCTGCCGTCCAGGACGCCGTGGCGAAGCAGTACGAAGCGCAAACGGGCATCAAAGAAACGTTCTATGTATGTAAAGCATCACAAGGAGCCGGACAGTGCTAAACGAAACACCTACCCTCGCACCGGATGGTCTGCCGTATCGCCTGTTAACCCTGCGCAACAGCGCGGGGATGGTGGTTACGCTGATGGACTGGGGTGCGACCCTGCTTTCTGCCCGCGTACCGATGCCGGACGGCAGCGTGCGCGAAACCCTGCTGGGCTGCGCCTCACCCGAGCAGTACGTTCATCAGTCTGCCTATCTGGGCGCGTCCGTCGGGCGCTATGCCAACCGCATCGCGAAGAGCCGTTTTGAGCTCGACGGCGTGCAGTACTCCCTGCTGCCAAGCCAGGGCGAGAACCAGCTTCACGGCGGTCCGGACGGGTTTGATAAACGCCGCTGGAAAATTGTTCGTCAAAACGACGGCGAAGTGCTGTTCTCGCTGGATTCCCTTGATGGCGATCAGGGCTTCCCGGGGAACCTTACCGCGTCCGCGCGCTTTACGCTGACGGACGACAACCGTATCGCTATTGAATACCGTGCGACGGTCGACAAGCCGTGTCCGGTTAACCTGACTAACCATGCCTACTTCAATCTCGACGGCAACCAGTGCGACGTGCGTAACCACAAGCTGCAGATCCTGGCGGACGCGTATCTGCCGGTTGACGAGATGGGCATTCCGTATCAGGGCCTGAAAGACGTGAGCGGGACCAGCTTTGACTTCCGCAGCGCGAAAGTTATCGCCCAGGATTTCCTGAGCGATGACGATCAGCGCAAGGTGAAAGGCTACGATCACGCGTTCCTGCTGCACGCCAAAGGTGATGTGAAGCAGCCTGCCGCACAGGTCTGGTCCAGCGATGAGAAACTGCAGATGACGGTGTATACCACCGCCCCAGCCCTGCAATTCTACTCGGGCAACTACCTCGGCGGCACGACGGCGCGCGAACACAATGAGTACAGCGACTGGCAAGGACTTGCGCTTGAGAGCGAGTTCCTGCCGGACAGCCCCAATCATCCTGAATGGCCGCAGCCGGACTGCGTGCTGCGCCCCGGTGAAGAGTACATTAGCGTGACGGAATACCATTTTATTCCGAAATGATTTCCAGCCCTCCCATCGGAGGGCTTTTTTCTGCGCGTCTTGCTGAAAATAGCGCCGATCGCTGACAAAACCCTAACCCTGGATTCACAAGCATCTTACACTCAGAGACTATTTTCGCTATGGTTAGGGTTAAGCGTTGCTGCTGGCACGGCCACAGCAATATAATGAGAATTGTTATCATTCTAAAAATGCTTGAGGAGTAAGAGATGGCTATTACTAAGCTGGTCCTGGTGCGTCACGGCGAAAGCCAGTGGAACAACGAAAACCGCTTTACCGGTTGGTACGACGTTGATCTGTCCGAGAAAGGCGTAAGCGAAGCAAAAGCAGCAGGTAAACTGCTGAAGGAAGAAGGCTTCAGCTTTGATTTTGCTTACACCTCTGTGCTGAAACGTGCCATCCACACCCTGTGGAACGTGCTGGACGAACTGGATCAGGCCTGGCTGCCGGTTGAGAAATCCTGGAAACTGAACGAGCGTCACTACGGTGCGCTGCAGGGTCTGAACAAAGCGGAAACCGCTGAGAAATACGGCGACGAGCAGGTTAAACAGTGGCGTCGCGGCTTCGCGGTCACCCCACCAGAGCTGACCAAAGATGACGAGCGCTATCCGGGCCACGACCCGCGCTACGCGAAACTGACCGATGCTGAGCTGCCAACTACCGAGAGCCTGGCGCTGACCATCGACCGCGTTGTGCCTTACTGGAACGAAACCATTCTGCCACGCCTGAAAAGCGGTGAGCGCGTGATCATCGCTGCTCACGGTAACTCTCTGCGCGCGCTGGTGAAATACCTGGACAACATGGGCGAAGACGAGATCCTCGAACTGAACATCCCAACTGGCGTACCGCTGGTATATGAGTTCGACGAAAACTTTAAGCCAATCAAACATTACTACCTGGGTAACGCGGACGAGATCGCAGCGAAAGCAGCGGCTGTCGCGAACCAGGGTAAAGCGAAGTAATTTTCGCCGGACATAAAAAAAGCGCGGAGCCTTCCGCGCTTTTTTATTTGTGCGTGAGGACTCAGCCGCGGCGCGCTTTTACCGCATTCGCCAGCTGACGCAGGATGGCATCGGTATCGTCCCAGCCAATGCAGGCATCGGTGACGCTTTTGCCATACACCAGCGGCTCGCTGCCTTCCAGGTTCTGGTTACCTTCAACCAGATGGCTTTCGATCATCACCCCAATTACCGCCTTCTCACCGTTAGCGATCTGCTGACAGACGTCCGCCCCCACTTCCATCTGCTTTTTGAACTGCTTGCTGGAGTTGGCGTGGCTGAAGTCGATCATCACCTGCGGTGGCAGCCCGGCTTTTTCCAGCCCGGCCTTCACCTCTGCCACGTGTTTTGCACTGTAGTTTGGCTCTTTACCGCCACGCAGAATGATGTGGCAATCACCGTTACCGCTGGTGTTGACGATGGCGGAGTGACCCCATTTGGTCACGGACAGGAAGCAGTGCGGCGCACCCGCGGCGTTGATGGCATCGATAGCCACTTTGATGGTGCCATCAGTACCGTTTTTGAAGCCCACCGGACATGAGAGACCGGAAGCCAGCTCGCGGTGAACCTGAGATTCAGTGGTACGGGCACCAATGGCGCCCCAGCTCATCAGGTCTGCCAGGTATTGTGGCGTAATCATATCCAGGAACTCGCCGGCAGCAGGCAGGCCGCTGTCGTTGATCTCCAGCAGCAGCTTGCGCGCAATGCGCAGGCCGTCGTTGATCTGGAAGCTGTTATCCATGTGCGGATCGTTAATCAGCCCTTTCCAGCCCACGGTCGTGCGCGGTTTTTCAAAATAGACGCGCATGACGATTTCCAGCTCATCCTTTAACTCTTCACGCAGGGTGAGCAGACGCGCCGCATACTCTTTCGCAGCGGCAGGATCGTGAATGGAGCACGGGCCAATCACCACCAGAAGACGATCGTCATTACCTTTCAGGATCTTGTGGATCGCTTTACGAGCATGAGAAACCGTATTTGCGGCATTTTCAGTGGCGGGGAATTTCTCAAGGAGTGCTACAGGAGGTAATAACTCATTGATCTCTTTAATGCGTAAATCGTCGTTCTGATAATTCATCTTCTTTCCAGCTCTGCCATATCTTTAGTAATGAAAGCAATCCTTTCAATCTATCTTGTCGACCAGGAAGTGTAAACACGGTTTTACACTTCACGCAGATAATTCCTGGAATTCGCCTAAAAATCGCCACAAAATAGCGAAAAATGAGATCTAACCTAAGCTTTTTAACTGTAACAACCATTTTTAAACGCTTAAACGCGATTCCCTACTGACGTAAGTCCGTAAGGCGGAATCTTTCGCCTCTAAAAAGATGCACTGTTGGAGAATGTTATCCAGCGTAACGACAAGAACAGGAGCACCATCATGAAAATGACAAAACTGACCACCCTCTTCCTGACTGCCACACTCACCCTTGCCAGCGGCAGCGTCCTGGCCGCAGAAACGGGGGCTTCAGACAGCAACGGTGATGCCAATGCGGCGGCTGCGGCAGGCCAGGTTGCGCCTGATGCGAAACAGAATATCGCCCCGAACAATGTCGATAATAGTCAGATAAATAATGGAAACACCCACACCGACGGCACCATGAATCATGGCAACATGAGCTCGGATGAGGTTCACAAGAACTCTGTGTGCAAAGACGGCAAATGCCCGGATCCTAACGATAAGGTGGGTAATGACGCCAATACCAAAACCGATGGCACCACCCAGTAATTTGTGATGAACCGTCAGAAAAAGGAGAGCCCAGGCTCTCCTTTCTTTTTGGAGTAACCTATTAAAAACGCTACACTAAAAACAATAACACATCAGGAAAGCAGACATGGCGCACTCCCATTCCCACTCGCATTCACCCGGCAACGACAACGCTAAACGACTTATGCTCGCTTTTGGCGTCACGGCAACCTTTATGATTATCGAGGTCATTGGCGGCCTGGTTTCCGGCTCTCTGGCGCTTCTGGCTGATGCCGGACACATGCTGACCGATGCCGCCGCGCTACTCTTCGCCCTGCTGGCCGTGCAGTTCGCGCGTCGTCCACCCAATGCGCGCCACACCTTCGGCTGGCTGAGGCTGACCACCCTTGCCGCGTTTGTTAACGCCATCGCGCTGGTGGTTATTACTGTTCTTATCGTCTGGGAGGCCGTACAGCGTTTCAGGCACCCGCAGCCCATCGCCGGGACGACAATGATGGTGATTGCCGTGGCGGGGTTGCTGGCAAATATTCTGGCGTTCTGGATTTTGCACCGCGGCAGCGGGGAAAAGAACCTCAACGTTCGCGCTGCGGCTCTGCATGTGCTGGGGGATTTGCTCGGCTCAGTCGGGGCGATTGTCGCCGCGCTGGTGATCCTCTATACCGGCTGGACGCCTGTCGACCCCATTCTCTCCGTGCTGGTATCGTGTCTGGTCTTGCGCAGCGCCTGGCGGCTGCTGAAGGAGAGCGTCAATGAACTGCTGGAAGGGGCGCCGGCATCAATGGACATTGACGAGCTGAAACGAAACCTGCGCCGTACTGTCCCGGAAGTGCGTAACGTTCATCACGTGCACGTCTGGCTGGTAGGCGAGAAGCCGGTCATGACGCTGCACGTCCAGGTCATCCCACCCCACGACCACGACGCGCTGCTTGAACGCATCCAGCACTTTCTTGAACATCACTATGAGATTGGTCACGCCACCATTCAGATGGAGTATCAGCCCTGTAGCGGGCCGGACTGCCACCTTAACGAGGCGCAGCCCGACCATTCACATCATCACCACTAGCTTGAAAGCGCGTGTGAGCCACGCTCACGCGCGCTCTTGATCCACATCCGGCTGCCGTTCAGGGCAATGAAGGTCAGCAGCAGATACTCCAGCGACATGGCATAAACGCCCTGAAGGGCAAAAATCACCACGCTGATGACGTTGATGATGACCCACAGCAGCCAGTTCTCAACGTATTTACGGGTCATCAGGACCATCGCCGCGATCGACAGCACCATCATGCAGGAATCCCAAAACGGGAAGGCATCCGGCTGAAGCTCCGGCATCGTCACGTTGAGGCCAATCGCGGACATGACCGAAACGGCAACGCGGGTCAGGAACGCAAACACCGGGTTGATGTAGACGGTCATCAAACCAATAGCGACGACGCAGGCGACAAACCAGGCGATGGCTTTCGGTAAGGGCAGCCAGCGGATCTGCAGCTCAGCCTCCTGCTGGCTGTTCTGCCGGGACCAGGCGTACCAGCCGTAAATATTGGCGGCGAAGAAAAACAGCTGTAAAAGCAGGCTGGCGTACAGCTGGATCTGGAAGAAGATAATTGCAAACAGCGTGACGTTAATCAGCCCGAACGCGTAGTTGCTGATCTTCTCCAGGCTTGCCAGCCAGATACACAGCAACCCCGCCAGCGTGCCTACGGCTTCAATCCATGACAGGTCATAGCCACCTGCACCAATCGGTATATGAACCAGAATGTTTTGCGTGCTAAAAAAATCCATCTTTTCCCCAGGGCGGTTTTGAATTAAGTACGTAGTGTAGCCGCAAAATCCAGCATGCGTTTAAGCGGAATTAACGCACCGTCACGCAGAGCGGCGTCCACATGAATTTCATGCGCTGCACCGCCTGTCTCGAGCCCTTCGGCAATGGCCTTCAGGCCGTTCATCGCCATCCATGGGCAATGCGCGCAGCTGCGGCACGTCGCGCCCTCACCTGCCGTTGGGGCTTCCAGCAGCTCTTTCTCCGGTACGGCCTGCTGCATCTTATAGAAGATACCGCGATCGGTCGCGACGATGAGCTGCTTGTGCGGCAGCGTCCTGGCCGCGTTGATAAGCTGGCTGGTTGAGCCAACCGCATCGGCCATATCAACAATCGACTGCGGTGATTCAGGGTGCACAAGAATGGCCGCGTCAGGATAAAGCGCCTTCATACGGGACAGCGCCTGGGTCTTGAATTCGTCGTGCACAATGCAGGCGCCCTGCCAGCAGAGAACGTCAGCGCCGGTCTGCTTTTGAACGTAATTGCCAAGATGGCGGTCAGGGGCCCAGATAATTTTCTCACCCAGGCTGTCCAGATGCTCAATCAGCTCAACGGCGATGCTCGACGTGACCACCCAATCTGCGCGCGCTTTTACCGCCGCAGAGGTGTTGGCGTAAACAACCACGGTCCGGTCAGGATGGGCGTCGCAGAAGGCGTTGAATTCGTCAATCGGGCAGCCGAGATCGAGCGAACACTCCGCATTGAGCGTCGGCATCAGAATGGTTTTTTCCGGGCTGAGGATCTTTGCCGTTTCGCCCATAAAACGCACGCCTGCAACCAGCAGCGTGGAAGCGGGATGTTTTGCACCGAAGCGGGCCATCTCCAGTGAATCAGAAATACAGCCCCCGGTCTCTTCCGCCAGCTGCTGGATTTCCGGATCGGTGTAGTAATGGGCCACCATCACCGCATCGCGCTCTTTGAGAAGCCGTTTGATCTTCTCGCGGTAGAATTGTTTTTCATCCTGGCTTAATGGCACAGGCTTTGGCGGAAACGGATAGATTGCGGCTTCAGGATCGAACATCTCGCTCATTATGGCTTCTCGTTTTACTGGCTTAACAATATTGCCTTTCTTTTGCCTGACAAAGCAATACGCAGGGCAATTGTGTTTTATATACTAAACAAGATAGCGAATCTGGAGTGAAAAGTCACCGGGAATAGATGGGCGGAGCATTTGTTGTACGGCAGATAGCAAAAAGGCGCCTTTAGGGCGCCTTTCTACACCGGTGGGTCGTGCAGGATGACTCGCTTCGGGCCGTCGCCTCAAACGGCTCCGGTGCCTCACTGCGTTCGGCTCGAACCTGCTGCAGGTTCGAATCATCCAGATCGCAGATAGCAAAAAAGCGCCTTTAGGGCGCTTTTTTACATTGGTGGGTCGTGCAGGATTCGAACCTGCGACCAATTGATTAAAAGTCAACTGCTCTACCAACTGAGCTAACGACCCCTTGCGGGATGTACTGCAAATTTATTCAGGCTGGTGGGTCGTGCAGGATTC
>NZ_JADBQN010000073.1:0-5736 GCF_014895915.1 Enterobacter cloacae complex sp. P13B
ATTCTGGTCTGCCTGAAATGATCAATTCCAAAAAATAAGGATGTGCATTCTCATCCTCAAGCTGTCGTCCGGATTTAGTGTGTACCTCAATAGCGGAAAAGAGATCAACAAGTCTGTCCTGTATTTGTTCAATTTCCGGCGATTTAAGCGTAACCATTGCACTAAATTTAAATGTCCCATCTATGTCAAAATATTCACTTTTTTCGGGTTTGGACAGGGATTTCTCAGTTTCATAACACATAAATTTGTCTTTAAGATTAATAGATTCTGGGGTCCTTGGCATTCTGAGTGTCGGTGCAAGGCGAACAAAAGGGGCTTCCTCATGATTTCGTTCTTTTGCTACAAGACTCAAAAATTCGACCACACGAGAATCGAATGCAATGTCAAGTTGATGGCAAACTTGTTTAATTTCAGCCACGGATGCAGTGTCAACCATATATAGATATGTCATAAGCGGCCATAAATCAAAATTGTTCTTAAATCCTCTAATTATTTCATCAGAAATAATAAATTCGCGTTCATATCGACTTAGGCTGAGTGCGCGGCGTAATATTTTGGAATCATGGTCTCTCAGTTCTAGTCTTGAAGACAGATCTCTTGTTTCTATTCCTTTCCCAAATAGCATTTCATGCATATCAGAAGGTAATAAATCCTTAAAATAATGCCAGAAATAATCAAAGCTTGATTTGCTTGATGTTTCTATACCAAGAGAGTTGTGGAGTTCTACTGCTGAGTCTATACTGAGATATTTCCTACCTGCTTCGATATCACGATAATAATTAGCAGAAAAAGGAATATCTATCCCTTCCAGAAATGTCGAAACTTTAAGATGTCCCCTTTCAACACGAAGTTGTGTCAGGAATGAACCAAGAGCATGTTTTTCATCTGTCTTGTTAGACGTTTTACCAGGGAGACTATCTACGTGTTTTGTTTCGTTTTTATCTGTTCTCATACCAGAGGCTACCATCGTTATTTGTTGATTAGATATTGACTCTATAGACATCTACCAGGTTAACCTGAATTATCAGAGAGCCTGAGTGCTATACGCGTCATGTTTTTTTTGATTTTCAACGTGGAAAATATCATCCCGATCTCTTTTGTATCTTTTACATGTGTACCTCCACAAGGAATTGACCATCGTCCACACTTCCATATCCGAAAGTTATTTCCCTGTTCGGGAACATTTACAGTTTGTATCTCATGTCCCGATGAACAAAATTCATTTAGTTCTGTTGTTGCCTTTTCAAGAATATCTTTATCAATATAGTCAAGAAGTTGATAATGATTCTCTCCGCTTTCATCATTGAGTGGTGAACGAACAGGGTAAGGGATTGAATGGCCTGTTACCTGCTCGAGTATACAATGGATCAGATGTACAGCCGAGTGTATACGCATCTGGTGATATCGCAGATCCCAATCAAGAATAGCAGTCACTTGCTGACCTGCCTGCTTTTTCAGCAAGTCAAAACCGATCTCATTAATATCAAGATAGTGTCTGATCTCTTCATCTTTTCGTTTTGTTGTGAGAACACCGATTTTTTGTTGTGATGTCAGCATATCCGGTAAAACAAGATAACCTCTGTCACCCAATTGCCCACCACCCTGTGGGTAAAAAATGGTCGGACTGAGGACACAATAGGGAGAATTTGACTCATCAAGGTTAACATGAAGGAGTCGCGTTTGGGTTTGACTTAGATAGGGGGCTGTATGGTATAGCCCAGGTACTTTATTCATATTCTTAAACCTCAATTGAATAGATACTTTTAATTATTTATTTGAATGAATGTAAATAACCTTGGCAGAATCTATGCTTTTAGTTCTTTCTCTAAAACAAAGAGTAACTTTTCCATTTGTTCCCGGGGTCCGAATGAAATTCTCAGGCAATGATCCAAAGAATAATCGGTCAGCCTGGCTATAAGGAAACCTTCACTGTTAAGACTGTTCTGGATCTCCCGGCTGCGTTCTTCACTGTCAAATTCAACAAAGACGAAATTGACATATTGGGCACTGGCTTTGACTCCGTAATCTTCAAATAAATCTACCAGTTTTCTTCCCCAGCTAAGACAATATTCTGTTGTTTTGAAAAGATGCTCACGATCCTGTAGTGCATGTTCACCAGCAAGAGCAGATAAAGCACTGACATTGTAAGGCGCCCGGCGAGCTTCCAGTTGTGGATACAGATCTGTGCTGACGTAAGCCCAGCCAAGACGCAATCCGGCAAGTCCATACGCTTTTGAAAATGTTCGTAAGCATATTGAGTTAACGCGTTTATGAACTATTTGAATACCTGCCGTATTTTCGATATCAGGTGTAAATTCTGCGTAGGCCTCATCAATGATAATGGTCGTTTCTGGCGGTATGGTTTCAACTAAAGATATCATTTCTGAAGGTGCAATATAGTGACCCAAAGGATTAGAAGGATTAACTAGGACCAGAATGTCAGGTTTATGACTGACCGCCTCTTTTAAATCCTCAGGGAGGATGCGCCCACTTTTCACTGGGATCTCACTGTATAAGGCTCCGAGAATATCAGTTCTCTTTTTGTACATCATAAAACTGTGACGAGGAGCGGTAAGCCGTGCACCCGGTTTCAGCAGACTACGCAGTGTGATATCAATCAGTTCGTCAGAGCCATTACCCGTGATGATCTGTTCCGGATTAATATTCCAGCGTTCTCCAATTGCTGCTCTCAGTGCATTGTAGGTGGGATCGGGATACAGGCTCAGCAAAGACAGATCATATTGTCCTGTTTGTATTATGTCTGGTGAACCCAACGGATTTTCATTGGCGTGCAGGCGGATGGAAGCATTATTATTTGCTCCCTCAACACATTCCCGGATTTTTTTAGAGAACATCATGAGTGGCCTCCAAGTATCCGGGATACGAGTTCTTCCAGATAAGGTGTTATTGACTCGTCATGGTCCAGATAAGGGACTGACTCCCTCACTTTTGCGTACCACAGGCGACCTGAATTTCCTAATTTTGTAGCATCCCTGATATCAGCTGCCTGAGCGGCGCAGATCAACTCAAAAGCAATAACATAGCGGGTATTCTGGAGCACCTCCGCCGTCCTGCGAGCAGCAACCAGACCGAAAGAGACTACGTCCTGAAAATCACCTGTTGTTGTTAGTGTTTGTATTGATACAGGTGTAGCCAGAGAACGATTTTCCGCTGTGACAGAAGATGACATAAACTGTCCCCCCATTAAACCAAACCGCAGCCCACCATTTTCTGCACATAGAAAAGAGGGGAGCCCGTTGCTGTTCGCACTGGTCAGCAATCTGTCTATTCGCCGGTCAGATAAGTTACACATGGTAATGATTGCTATCGTCAAATAGTCCATCGCGGCGGATATATACTGTCCGTGAAAATGACCGTTATGGAAAACCTGACCGTTTTCGGGTGTGATAAGGGGGTTATCATTTGACGAATTTAATTCATTACTCACTATTCGTTCCACAAATTCTATTGTCTCCAAAACCGGGCCAAGTATCTGTGGTGTGCAGCGAATTGAATAGGCATCTTCAATCGGCATATCTTCTTGTTTGATGCTATTCGTAAGCCTGCTTCCGAGTTCTGATGAAAGCTGTATATCATCAACCGCCAGCCTTGTTCCCTGGAGGTTATTCCATATCATCTCTGCAATTTTTTGCTGGCCTGTATGCGGTTTTAGTTGATGAACGTCGGGATGAAATGGCCGAATCCGGGCAAGAAGCGTTTCTGAGGCAAAGGCGGAGATTGACGCATATTGTTCAAGAAGTGACCTGGTTTCGATGACATTCAGGGCGGCAAGCGCAACCATGCAGGAGGTGCCGTTGATGAGTGCCAGCCCTTCCTTATAACTTAGCTCAAGCGGTGCGAGCCCCAGCTGGTGCAGAATATCTTCTGCAGCCAAGCGTTCACCATTGAACCAGGCATTGCCCTCACCAGTGAGCATACGGGCCATGGCTGCCAGTGGCCCCAGATCTCCGCTGGTGCCCAATGACCCTTTACGTGGTATCTCAGGAATCAGACCAGCGTTGTAGATTGCGATAAATCGATCGAAATTTTCCAGAGATAATGCTGAGTTGCCGCGAGAAAGTGAGATAATTCGGGCGAACATAGTTGCCCGGCAAATTATATCTGAAAATCTTTCACCAACATTTGTCGCAACACCACGGATAAGGTTTTTTTGTAATTCTTCAGCCCTTTCGAGCGGAACGAGATGATCGACAAACCCACCCATCCCAGTGTTGACACCATATATAACCGAGCCTTCTTTCACTAATTTTTCAAGGGCTCGTCTTGATGCGGCAATTCTTTCTCTGGTTTCTTCTGAAGCAACTATTTTTTTACTGAACTGAGAGAATTCAATAAAGTCTTTCAGACTGACGTTACGGCCTGGGCTGAGAATGAAGGTATCGCCTGTGGATGTGCTATTATGCTGTGTAATATTCATGACCATTTTCCTTCTGTTTGTTTGAATTAATGTTCAGTCCAGTCGGCAATAATGACGTTAATCTCTCTGTTTCCTGAAAATGCATGCCTGCCATGAGCAAACTGCAGGTTATCGAGCAGCAAAATATCGCCGGTGTTGAGATTCACGTCCTGTTCTAACCCCTTGACCAGATGAAATAAGTTAAGTGTCAGTTCTTCCGGTAGCGGTTCTCCATCGCCGAAACACATGGATTCGAGAAGTTCAGGACAATTCTGAGCAGCTTCTTTTAACTCTTCTTCGTCTTCGTTTCTGGAATCCACCCGTGCCCATTCAATCATCGCAGCAGCACCCCAGAAATGTGCCTGATTGCACCAGATCAACTCATTTTTACGAGGATGCTGACGCACCGGTGAAATACAGTCCTGCCAAAGGATTAAATCATCATTCCACCATTCAAATTCCCAACCCCTGGAGCGGCAGGCAAACTCTGCCTCTTCTTTTGTTTTTGCAGAAAGCGCTTCCTGCCAGCTTTTTTTTATTCCGGGTTTCAGATGAACTCGGTTTTCATCCGGCAGTGTTCTACGCAGTCTGAGGCCGCGTTCTGTCAGAAGTTGTAATGTTGAAGGCTCGACCAGTTTTGTTATTCGGCGCATATCGCCAATGGTAGATTCTCCGCCCTCTGTGGCGGGTTTGACGCAAGAGAAGGCAATGATTTCCGGTGGGTGTTTTACATAGGCCATTTCCTGATGGAGGATGATTGACCATGCCGGAGGCGTTCGGGTTGCCTCCATCACTTTACCTTTTATGGTTGAACGGGGAGATGAACCACCAATGTAATCTCTGGTGCGAAAACCTAGCGCATTCATTATCACTTCAAACACAGCGGGTTCTGCACTTTGCACAACGCCGCGTAGTAGCAACGCTCCGTTATTGAGCACTGCTTCCCGAATATCTGGTGCAGTTTGAGTAAAGAAGTTTTGCGTATCAGTGACCGATAACCCATCAACGGTGAATCCAGACAGTCCACTCTCATTACATTCTTTCAACATCACCATCTTAGTCTCCTTGAGTCTTAAGAAATGTTGATATGTCTGTCTACTAATTAATCGCCATGAATCATCAAAGTCAACAAAAAGATTATTTTTTCTTTTAAAAGAAATAAAATGTACTCAAACATCTTTTATTGATATTTAATTTATTTAAAATCAATAAGATATAAAAAAATAAAACTATTGGAATTATTTTTCATTAGTTTGTTTATCCAGTTGTCGTTTGCAAGGTTTTTGGGTACATCGATAGTAAAATCATGATTAAACTGG
>NZ_JADBQN010000074.1:0-247 GCF_014895915.1 Enterobacter cloacae complex sp. P13B
GTTCGCAGTAAAAGATGGTGGAGCTATGCGGGATCGAACCGCAGACCTCCTGCGTGCAAAGCAGGCGCTCTCCCAGCTGAGCTATAGCCCCATCGTTTTGCCAACCTCTTCAAATTTGCTTCGCAAATTTGGTAGGCCTGAGTGGACTTGAACCACCGACCTCACCCTTATCAGGGGTGCGCTCTAACCACCTGAGCTACAAGCCTGTAGAGGTTTTTTACTGCTGTTTTTCATCAGACAATCTGTG
>NZ_JADBQN010000075.1:0-1662 GCF_014895915.1 Enterobacter cloacae complex sp. P13B
TACAAAAATAGAAAAATCACTAATTATAAAAATGCAAAGCTAACATATGTTCCCTTAAATGCAAATGGTATACAGAGTGTTGCTTATGATATGTATTCAATGATGTGTGCTGTACTGAAAAAAGCTGATGTAATTCTAGTTTTAGGTGTATCTGGATGTCTCTTTTAACCTGTTATCCGTAAAATTAGTAAAGCTAAAATCATTACGAATATAGATGGATTAGAATGGCGTCGAGATAAATGGAACTCTTTTGCTAAGTCCTTTTTAAAAAAATCAGAAGAGTTAGCTGTTAAGTATTCTGACGTTGTTATTTCAGATAATAAAGCTATCGCTGATTATGTCAAAACTGAATATGGTTGTGAGAGTAAAGTTATTGCTTATGGTGGTGATCATGCAGTTAATGCTGATATTGTTTCGGTGGATAAAGATTACGCATTTACAGTATGCAGAATTGAACCTGAAAATAATATATCGATGATATTAAAAGCATTTAGTTTGGTTCGGAAGAAGTTAATAATAGTTGGGAATTGGAATAATAGCAAATATGGTATGGATTTGCGCGAGGAATATAAGAAATACAGCAATATACAGATGCTAGATCCCATATACGATACCGCCAAATTAGCAGAGTTGCGTGCATTTTGTTCATGTTATATACATGGACATTCTGCTGGTGGTACCAATCCCTCATTAGTTGAAATGATGCATTTTGGTAAATCTATAATATGTTTTGATTGTAGTTACAATAGAGAAACTACCGAGCATAAAGCAGTTTACTTCGAAAATGAACAAGCATTATCTAAAATAATAAATTCTGAACAGTATTTTGGTGATAATAATCATATGCTTGATATCGCCAAGGATAAATATACATGGGAAAAAATACGCAAGCAATATCATGAACTGTTCATGCTATAGACTAAAATAATATACAGGCGTGGAATGAGTATGAAAATAAGTAAAGTATTCTCTTCGTTATCATACAATAACGAATCAGTTAATTTTAGAGTGTTGTTACGTGTTTTATTTATGACAGTTAGAGGATTCTTTTTTTCTATATTCTCCTTGAATAGAATTGCTTTCCCTATATTTGCATCAAGAAATGTTAAAATAATTGGCCCCTATAGGAATATTAATGTTGGTAAGTTTACCAAAATTGAATCTAATGTAATAATTCAAACAGAGGCAATCAAAGGGATAAAAATTGGTAGGTCTTGTACTATTGGTTCGGGCACAAGTATTAGACCATCCAGTTATTATGGCGGAGATAGAGGGGAAGGATTGGTTTTAGGAAATCGTACTGCGATTGGTATTAACTCTTATATTGGATGTTCTGGGTATATTGAGATCGGTGATGATGTTATTATTGGACCTCATCTAACTATTATCTCCGAGAACCACAATTATTCCGATCGAAAAATAAAAATAAAAGATCAAGGGGTAAAGCGCGATAATATCAAGATTGATAATGATGTTTGGATTGGCTGCAATGTCACTATTCTTGCTGGAGTTAATATTGGTGGCGGAAGTGTTATTGCTGCAGGTTCAGTTGTTACCAAGTCGTTCCCACCAAACTCTCTTATTGGGGGGGTTCCCGCGAAGTTGATAAAAACAATTTAAAATGAAATTTTTCTTTGGAGTTTAGCTATAGAATTTATTTAT
>NZ_JADBQN010000076.1:0-385 GCF_014895915.1 Enterobacter cloacae complex sp. P13B
CCCCACAGCGCATAGGCCACGGACAGATCGATACCTTTGACCGCCTGTGACAGGGCGCTGAACGCCCCCAGCACTGCGGCAATCGACATCAGGCCATAAACCTTACGGCGAAAACCGTCAGAGAATTTCAGCAGAACGTTCGCCAGAATTTCCAGCACGATGGCGAAGCCCAGCCAGGCCGCATGAACCCATTCAAACTGTTGCATGGTTCTGCTCCTTCTGCTGTTTTGTCGGTTTACGGGTACCTGATTTAATCAGCACGATACCCGCGACCAGCGTCGTTAACCCGGCGACCTTCATTGTTGTTAATGTTTCGTCGAATATCAGAACGCTGAACAGCGTAATCAATAAAATACCGATCCCTTCCCACAGCGCATAGGCCACA
>NZ_JADBQN010000077.1:0-287 GCF_014895915.1 Enterobacter cloacae complex sp. P13B
GGCAGCGTAACGCCACCTGAGTACGATGAAGGGGTGAAGGTCAGGAAAGTGGATGTCAGCGGAAAGCTGAGCATACAGGGTGTCAGTCTGAGCGCAGGCAAGGCGTTCAGGGGAGAACGGGTCGGGCTGAGGGAGACACAGGATGACGGCTGCTATGAAGTGTGGTGGTACAGCACGAAAGTGGGGGTGATCGACCTGAAGAAAAAGTCGATCACCATGGGTAAAGGATGTTAAAAAGTGTTCACCATGTCCCCGAATACCTGTCTACCATGTCCCCGGACTGTACA
>NZ_JADBQN010000078.1:0-287 GCF_014895915.1 Enterobacter cloacae complex sp. P13B
GGCAGCGTAACGCCACCTGAATACGATGAAGGGGTGAAGGTCAGGAAAGTGGATGTCAGCGGAAAGCTGAGCATACAGGGTGTCAGTCTGAGCGCAGGCAAGGCGTTCAGGGGAGAACGGGTCGGGCTGAGGGAGACGCAGGATGACGGCTGCTATGAAGTGTGGTGGTACAGCACGAAAGTGGGGGTGATCGACCTGAAGAAAAAGTCGATCACCATGGGTAAAGGATGTTAAAAAGTGTTCACCATGTCCCCGAACACCTGTCTACCATGTCCCCGGACTGTACA
>NZ_JADBQN010000079.1:0-272 GCF_014895915.1 Enterobacter cloacae complex sp. P13B
GATTGTCTGATGAAAAGTAAGCAGCAAGGCGTCTTGCGATTGAGACTTCAGTGTCCCCTTCGTCTAGAGGCCCAGGACACCGCCCTTTCACGGCGGTAACAGGGGTTCGAATCCCCTAGGGGACGCCACTTGCTGGTTCGTGAGTGAAAGTCACCTGCCGTCATATCTCAAAACTGACTTGCGAGTCATGTTTGAGATATTTGCTCTTTAAAAATCTGGATCAAGCTGAAAATTGAAACGACACATCTTTAAGGTGTGTTCGAGTCTCTCAA
>NZ_JADBQN010000008.1:0-96222 GCF_014895915.1 Enterobacter cloacae complex sp. P13B
GTCCCCGGACTGTACACCCCAAAGGAGCGAGGGAGAAAAGAGTGCACCACCCCATCCCCTCTCCACTTTTGGGAGAGGGTTAGGGTGAGGGGAAAATGAAATGAAAATTTCGTTAAGACAGGAAAACTCAATACTGACGGGCTTTTTTCACCTGCGCCTGCGTTTGCTCCGCGGCCTCACGCACGGCAGACGACTCTGCCACCTGCGCATCACCGGTTCGCCACCACGAGGCGTAGTCATGGGTCATGGTCTTCGGCAGCACCTTGATGTCCAGCAGCGTCGGGCCCGGATGGGCGCGTGACGCCTCAAGCGCCGCCAGCAGGCTCTGCTCGTCGTTCACCCGCCACGCGCGGCAACCGTAGCTTTCCGCGTTTTGCGCAAAATCGACTTTCACCAGCGGCCCGTCAAGCCGCCCGGTTTCCGGGTTGCGATGGCGATTTTCCGTGCCGAAGCTGCCCATCCCGTGACCCATCTGCAGGTTGTTAATGCAGCCGAAGCTGGCGTTATCAAACAGCAGAACGGTGACCTTAATGCCCTCCTGTACGGCGGTTTGCAGCTCGGAGTGCAGCATCATGTAGGAGCCATCCCCCACCATGGCGTAAACCGGCTGCCCGGGGCGGGCGAGCTTCGCGCCGATGGCCGCCGCAATCTCGTAGCCCATGCAGGAGTAGCCGTACTCCAGGTGATAGCTGTCCGGCGTTTTGACCTGCCAGAGGCGCTGTAAATCTCCCGGCAGCGAACCGGCCGCGCCCACCACGATGGCGTTATCTTCCACATGCTGATTGATCAGCCCCAGCACCCGCGTCTGGGTCAGGCGGGTGTTGAGCGTCTCGCCGTATTCCGCCAGCTGCGCGTCCAAATGCCCCGCCACTTCGGGCGCGTCGTCCGGATGCCACTGGCGATCCCACAGGCGGCGGCACTCATCGCGCCACGCGGATTTCGCCTGGGCGATCGCCTCTCCCCAGCCGCTGCGGTAATCGCCGAGCTCGTGGGTTAAGGCCTGGAGCTCGGTTTGGGCATCGGCAATCAGCGCGGTGGCGTCCAGCTTCAGGGCGTCAAACTCGGCCACGTTAAGCAGCAGGAATTCGACGTCCGGATGGGAAAAGAGCGCCTTGGAGCCGGTGGTAAAGTCGGTCAGGCGCGTGCCGACACCAATCACTAAGTCAGCCTGTGGCGCGAGCTGGTTGGCGGCCATTCCGCCCGTCACTCCTACGCCGCCGAGGTTAAGTGGGTGGTCACTAACCAGCGCCCCCTTCCCGGCCTGCGTTTCGGCAAACGGCAGCTGCAGCGTCTCGACAAATTCGCGAAACGCCTCATGCGCGCCGGAGTAGCGCACGCCGCCGCCGCACACCACCAGCGGACGGCGCTTGCGGGCGATCAGCGCCCGCGCCTGCGCCAGTCTCTGCGGATCGGGCGGACGGCGTTCGATGTGGTGCACCCGACGCGCGAAGAAGCTTAGCGGGTAGTCCCATGCTTCCCCTTGCACGTCCTGCGGCAGACAGAGGGTCACCGCTCCGGTATCTGCGGGGTCAGTAAGCGTTCGCATCGCGCTTAGCATGGCGCTCATGAGCTGCTCGGGGCGGTTGATGCGGTCCCAGTAGCGGGAAACCGGACGGAAGCAGTCGTTGGTGCTGATGCTGAGATCGTGATACTGCTCGATCTGCTGCAGCACCGGGTCCGGCTGGCGGCTGGCGTAGATATCGCCCGGCAGCAGTAAAAGTGGGATGCGGTTCGCCGTGGCGGTGGCCGCCGCCGTGACCATATTGGCGGCGCCAGGCCCGACCGAGGAGGTGACGGCAAATATGCGCTGGCGGCGGTGCTGTTTGGCAAATCCCGTCGCCATGTGGGCGATGCCCTGCTCGTTGCACCCCTGCATGATTTTCAGATGACCGGGATCCTGCTCCAGCGCCTGGCCAATACCCAGCACGTTGCCGTGCCCAAAGATCGTCGCCACGCCCTCCACGAAGGGCGTTTCGTTGCCGTCAACGCTGACGTACTGTTGATTCAGGAACCGGACCAGCGCCTGGGCCATGGTCATACGTTCGGTTTGCATAATGCCTCCTGTCAGCCCAGCGTCGGCATGGAGAACGCAGCGCCTGTCTCCTGCTGCATTTCCGGCCAGCGCGCGGTGATGGTTTTCATTCGGGTGTAGAAACGCACGCCGTCGTTGCCGTGTACGTTGAGCGCGCCAAAGATGGAACGCTTCCAGCCACCGAAACTGTGGAATGCCATCGGCACCGGGATCGGCACGTTGACCCCCACCATGCCCGCCTGCACCTCTTCGCAGAAGCGGCGCGCGCAGCCGCCGTCACGGGTGAAGATCGCCGAGCCATTACCATATTCATGGCGGTTAATGAGGTCCACCGCGCTGGCGTAATCTGCTACCCGCACCACAGAAAGCACCGGGCCAAAAATCTCTTCTTTATAGATGGTCATCTCCGGTGTGACGTTATCGAACAGCGTCGGCCCGACGAAGTAGCCCTGCTCGTGGCCCTTCACGCTGAAGCCGCGCCCGTCCACGCGCAGTTTCGCCCCCTGCGCTTCCCCGCTGTCGATATAGCCCAGCACCTTGCTGCGGTGCGCGGAGGAGATAAGCGGACCCATTTCGTTTTCCGGTGTCTGGTCCAGCCCCGGCCCGACGCGCAGCGCTTCAATCTGTTTTTCCAGCCGGGTGCAGAGGTCATCGGCGGTTTTATCCCCCACCGCCAGTACCACTGAAAGCGCCATGCAGCGTTCCCCCGCCGCGCCGTAGGCCGCGCCCATGATGGCGTTGGTCGCCATCTCCATGTCGGCATCCGGCATTAAAATGCAGTGGTTTTTCGCGCCGCCCAGCGCCTGACAGCGCTTACCCTGGGCGGAGGCGGTCTGGTAAATGTATTCGGCAATCGGCGTGGAGCCGACAAAGCTCACCGCCTGTACGCGCGGGTCGGTCAGGAGCACGTCAACGGACTCTTTATCCCCCTGCACCACGTTGAAGACGCCGTCCGGCAGGCCTGCCTCTTTTAGCAGCTGCGCCAGCGCGAGCGCGAGAGAAGGGTCTTTTTCCGACGGCTTCAGCACGAAGGTATTCCCGGTCGCCAGCGCAATGGGGAACATCCACATTGGCACCATCGCCGGGAAGTTAAACGGCGTGATCCCGGCGCAGACGCCGAGCGGCTGCATCAGCGAGTGGCTGTCGACGCCGGTACCGACGTTCGCAGAGTGTTCACCCTTTTGCAGATGCGGGATACCGCAGGCAAATTCCACCACTTCCAGGCCGCGGGTCAGTTCGCCCACCGCGTCGGAGAAAACCTTGCCGTGCTCTTCGCTGATGATGCGGGCCAGGCGCGTCATGTTCTCTTCCAGCAGCGCCTTGAAGCGGAACATCACGCGCGCGCGCTTAAGCGGAGCCTGGCGCGCCCACGCGGGAAACGCCTGCTGCGCGGCGGCAATCGCCTGCTCCGTTTCCTGTGCCGTACTCATCACCACCTGGCGGATCTGCTCGCCGGTGGCCGGGTTGAAGATCGCCTGAACGCGCTGGCCTGAACCGGTGACACATTCGCCGTGAATAAAATTCGCTACCGTCTCCATCCTTAACCTCTCGCTGTTGATACGTGACTGTTACCTGAACGCTGTGTACTGGACACTATATATGAAACAAATATTCCATTTTAAGTTGAAATAAAATAAATGATGATTATTGTGATCAAGGATGGATTTTTATGTTAACAGCCAGCAACACTGGCGCTGCGTGCGCTATTAAGGGATTTCGGGCGAGGAAATGACTGAAGCTTCTGTTTCATTTTTGCTGCCAGATGGATGGCCGACATTTAAAAGACGCGGTTTTGCGTTTAGAATCATCAGACTGTATTTGGGAGATAACATGACGACAGCAACCAGCCTGAACGAACTGCAGCAGCAAATCCGCGATCGCTACGATAGCCTGAGCAAGAGGCTGCAGCAGGTCTCCCGCTACGTGCTGGATAACACCAACAGCGTGGCCTTTGATACGGTTGCCGTCATTGCCGAGCGCGCCGACGTGCCGCCTTCGACGCTGATCCGCTTTGCCAACGCCTTTGACTTCACCGGCTTCAACGAAATGAAACAGCTGTTTCGCATGAACCTGGTGGAGGAGACTGCCAGCTACAGCGACCGCGCGCGGCTGTTCCGCGAAATGGAGAGCGAGGCCGTGCCGGAAACGCCGCTCGATATTCTGCAGGAGTTCGCCCGCTCGAACGCGCAGGCGCTGCAGCAGCTGGCCGCCCGCGCCGAGCCGGAAATGCTGGAGCGCGCGGTACAGCTGCTGGCCGACGCCGACACTATCTACATCGCCGGACTGCGCCGCTCGTTTAGCGTCGCGGCCTACCTCACCTACGCCCTGAGCCACCTGGAGTGCCGCCCTATCCTGCTCGACGGCATGGGCGGGATGCTGCGCGAGCAAATCAGCCGCATTAAGGCGCGCGACATCGTGGTGTCGATCAGCTTCTCGCCGTACGCGGAAGAGACGGTGATGGTCAGCGAAACCGCCGCCAGCGTCGGCGCCCGGCAGATCGTGATTACGGACAGCCAGATAAGCCCCCTGGCGACGTTTAGCGATCTCTGCTTTGTGGTGAAAGAGGCGCAGGTGGATGCGTTCCGCTCCCAGTCGGCGACGCTGTGCCTGGTGCAGTCGCTGGTGGTGGCGCTGGCGTACAGGTTGGGTGAAGGGAAATAAGGCAATAAAAAAACCCCCTGCGCAGGCAGAGGGTTTGGGTGTTAATTCAGAGGGAAATCATTCCCACTCAATCGTAGCCGGTGGCTTACCGCTGATGTCATACACCACGCGGGAAATACCATTCACTTCGTTGATGATGCGGTTAGACACGCGGCCTAAGAAGTCATACGGCAGGTGCGCCCAGTGCGCGGTCATGAAGTCGATGGTTTCCACCGCACGCAGGGAAACAACCCAGTCGTACTTGCGGCCATCGCCCATTACCCCGACGGAGCGAACCGGCAGGAACACGGTGAACGCCTGGCTCACTTTGTTGTACAGGTCAGCTTTGTGCAGCTCTTCGATGAAGATCGCGTCCGCGCGACGCAGCAGGTCGCAGTACTCTTTCTTCACTTCGCCCAGCACGCGCACGCCCAGACCCGGACCAGGGAATGGATGACGGTAGAGCATGTCGTACGGCAGACCCAGTTCCAGACCGATCTTACGCACTTCGTCTTTGAACAGCTCGCGCAGCGGTTCAACCAGACCCATCTTCATCTCTTTCGGCAGGCCGCCCACGTTGTGGTGAGATTTGATGACGTGCGCTTTGCCGGTGGCGGATGCCGCAGACTCGATCACGTCCGGATAGATGGTACCCTGCGCCAGCCACTTCACGTCTTCCAGCTTCAGCGCTTCTTCGTCGAACACTTCCACGAAGACGCGACCGATGATCTTACGTTTCGCTTCCGGATCGTTTTCGCCTTTCAGCGCGTCCAGGAAGCGCTGCTCGCCTTCCACGTGAACGATGTTCAGACCGAAGTGGTCGCCGAACATGTCCATGACCTGCTTCGCTTCGTTCAGACGCAGCAGACCGTTGTCCACGAAGACGCAGGTCAGGTTTTTGCCGATGGCACGGTGCAGCAGCATCGCGGTGACGGAGGAGTCCACGCCGCCGGAGAGGCCGAGGATCACTTTGTCATCGCCAACCTGCTGGCGGATACGCTCAACGGCGTCGTCGATGATTTTTGCCGGGGTCCACAGGGCTTCACACTGGCAGATGTCACGCACGAAGCGCTCCAGCATGCGCATACCCTGACGGGTGTGGGTCACTTCCGGGTGGAACTGCACGCCGTAGAAGCGTTTTTCTTCGTTCGCCATGATGGCGAACGGGCAGCTTTCGGTGCTGGCAACGGTCACGAAGTCGGATGGGATGGCGGTAACCTTGTCGCCGTGGCTCATCCACACGTCCAGCAGCGGCTTGCCGTCTGCGGTCAGGGAGTCTTCGATACCGCGCACCAGCGCGCTGTCGGTGACAACTTCAACCTGCGCGTAGCCGAACTCACGTTCGTTAGAGCCTTCTACGTGGCCGCCCAGTTGCATCGCCATGGTCTGCATGCCGTAGCAGACGCCGAATACCGGCACGCCCGCTTCGAACACGTACTGCGGCGCGCGCGGGCTGTTCTCTTCGGTGGTGCTTTCCGGGCCGCCGGACAGGATGATGCCGCTTGGATTGAATTCGCGAATCTGTGCTTCCGTGACATCCCAGGCCCACAGTTCACAGTAAACGCCCAGTTCACGTACGCGACGCGCCACCAGCTGAGTGTACTGAGAACCGAAGTCCAGGATGAGAATGCGATGTTTATGAATGTTTTCCGTCATTGACGCTAATTCCGAGGCAAGTGAAACAAAACAAAGCGCCCGGCAGAAGCCGGGCGCGGAAACTTATCAGGAGCCCAGACGGTAGTTCGGGGACTCTTTGGTGATCGTCACGTCGTGAACGTGGCTCTCCTGGATACCCGCACCGCTGATGCGTACGAATTCCGCTTTGGTACGCAGCAAGTCAATGGTACCACAGCCGGTCAGACCCATACAGGAACGCAGGCCGCCCATCTGCTGGTGAATGATCTCTTTCAGACGGCCTTTATAGGCCACGCGGCCTTCGATACCTTCCGGTACCAGTTTGTCAGCAGCGTTATCGGTCTGGAAGTAACGGTCAGAGGAACCTTTGGACATCGCGCCCAGGGAGCCCATTCCACGGTAAGATTTGTAAGAACGGCCCTGGTAGAGTTCGATTTCGCCCGGGGATTCTTCGGTACCAGCGAGCATGGAGCCTACCATGACGGCAGCAGCGCCCGCGGCGATGGCTTTAGCTATGTCGCCAGAGAAGCGGATACCGCCGTCAGCGATAACTGGAATACCGGTGCCTTCCAGCGCTTCAACCGCGTCAGAAACCGCGGTAATCTGCGGAACGCCCACGCCGGTCACGATACGGGTGGTACAGATGGAGCCAGGGCCGATACCCACTTTCACCGCGCTGCAGCCGGCTTCCGCCAGTGCGCGAGCGCCTGCGCCCGTCGCCACGTTGCCGCCAATGATCTGCAGGTCAGGATATTTCGCACGGGTGTCGCGAATACGCTGCAGCACGCCTTCGGAGTGGCCGTGAGAGGAGTCAATCAGCAGGACGTCAACGCCCGCCGCCACCAGCGCGTCAACGCGCTCTTCGTTACCTGCACCCGCGCCTACGGCAGCGCCGACGCGCAGACGGCCATGCTCGTCTTTACAGGCGTTCGGTTTACGTTCTGCTTTCTGGAAATCTTTAACGGTGATCATGCCGCGCAGGTGGAAGTTCGCATCCACAACCAGCGCTTTCTCAACGCGTTTTTCGTGCATTTTCGCCAGCACCACGTCGCGAGTTTCGCCTTCGCGGACGGTCACCAGTCGCTCTTTTGGCGTCATATAGACGCTGACAGGCTGGTTCAGGTCAGTCACGAAGCGCACGTCACGACCGGTGATGATGCCCACCAGTTCATTGTCTTCGGTCACTACCGGGTAGCCGGCAAAGCCGTTACGTTCGGTCAGGGCTTTCACTTCGTGCAGGGTAGTGGTTGGCAGAACGGTCTGAGGGTCGGACACGATGCCGGACTCATGCTTCTTCACGCGGCGAACTTCTTCCGCCTGACGCTCGATAGACATGTTTTTGTGGATAAAGCCAATGCCGCCTTCCTGTGCCAGGGCGATAGCCAGGCGCGCTTCAGTCACGGTGTCCATTGCCGCGGAGAGCATAGGAATGTTCAGACGAATGGTTTTCGTCAACTGCGTGCTGAGGTCGGCAGTATTCGGCAGAACGGTGGAATGAGCGGGAACGAGGAGGACGTCGTCAAACGTCAGTGCTTCTTTAGCGATACGTAGCATGGGCAATATCTCTGACCTGGGTGGTTAAATATTGCCGTGGCATTATACAGAGCGTAACCGATTGCATCTACACTTTTTTGAAAAAATGCTTGCGAATGCCTCTCAGCAGGTTACTATCGACTGAATAACTTGCTGATTTAGAATTTGATCCCGCTCACATGTTATCCTCTCAATCCCCCTCAATTTATACTGTCAGCCGCCTTAATCAGACGGTGCGTTTGCTGCTTGAGCAGGAAATGGGGCAGGTCTGGATCAGCGGTGAAATCTCAAACTTCACGCAGCCGTCTTCCGGACACTGGTACTTTACCTTAAAAGACGATACCGCCCAGGTGCGCTGCGCGATGTTCCGCAACAGCAACCGTCGCGTGACGTTCCGTCCGCAGCACGGCCAGCAGGTTCTGGTTCGCGCCAATATCACCCTGTATGAGCCGCGCGGCGATTATCAAATTATCGTTGAGAGCATGCAGCCCGCGGGCGAAGGCCTGCTGCAGCAAAAGTATGAACAGTTAAAGGCGAAGCTCTCCGAAGAGGGACTTTTCGACCAACAGTTCAAAAAGCCGCTGCCCTCACCTGCCCACTGCGTGGGTGTCATCACCTCGAAAACCGGTGCCGCCCTGCACGACATTTTGCACGTACTGAAGCGTCGCGATCCTTCCCTGCCCGTCATTATCTACCCGACCGCCGTTCAGGGTGACGATGCGCCAGGCCAGATTGTACGCGCCATTGAACTGGCAAATGTGCGTAAGGAGTGTGACGTGTTGATCGTCGGGCGCGGCGGCGGCTCGCTGGAAGACCTGTGGAGCTTTAACGACGAGCGCGTGGCGCGGGCAATCTTTGCAAGCGAGATCCCCGTGGTGAGCGCCGTCGGGCATGAAACGGACGTGACAATCGCGGATTTTGTTGCGGATCTGCGTGCGCCTACCCCGTCCGCGGCGGCGGAAGTGGTGAGCCGTAACCAGCTGGAGCTGCTGCGTCAGCTTCAGAACGGCCAGCAGCGTCTTGAGATGGCGATGGACTACTTCCTTGCCAACCGTACCCGCCGCTTTACCCAGCTTCATCACCGTCTTCAGCAGCAGCACCCGCAGCTTCGTCTGGCGCGTCAGCAGACCGTGCTGGAACGCCTGCGTCAGCGCATGAACTTTGCGCTTGATAATCAGCTTAAGCGCGCGGTGACGCGCCAGCAGCGTGTGACCCAGCGCCTGAACCAGCAGAATCCGCAGCCGAAAATCTATCGTGCGCAAACGCGCATTCAGCAGCTGGAATATCGTCTGGCGGAGACTCTCCGGGCGCGCCTGAGCACCACACGTGAGCGTTTTGGCAACGCGGTGACCCATCTGGAAGCCGTCAGCCCCCTCTCCACGCTGGCGCGCGGCTATAGCGTAACGACGGCAGCGGACGGCAAAGTGCTGAAGCAAACCAAACAGGTGAACACCGGTGACGTTCTTACCACCCGCCTGTCTGACGGCTGGGTGGAAAGCGAAGTGAAATCAATTAAACCGGTGAAAAAGACGCGTCAGCGCAAAACCGGATAATACTTCGCCGGTTACTTACTATACTGCTGCTATTCCCTTTTTTAATAAGGAGAGCAGCATGTCCCATCTTCGTAGCGTTATTCCCCCTTATATTCTTCGTCGTATTATCGAAAGCGGTTCCGAACCGCAGCAGCGCTATGCCCGTCAGACCTTAACCCACGTCCAGACGCTGATGGCGCATATGCCGGGCAAACCCGCCGCGCCGCACGTGAATAAAGCCGGTCAGCTTGAGCGCGATATCTACGATGCGAAACAGACCCAGGAGCTGCCGGGTACCCAGGTGCGTTACGAGGGCCAGCCGTCGAATGGCGATGTGGCCGTGGATGAGGCGTACGATTATTTGGGTATCACCCATGATTTCTTCTGGAAAGAATATCAGCGCGATTCGCTCGATAATAAGGGGCTGATTTTGACCGGCACCGTGCATTACGGTCGGGAATATCAGAACGCCTTCTGGAACGGTCAGCAGATGGTGTTTGGCGACGGCGACGGGGAGATCTTTAACCGCTTTACGATTGCCATCGACGTGGTGGCGCATGAGCTGAGCCACGGCGTCACCGAGACCGAAGCCGGGCTAATCTATTTCGAACAGTCAGGCGCGCTGAATGAGTCCCTGTCAGACGTGTTTGGTTCGCTGGTGAAACAGTACCATCTCAAGCAAACCGCCGATAAAGCAGACTGGTTGATTGGTGAAGGGCTGCTGGCCGCGGGCATTAACGGCAAAGGGCTGCGCTCCATGTCTGAACCCGGCACCGCCTACGACGATCCCCTGCTCGGCAAAGACCCGCAGCCCGCGCACATGAAAGATTTCATCAAAACGCGCGAGGATAACGGCGGCGTCCATCTTAACTCCGGCATCCCCAACCGGGCGTTTTACCTGGCCGCGACGGCGATCGGCGGTTACGCCTGGGAAAAAGCCGGTTATGCCTGGTACGACACGGTTTGCGATCGCAATCTGGCGCAGGATGCGGATTTTGATGCCTTCGCAAAACTGACGATAGCGCACGGAGAGAAACGTTCCGGTAGCGACGTCGGGGCGGCGATAAAACAGGCCTGGGAACAGGTGGGAGTGCTGTAAATGCAGGTTCCGGAACTGACGGATGACGCCGTGGTTGAGCTGGCCCGGGAAGGCGGCGTCGCTTTTATTCCTAAGCTGAGCGGCCAGCGTACCATCGCGCTCTCCTCGCTTAATGAGGCCCAGCGCCAGCGCCTGGTGAGCATCCTGGAGCAGGCCTTTCCACGCGGTCAGCCGCCGGGTCAGACGTCGTCACCCGGCAGCGGTGACCAGCGCTATTTCCGTATCCAGATTATCTGGACCGGCCAAAATCAGGCGCACTATGCCGATATCATCGTGCTGGTACCCGAGCAGGAAGCGCCCGAGTCGCTGGTCGAGCTGTGGAAAAAAGGCGAAGACTGCGTGTGCGATTAATCTTCGGCCGGAACAAACTCCACGCGCTTTTTAGAAATTAAGCCGTGGCCGTTCTGGCAGAAATAGTCCACCGCCCCGCAGGCCTTTAAGACCTGGAGTGGCTGATGGCACTCCGGGCAGCGGGCTTCGAGCGTAATATCTTTATTACAGCTGTCGCAGTGCGCCGCCCCGTTCAGGGGTTCAAGCTGTGCCTGGCAATCCGGGCAGGTAATGGTCATGGTGTCTCCTTCAGGGCGTTCAGGTCTGCGATAATTTTACCACGTCTTTAGTGCGGGCCACGCAACTGTTGCTGCAAGGTCAGCAGCAGCGCCACCTCATCGATCCTGCGGCGCGTTGTGCGGCTCACCTCCTGCGGATCGCGCTCAAACAGACTGTTTGCGCCAAGAATATGACCGGCAAGACAGCGTTCGTAGATCGTGCCGGGGATATACCAGCGCTGAATATTCTTACCTTTAACTAGCTCCAGCACATCTTCCGCGCCGCGTCGGTCGTAGTTGATAATGCGGCCGTCGCGTAAATAGAGACGCAGGCCCTTTTGCCCGCCCGCGGGTCCCGCGTATTTATTAAGCCAGATGCCCACCGGCACGCCGCTGATGGTTCCCTGCAAGTGCGCCTCGCCTTCCGCGGTGGTCTGGTCACCCTTTGCGATATCGTGGCCCAGGCGGTCTTTAGCCGTTACCACCTGCAGCGTCATATCGTCCTGACCGCCCAGATAACGCAGCGTTTCACGCAGCATCGCCAGCACGTGCGTTCCGATATCCAGAATCACGCCGTCCGGGTGGCGAAGCGTTCTGGTATCCGGTTCTCCGGTCGCGAAATTGAGCGCGATGGGTTCCCCTGCGGCGTTATATCCGCTCGGCTCCTGCAAAAAACCTTCGATTCTGGCAATGTCAGATACATGGCCGACCAGCGACCGCTTCACCGTTTCGATGCGCGCCATCCAGTGGTCGAGCGCCAGCACGCGGGACGCCACGCCGGGCGTTGCCAGCAGCGCGTTGAGTTTTTCGATTTGAGGAAGCGTGGCGACAATCGGTTTTTCAATCACAATCCGCGGAACCGGCGAGG
Source organism: Enterobacter cloacae complex sp. P13B (assembly GCF_014895915.1). Taxonomy (NCBI): domain Bacteria; kingdom Pseudomonadati; phylum Pseudomonadota; class Gammaproteobacteria; order Enterobacterales; family Enterobacteriaceae; genus Enterobacter; species Enterobacter cloacae complex sp. P13B. The sequence continues at coordinate 11,888 of NZ_JADBQN010000008.1, forward strand.
CAATCGCCAGCTCAAGCACCTCAAGGTGGTGCAGCGATGCGGTGGTAATAAAAAGGGTATCCAGCGGGGTGGCTAAAAGCGCCGCAAGCGAGGCGCAGCGCGTAACGCCTTCAGGGTGCTTTGCGGGGAGAACATCAAAACCGAAACAACGAACAGCGCCATCGAACAGATTACGTAGTGCGGGCAGATACGCTGTTTCCACTACCGCACCAAGACCAACAAATCCTAACTGCATGGTTTCACCTCAGGAAGTACAGTGCCGGGGCATAACGCCTGCCCCGGCACACAGAGGTTTATGAGGCGCTAGCTGCCGGTTTAGTTTGCGCATTTTCCAGCATGCGGCGCACCGGAACAATGAGGACGATCAGCACTGCGGCACAAATCAGCAGCGCGATGGAGCAGCGCGCGAAGAGATCCGGCAGCATATCCAGCTGGTCGGCCTTCACGTGACCGCCAATCAGGCCCGCCGCCAGGTTACCCAGCGCGCTGGCGCAGAACCACAGCCCCATCATCTGGCCGCGCATTCTCTCCGGCGCCAGTAGGGTCATGGTCGCCAGACCGATCGGGCTCAGGCACAGCTCACCCAGCGTCAGCATTAAGATACTGCCCACCAGCCAGAACGGCGACACGCCCGCCCCGCCGTTGCTCAGCACGTTCTGTGCCGCCAGCATCATCAGGCCAAAGCCCGCTGCCGCACACAGAATACCGATAACAAACTTGGTGATGCTGCTCGGGCGAATGTTCATGCTCGCGAGCTTTGGCCATGCCCAGCTGAACACCGGGGCCAGCAGGATGATGAACAGGGCGTTGATCGACTGGAACCATACCGCCGGAATTTCAAAATCACCGATCATGCGGTTAGTGTAGTCGTTGGCAAACAGGTTGAACGAGGTTGGCTTCTGCTCAAACGCGGACCAGAAGAACGCGGCGGAGACCAGCAGAATAAAGCAGACCAGCAGCCTGGCGCGCTCTTTACGGTTCAGGCCCGCGAAGATGAACAGGTAGATGAAGTAGAGGGCAACGGACGCCGCAATTACGTAGACCAGCACGCTGGCTACCGCGACCGGGTTAATGACAATCACGCCCTGCGCGATCAGCGTCACGAGCGTTGCCACGCCTGCCGCCAGCGCCAGCAGCCAGACGCCCACGCCGTTGCGCTTCACCACCGGGCTGTTCCATGTGGAGTCCAGACCGACTTCGCTGTCGTAGCGCTTCATCGCCGGAACCGCAAACACGCGGAAGATAATCAGCGCCACCAGCATCCCGATGCCGCCAATACCAAAGCCCCAGTGCCAGCCGTGGGTTTTGATCAGCCAGCCGGAAATCAGCGGGGCGATGAACGAGCCCATATTAATGCCCATGTAGAACAGCGAGAAACCGCCGTCACGACGTGCATCGCCTTTTTTATACAGGGTGCCGACCATCACCGAGATACAGGTTTTGAACAGGCCAGAGCCGAGCACGATGAACATCAGGCCGATAAAGAACAGGTTGTTGCCCATGATGGCCGACAGCGCAATCGACAGGTGGCCGAGCGCGATCAGAATCGAACCGTACCAGACGGCTCTCTGCTGGCCGAGCCAGTTATCCGCCAGCCAGCCGCCCGGCAGCGCGGCCAGGTACATGGTACCGGCAAAAATACCGACAATCGCCGAGGCGTTTTCACGCGCCAGGCCCATCCCGCCGTCATAGACGGTGGCGGCCATAAACAGGATCAGCAGCGGGCGAATGCCGTAGAACGAGAAACGCTCCCACATCTCGGTAAAGAACAGCGAACCGAGCGGATAAGGATGGCCGAAGAAGGTTCGGCTCTCTTTTTGATTAACAGAGGATTGCATAATTCTCCCGAAAGGTATGTGTCGTGCTTGTAAACACCAGCAGGTACGCCGGCCAGTTACGTATCTGACCGATTTTTTACATGCGGCGAAAAGTTAGTTAACCATTTGATAACCAGTCGCTAGTTTTGTCTAGTACCGGACCAGGGACTTTAAGATGAAAATTCGACGATTGTCTACTTTTCTGGATTTAAAGATGGTTGGGAGTGAATAGTGATTGACATCACACAGAGAGAACCGCCGGTATGATTGGGCCAAAAAAAGCCCGCGATAAACGCGGGCCTTTGTGAGATCGGCAATGATTATTTGCTTTTCTTAATGTGCTTAATCAAACGCTTACGCTTACGCATCTGGTTCGGCGTCAGGGTGTTGCGCTTGTTGGCGAACGGGTTTTCCCCTTCCTTAAACTGGATACGAATAGGCGTGCCCATCACGTCCAGCGATTTACGGAAGTAGTTCATCAGGTAGCGCTTGTAGGAATCCGGCAGGTCTTTCACCTGGTTGCCGTGAATCACCACGATTGGCGGGTTATAGCCACCGGCATGGGCATATTTCAGCTTCACGCGACGACCGCGCACCAGCGGCGGCTGGTGATCTTCCGCTGCCATATTCATGATACGGGTCAGCATGGCGGTGCTCTGACGACGGGTGGAGCTGTCGTAGGCTTCACGCACGGATTCGAACAGGTTACCGACGCCGCTACCGTGCAGCGCAGAGATAAAGTGCACGCGGGCAAAGTCGATAAAGCCCAGACGGAAGTCCAGGGTCTCTTTCACCTGCTCGCGCACTTCATTGCTCAGGCCGTCCCACTTGTTGACGACGATGACCAGTGAGCGCCCACTATTGAGGATAAAGCCGAGCAGAGAGAGATCCTGATCGGAGATACCTTCGCGCGCGTCGATGACCAGCAGCACCACGTTGGCATCTTCAATCGCCTGCAGGGTTTTGATAACGGAGAATTTTTCCACCACGTCGGTGATTTTTCCGCGCTTACGTACACCGGCGGTGTCGATGAGGACATACTCACGTTCATCGCGCTGCATCGGGATGTAGATGCTGTCACGCGTAGTGCCCGGCATGTCGTAAACCACCACGCGCTCTTCACCCAGAATACGGTTAGTAAGCGTAGACTTACCTACGTTTGGACGACCGACGATAGCCAGCTTGATCGGCAGATCCTGCGGGTTGAAGTCATCCTCAGGCTCTTCTTCTTCGCCCTCTTCACCGTCTTCGAACTGCGCCCAGTATGCGGCGTCTTCGTCCACCTCTTCCGGCGGGTTCACTTCGTCCACCCACGGCAGCAGAACGGTTTCCAGCAGGCTGGTCACACCGCGGCCATGCGATGCCGCAATCGGGTGGATATCCCCCATGCCCAGAGACCAGAAGTCCGCGATAGCCTGATCGGCATCGATGCCGTCAGTTTTGTTCGCCACCAGGAAAGTTGGCTTTTCGCGAGAACGCAGGTGCTTAGCGATTGCGGAGTCCGCCGGCATCAGGCCAGCGCGCGCATCTACCATGAACAGCACGACATCCGCTTCTTCAATCGCCAGCAAGGACTGTTCCGCCATGCGGGTTTCAACGCCGTCTTCTGTGCCATCAATACCGCCGGTATCAATACAGATGAACTCGCGTCCTTCCACCTCTGCACGACCGTACTTACGGTCACGCGTCAGCCCCGGGAAATCCGCAACCAGCGCATCACGGGTGCGTGTTAAACGGTTAAAAAGAGTGGATTTTCCAACGTTAGGGCGCCCGACAAGCGCGACCACAGGTACCATGTTTGAAGCCTCATAAAATTCAAATAAACGTCGCATTCGCGGCGTTTTTAAAAATGTCAAAACGGCTCCTGAGTGAACAGGAGCCGTTTAGTATACTACAACCGCCGGGTAATTAACGCGTGATCGCGTACAGCGTGCCGTCTTTTGCCTGAATCAGCAGTTTGCCGTCAGCCACAACCGGGTCGGTCAGGAAGCCTGAACCGTCCACTTTCTGCTGCGCCACGAAGCGGCCATTCTCTGGATCAACCCAGTGCATATAGCCTTCGCTGTCGCCAACCACCAGGCTACCGTTGTACAGCACTGGCGCGGTCAGCAGACGGTGCAGCAGATCGCTTTGCGTCCACAGCGTCACGCCGCCTTCGGTGCTCAGCGCCAGCAGGCGATCGTTCTGGTCAACCATATAGATGCGGTTACCGTCCACGATGAAATCATTCACAGAGCCCAGCTCACGTTTCCACATGATCTGGCCGCTGCGCAGGTCCAGCGCGGTCAGGTTGCCGTTATAGGCCAGGGCGTAAACCACACCGTCAACGATAACCGGGGTAGTGTCTACGTCGCTCAGGCGGTCGATTTCCGTTGAGCCAGTGGCCTGCGAGATACGCTGCTGCCAGATCATCTGGCCCTGCTGCATCAGCACGGCACTCACGCGACCGTTGTCACCACCCACAATGGCAGCGCCAAATGCGGTTGCAGGTGCGGATTCACCGCGCAGAGACAGCGCAGGCATATCCAGGTTAACGGTCCATTTCACCAGGCCGTCCGCTTCATTCAGCGCCTGAAGCTGGCCGTTGCTGGTATGGATCAGCACCAGCCCGTCGCTCACGACCGGACGTGACAAGGATTCACCGGCTACAGCGGTCTGCCATGCAACAGAACCATCGCTGGCATTCAGCGCGTAAACCTGCGCTTTTTCGCTGCCCACGTACACGTGACCACCGGAAACGGTCAGGCCGCCAGACAGCAGTGCAGGTTTACGGGAGAACCAGCCGTCTTTTTCCGCCAGGTTAACGGACCACACTTCTTTCCCGTCATCGGCGTTCACCGCTTTCACGGTACCTTTGCGGTCAGCGGCATAGACAACGCTGTCTGCATACGCAGGATGAAGGTTGGAATAGAAATCACCAATCCCACTGCCCACGGAGACATCCCACGCGGTGGATGGGGTAAACTGGTTTTCAACCGTCGGCAGTGGGGACATTTTCACAACGTCTTCTTCGCCACTGAACAGTGAACAACCACTTAATAACGTAACAGAAAGCAGTCCTGGCAGAAGTAATTTACGCAATTGCATCGGGTCCCTCTCAGACGGACAAATTATTTATTTTCATCTGCATCATTTCGCTCAGCGCAGGTGACGCTTTGCTCTCTACGCCAGCTTGCCACGCTTTACGCGCGCCCGCTTTGTCACCTTTGCTCAGCAGTGCTTCACCGCGCAGATCGGCAACGATGGCAGCAAAACCTTCGCCTTTGATGGTATCGAGCGTTTTCAGCGCGTCGTCAGCTTTTTTCTGCTGAACCTGAATACGTGCCAGGCGCAGATTGATCACCGCTTTCAGGTTTTCATCGCTGGCAGCAGCAAGGCCCTGAGACAACTGAGCAGCGGCTTTATCCAGTTCGTTTTTATCAACGTACTGCTGAGCCACTTCCAGTGCTGCCAGTGCACCGTAGGTGTTTTTGTTGTCAGCCGCAAATTTCTCTGCCGCAGCCAGCGTTTGCGGCTGGTCGGCACGAATCGCGCTAACGGTATTTTCATAGGACAGGGACGCGCCGCGCGCGGAATCCGCCTGATGGTTGTTCCAGTAACGCCAGCCCACCAGCGCACCCACACCTAAAATAACCCCAACAACCAGCGCTTTGCCGTTTTCAGCAAAGAAGCGTTTAATCGCGTCGACCTGATCGTGTTCGTTCTCGTACATTTCCACGCCGTCTTTCTCCTTAGCCCAATAGAGTGCGCAAGTGCGCCGCAACGCCGTCCTGCGTTACCGTTGTCTGCTCACCAGAGCGCAGGTCTTTTACTACCACTTCGCCGTTAGCCACTTCGGACTCGCCCAGCACCAGTGCAATACTTGCGCCCCACTTATCGGCACGAGCAAACTGTTTTTTGAAGTTGCCGCCGCCATGGTTGGTCATCAGCTTAACGCCCGGTAGCGCATCGCGCACGCATTCGGCAAGCTGCATCGCCGCAGACTGCGTTTCCGCGCCTGAAGCCACCAGGTATATATCGACAACGGAATCTGCTTTAAATTCCGGATTAACTGCCTGAACCAGCAAAACAAGTCGCTCAAGACCCATCGCGAAGCCAACCGCAGGCGCCGCACGGCCACCCAGTTGCTCAACCAGACCGTCATAACGGCCGCCGGCACACACGGTGCCCTGAGAACCGAGGCTGGTGGTTACCCACTCAAACACGGTGCGGTTGTAGTAGTCCAGACCGCGCACCAGACGCTGGTTCACGGTGTAGGCAATGCCCGCCGCTTCGAGCAGCTTGCACAGGCCGGTAAAGTGTTCGCGAGACTCGTCGTCCAGGTAGTCACCCAGCGCAGGGGCATCGTTCAGCAGCGCCTGAACATCAGGGTTTTTGGAATCCAGCACGCGCAGCGGGTTGCTGTACATGCGACGTTTGCAGTCTTCGTCCAGCTTCTCTTTATGCTGCTCCAGGAACGCCACCAGCGCATCGCGGTAGTTAGCGCGCGCTTCCAGAGAACCGATTGAGTTCAGTTCCAGCGAAACGTGCTCAGAGATACCGAGGGCGCGCCACCAGCGAGCGGTCAGCATAATCAGTTCGGCATCGATGTCCGGGCCCTGCAGGCCAAAGACTTCCACACCCAGCTGGTTAAACTGGCGATAACGACCTTTCTGCGGACGTTCGTGGCGGAACATCGGGCCGATATACCACAGGCGCTGCTCCTGATTGTACAGAAGACCATGTTCGATGCCGGCGCGTACGCAGCCCGCCGTACCTTCCGGACGCAGGGTCAGGCTGTCGCCGTTGCGGTCCTCAAAGGTGTACATCTCTTTTTCAACCACGTCGGTTACTTCACCGATCGCGCGTTTGAATAACGGGGTCTGCTCTACAATCGGCAAACGGATTTCGCTGTAACCGTAGCTGCCGAGCACCTGCTTCAGCGTGCCTTCAATGCGCTGCCAGATGGCGGTTTCGCCAGGCAGGTAATCGTTCATGCCGCGGATGGCTTGAATGTTTTTTGCCACGTTTATTCTCTTTCTATATACAAAAAAAACCCAAAGAATGGGTTCAATCATACATGGGAAGCGGCACGCTTCCCATCACGTTATTTTTCAACCTGCTGAACGCTGATGCGCTGTGTCTCGTCCATCATCGCGGCTTTGGCGCGGATGCGGGCTTCAAGCTGGTCAATCATGTCGCTATTATCCAGACGATCTTTACGAACGCCATCTTCATAGAGACCACTTTTCTTGTTACCGCCGGTTACGCCCAGGGTTGAGACCAGCGCTTCACCCGGACCGTTCACGACACAGCCGATGATGGAGACGTCCATCGGGGTGATGATGTCTTCCAGACGCTGCTCCAGGGCATTCACCGTGCCGATCACGTCAAATTCCTGACGCGAACAGGTTGGGCAGGCAATGAAGTTGATCCCACGCGAGCGGATACGCAGCGATTTCAGAATATCGAAACCGACCTTGATCTCTTCTACCGGATCCGCCGCCAGCGAGACGCGCAGGGTGTCGCCGATGCCTTCGGAGAGCAGCAGGCCCAGGCCGATCGCAGACTTCACCGAACCGCTACGCAGGCCGCCCGCTTCGGTGATCCCGAGATGCAGAGGCTGGTCGATCTGTTTTGCCAGCAGGCGATACGATTCAACGGCCAGGAAAACGTCAGAGGCTTTTACGCTGACCTTGAACTGATCGAAGTTAAGACGATCCAGATGATCGACGTGACGCATGGCGGATTCGAGCAGCGCCTGCGGCGTTGGCTCGCCATATTTTTCCTGTAGATCTTTTTCCAGAGAGCCGGCGTTTACGCCGATACGGATTGGAATGTTTTTGTCGCGGGCGCAGTCAACCACCATGCGAATGCGTTCTTCATTGCCGATGTTGCCCGGGTTAATACGCAGGCAATCAACGCCGTATTCAGCAACTTTCAGCGCGATACGGTAGTCGAAGTGGATATCTGCAACCAGCGGCACGCTGACCTGCTGTTTGATCAGCTTGAACGCCTCTGCGGCATCCATCGTGGGCACTGAGACGCGAACAATGTCCGCGCCTACACGCTCTAATGCTTTGATTTGGTTGACCGTTGCTTCCACATCCGTGGTGCGCGTATTGGTCATCGACTGGACGGCGATAGGTGCCCCATCGCCGACTGGCACATTCCCAACGTAAATCCGTTTCGATTTTCTACGTTGAATCGGAGCCTGGTTATGCATGAAAAATCTCCCGCGTTGCCCGTCTGTTACTGTGCTGCTGATTGTTCGGCATTAACGGTAAGACGTGCAACCTGGTTAGTTCTGATAAAGCGGCTCAGGTCGACAGGTTTTCCTTGATACTGGATCTGTACCGCTGCCGGAGCGCCGATTTTAAGTTTGTAAGGTGCCTGACCCGTTAGGTTTAACGTGCCATCTTTCCGCTGCAGGCCGCTGAACAGTTTTTTACCTGTCGCGTCAGTCACTTCCAGCCAACAGTCAGCCGTGAAGTTCATCACCAGCGCGTTTGGATCGGCGGCTGGCGCGGCGGTTGCCGCCGGGTCGGTCGGCAGGGACGCTGCGGCGTTGTTCGCCGGCTGAGTCGCTGCAGGGACGTTCGCCGCAGTATCGACATTTGCCTGAGAAGGGGCGACGACCGCGTTTTGATCCTGAGCCTGAGGCGCAGCGGTGTTCGCCGTTGCGGCCGGAGCCTGTGCTGCATCGGTTGCCGGAGCCGTTGTTTGCGGCTCGCTTGAGGCCGCCGCACCGTCGGTGTTCAGCGGAACGCTCTGGGCACCACCATTGCTCGCCTGATTGAGTTCAGCGGAGGACTGATCGGCCATCGTGGTGATCTCTTCCTGCTGCGCCTTGTGGTTTTGCCACCACCATGCGCCGGTCAGGCCGACAACAACAAACAGCACCAGCCAGGTAAAGCTCATCAGCCAGCCATCACGTTTTTTACGACGTTTCCCCAGGGAGAAAGTTTGCATCGGGGCAACTTTTGCTGCACGAACCGGTGCCTGCTTCTCCATCATTGGCAGTAATTCGTTTTCGGGGATGTGCACCAGTTTTGCGTAAGAGCGGATATAGCCGCGCAGAAATGTTGAAGCCAGATCGGCTGGCGCCTTATCTTCTTCAATATCGCGAACCGTGGAAACTTTCAGGCACAAGCGTTCTGCAACAGCTTGCTGGCTGAGTCCGAGTTGTTCACGGGCGTTGCGAAGACGAACGCCAGTGGAGAGTGCTTCATGTTGGTCGTGAGTGGCTTCAGTATTCATTCGCTACAACTACTGGTACGTGAAAAAAAGGGTTCAGGTGCCGGTGAGTCACAATGCCGCCCGCACCGCGAAACTTCAGGTCAGTTAACCTTGAACAGACAGTATAAGACTGTCAGCCGGTAGATGACAGTGCAGCTCTGCCCGCGTGGCTAAACTGTTGTTACGTCGTTACATACTGCCCGAAACTCATATGAAACGCACCGTAATTATTAATCAAACGTCACGAATCTGACTGATTATTCAGTCAGATTATGCATCACAGCGTAGATAATGCGCCGTGATGCATAATAATCAAACAGCTTTAACCGCAATGGTCTCGCCCTGCATGCGTTTACGCAGGGTACGTTTGGTACGGTCAATGACGTCACCGGCCAACTGTCCGCATGCAGCATCAATATCATCACCGCGGGTTTTACGCACGATGGTGGTGAAACCATACTCCATCAGCACCTTGGAGAAACGGTCGATACGGCTGTTCGAGCTACGGCCATACGGCGCGCCCGGGAACGGGTTCCATGGGATCAGGTTGATTTTGCATGGCGTATCCTTCAGCAGTTCAGCCAGCTGATGCGCATGCTCAGTACCGTCGTTGACGTGGTCAAGCATCACGTACTCGATGGTAACGCGGCCCTGGTTTGCGTTGGATTTCTCCAGGTAGCGACGCACGGCAGCGAGGAAGGTTTCGATATTGTACTTTTTGTTAATCGGTACAATTTCGTCACGAATTTCATCGTTTGGCGCGTGCAGGGAGATCGCCAGCGCAACGTCAATCATGTCGCCGAGCTTGTCCAGCGCAGGCACAACGCCTGAGGTAGACAGCGTCACGCGGCGCTTGGACAGGCCAAAACCGAAGTCATCCAGCATGATTTCCATCGCCGGCACCACGTTGGTCAGGTTCAGCAGCGGTTCGCCCATCCCCATCATTACCACGTTGGTGATCGGACGCGTGCCGGTCACTTTTGCTGCACCCACGATTTTCGCGGCGCGCCAGACCTGACCGATGATTTCAGACACGCGCAGGTTACGGTTAAAACCTTGCTGAGCCGTAGAGCAGAATTTGCACTCCAGCGCACAGCCCACCTGAGAAGAGACGCACAGCGTGGCACGATCGTCTTCCGGGATGTAGACGGTTTCAACGCGCTGATCGCCGACGGCAATCGCCCATTTGATGGTGCCGTCTGCCGAGCGCTGCTCTTCCACCACTTCCGGCGCGCGGATTTCAGCCACTTCTTTGAGCTTGTTGCGCAGCACTTTGTTGATGTCGGTCATCTCATCAAAGTTGTCGCTGCAGTAGTGGTACATCCATTTCATTACCTGATCGGCACGAAACGGCTTCTCACCCATATCTTTAAAGAACTCGCGCATCTGCTGACGGTTCAGGTCCAGCAGGTTAATTTTTCCATTTTTATTGGGAACCGCAGGAATGGCGACTTCGGAGGTATTCACTAGTTCAGACATAATTTTTTCCGGCCTCGTTGTTACACGTTGTGGCCCTTGGTGGGTTGAAAAGAAACGCCCCGGTAAGCAGTCTGCTCGTCCGGGGCGTTGCATTGTACAAAGTCTGGCGCAGGGATGCCACGTTTGCACGCGGCATTTACGAAATTATTAGCGAGTGCGCGGGCACACTTCGCCTTCAGCGAAGAAGAACGCGATTTCGCGTGCGGCAGACTCAACGGAGTCGGAACCGTGAGTGCCGTTCTCGGTGAAGCTGTCCGCGTAGTCAGCGCGCAGGGTACCTGCCAGCGCGTTGTCCGGGTTGGTTGCACCCAGCAGATCGCGGTGACGCTGTACTGCGTTTTCGCCTTCCAGCACGGAGACCACGATTGGACCGGAGGTCATGAACTCCACCAGGCCGTCAAAGAATGGACGACCTTCGTGCTCAGCGTAGAAACCGCGAGCCTGCTCAACGGTCAGGTGCAGCATTTTGGTGCCAACAATCTTAAACCCTGCTGATTCAAAGCGAGCGAAGATGCTGCCAATAACGTTTTTTGCCACCGCGTTTGGTTTGATGATGGAAAAAGTACGTTCAATAGCCATTGATAACCTCTGTAAAATGTTCTGTTGTTTTGCATACCTGAGTATGGTGTGGCGCGGATTATAAAGAGCAATAGCGCCATTGCCTATGGTTCTGCATAACATTTTTTTAAAATGAGACGAAGATTAGCAACAGGCCGGATTTCGCATACCGTGTTGATGGCGTAAACAGAGCGGGCATTGCTTTTCATCAGGCGTAAATGACCAGAACTGGCGCTGGCACGTCAGGCAAACTGCTTTATATGCGGGAGTGGCCACGTTTTTTGCCGGTCCATCTGTTTCTGCGACGTTTATCGCCTCGTGCTGACATACTGCTTCACAGCCACCGCAGCCGGTACAGCGCCCGGTCTCCACCACCAGCGCGGCGTTCTCAAACCGAATCGCGTTTTCCGGGCAGCTTCGCCAGCACGCACCGCACAGCACGCACTTATTAATATCGAGTGCGATATCTGACTCGCTAAACGTCGAGAATGCCATGCGCAGCTCCCGCGGCCCCGGGGAAACGCGACAGGCTTTCACATCCTCGCGGGGAACGTGCATCAGCGCACGACGAGCGATATTCACCTCGCCGATCGGTATGAGCTTAAACCCCCACTCCGCTTCACCACGGCGACGAAGCGCAAGATTAAGCCGGGCAAGCGCCAGCAGCCAGTCATGGTATTGCTCTGCGTCGATACTGATAAAACGAACCTGGCGTTGCGCGTGCCACAGCAGCAGCTCATTCACCCCAGGTGCGCGTTCAGTAAAAGGCCCAACAAGGGTATCTCCACGCAGAAATCGCTTTCGCGGCGCGATGCCGGTAATGGCCCCGGAGGGGCAGACGAACAGGCAGTCACCGCATTCAATACAGCGATTTTCATCAACCGAGACGCCGGTTTCCGTAAAAGAAAAAGCCTGCACTGGACAAACGTCCGCGCAGGCGCAGCAGGAAGCGTGGCGAAAACGGCGACGGACGCACGCATGCGTCACGTCCATCGCCGGGGCAAACGTCAATCTGCCCATCAGCCAATACTGAAGAAAACGAAGCGCAGCATCAGCTCACCCACAATCAGCAAGGCGCTGCCCAGCAGCAGCGTGCCGCGCGCCGCTTTCAGGCCGCCCGCAGCAAAGCAGAGCATACCTGCAACGGACACGCACCAGCTCAGCAGATGTACCGCGCGCAGCTGTTCGAGCATCCGTAGCGGAGCGTGAGGGAACGTCACCACGGTATTGTCCATGACAGTGATGTCTGCCAGCCAGACGGGCTGCATCACCAGACGCACAAGCACCACCAGCGTGATAATGACAACCGCCGCACGCAAGGTAGTCTGGGAACGCATCCCAACTGCCATGCAGGATGAACCGATGATACCCACCGAGCCGATAAACAGTACCAGCGTGTTAATGTGCTTCCAGGTCACCACGGACGCGTGCATGTAGATTTGTGCCATGCAGAACACGTCCACCAGCCCGACAAGACCCGCCACGGCCAAAAGCAGCTTCCAGCCTGGCTTATTGGAAAACATCAGCAGCACGGCGAGGCCAAGCGCCGCCAGGTAAAGGCTGGCGAAGATAATCTCACGGCTCAGCCACGAGCTGGAGACGTGGCGTAGCGCGTTCAGGGCATTGAGCGGATAGCCCATATGCAGCGCTGAGGCGAGCAGCCCCAGGCTCGCCAGCACAAACGCCCCAGCGGCAGGCAGCAGCGCGCTACGCGGTGTAGTATGCGCCCCCCCGAACGCCAGCCAGAGCGTCACGCCAACCGATCCCTGCAGGAACAGCGTAAAAATCAGCAGCGGTAACTCATGCATGACGTTTCCCCTCTTTCTCTGCGCCCTGATGCGCTTTGATCACCAGGTTCGGTTTTGTAATCGAGGAATCAGGCAAGCCCTTCACATCGCATACCGCACCGTATTTCGCCCGAAGTTCATCAATAGGCCCAAATTTGATCGCCTCAAGCGGACAGGTTGCCACGCAGACGGGCTGCTCGCCCTTCGCCTGCAGATCCACGCAAAAATCGCATTTGGACATCTGCCCGGTCTGCTCGTTGAGCTGTGGCGCGCCGTAAGGGCAAGACCACGCGCAGTAGCCGCAGCCAACGCACTTGTCCGTATCGACGCGCACGATGCCGTCGCCCGGACGCTTGTGCATTGCGGTGGTCGGACAGTTTTTGGTGCAGATCGGGTCCGCACAATGGTTACAGGAAATAGAGAGCGTGTAGGCAAAAACATTGTTGCTAACGCCGCCCTGCCCGGTTGGGATAAAATTCCCGCCGTTGACTTCGTATACGCGACGGAAACGACGTCCGACCTCAAGGTTGTTTTTGTCTTTGCACGCCACCTGGCATGCCTTGCAGCCCGAGCAGCGGGAAGAGTCAATATAGAAACCCAGCTGTTTATCGCTCACCGGCGCGTAATGTTTAAACTGACTCATGCTTTAGCTACCTCCACCAGCATGGTTTGATGGGAATTCCCTTTCGCAAGCGCGGTAATACGGGCAGAGCTGAGCACGTTCGCGCAGCCGCCTTTATCGACGCCCTGTTCGTCCGGCAGCCACCAGGCGCCTGCCTGCATGGCAACAACGCCCGGAATGATGCGCGGCGTGACTTCAGCCGGAATTTCACAAATGCCGCGCGCGTTATGAATGCGCACGGTATCCCCCTGGGAAATGCCGCGCTTTTGCGCGTCCTGCGGGTTGATCCACAGCTTTTGCTGCTGCGCCTCAATCAGCCACGGGTTGGCGTACTGGGTTGAGTTAGCACGGTTTTTCCCTTTCCAGGTGATCAGCTGCAGCGGGAAGGTCTTCGCCAGTTCGTCTTCCGGCCCTTCGTGGGCGGGCACGTAGTGCGACAGCGCCGGAATCTCCGGGTGCTGCATGTCGTACAGACGCTTCGAGAAGATCTCAATTTTCCCTGAGGGCGTCGGGAACGGATGATTTTGCGGATCGCGAATATTGTCTTCAAAAGCGACGAACGGCGCGCTTTTGAAAAGATGCTGGCGCGTCTTTTGTAACGTCGCGAAGTCCGGCAGGTTTTCATCTGGCATGGAGAGCCGCGTCTGCTCCCAGATGTGCTCAATCCACGCTTTTTCGTCACGGCCCTCGCTGAATGCAGGTTCGACGCCAAGCTTAGCAGCAACTTCCCGCAGCCAGTCGTAGTCTGAACGGCGTTCGAATTCAGGTTCAATCAGCTTTTCCGACAGGATCAGATAGCTTGCCGTGCCCCAGGTTTCGCCAATATTCCAGCGTTCCATAAAGCTGGTTTCCGGCAGGAGAAGATCGGCGTATCGGGCGCTCGGCGTCATAAACAGATCGCTTGCGACGATAAACTCGATTTTCGACTCGTCTTCCAGCACGCGCGTCGCCTGATGCAGATCCGGGTTCTGGTTAGCCAGATAATTTCCCGCCAGCGAGAAGAGGATGCGGATATTGCTGTCCAGCTTCTCTGCATCCTTCAGGCCGTCTTCCGCCGTTACCTTAGAAGCATCATCGGCGGCCTGCACCCAGTTCATCACCGATATTTTGGCTTTTACCGGGTTATCCGGCATCTCCGGCCCGGCAGCAAATTTACGATTAGCGCAGCCGCCATAGCCTGCCGCCCAACCGCCCTTCACCCCAACGTTACCCGTCAGCGTTGCCAGTAACGTCGAGCCGCGCGCGGTGCGCTCGCCGCAGTTATGGCGCTGCGGCCCCCAGCCCTGGATCAGCGCGGCGGGTTTGGTGGTTGCGTAGTCGCGCGCCAGCTGACGAATGGTCTGCGCAGGCACGTGGGTGATTTTCTCTGCCCACTCGGGCGTTTTCGCCACGCCATCTTTTGCGCCGCTCAGGTAAGCCATCAGGGATTCATTGGCCGGAACGCCTTCCGGCATGGATGCTTCGTCAAAGCCCAGGGTATAGCGCTGGATGAAGTCGCGATCGTGCAGATTCTCCGTGACGATCGTGTACATCATGGCGTCCATCAGGGCGTTGTCTGTTGTGGGAAGCAGCGGGATCCACTGGTCAGCCAGGGAGGAAACCGTATCGGAATAGCGCGGATCGACAACGATAAAGCGCGTGCCGTTTTGCTTCATCTTCTGATAGAAGTAGTTGCTGTGACCAAAGATCGTTTCCGTCGGGTTATGTCCCCAGAGAATGACCAGTTTGGTGTCCAGCAGCGTGTCCAGAGAGCTGCCGCTGGCGGCGGTG
Source organism: Enterobacter cloacae complex sp. P13B (assembly GCF_014895915.1). Lineage (NCBI taxonomy): Bacteria > Pseudomonadati > Pseudomonadota > Gammaproteobacteria > Enterobacterales > Enterobacteriaceae > Enterobacter > Enterobacter cloacae complex sp. P13B. Next base: position 27,139 of record NZ_JADBQN010000008.1, read on the forward strand.
CCGTAGGTATACGGCGTGGCTGCCGCCGTGTTGCCCATACTGACCGAGTGATAGCTTTCGAGATAGCCGCCGGTTAAGTTGAGCAGACGACGAACCATTTTATCGCCGGAAAACGTTCCGCCGGATACCGCAGTGCCCACATGCACATAGCGTGAGGCGGCGCCGTATTGTTGTGTAATCGTTTTTAATTGATTCGCAATAAGCGTGGTGGCTTCATCCCAGGTAATACGCTCGAATTTTCCTTCGCCACGTTTACCCACGCGTTTCATTGGATATTTAAGCCGATCGGGATGATAAACAAATTTCCGATAAGCGCGGCCACGAACGCAGGCGCGCATTATCGGCATCTGCGGATCTAACGCATTGTCCGGACGCGTTGAAATTCGGGTAACAACGCCCTCACTAACGTGAGCACGAATATCACATTTACCGCCGCAGTCAAACGTGCTGCAGGTTTGCACCACTTTTTCTTCAGGCGTCGCGTGTGTTGCCGCCGTACTCTGTGCCTGTGCTTTACCTGTTGTCGCTACAAAAGGAAGGGCGGCGAGCGCCGACCCTGCCTGAATAAAATGACGCCGGGATAGCGCGGGAATAAGCCCCTCTCCCTGATTTTTATTTTTCTTCATTGCTCGTTCCTTAAAATAAAAACGCATTCTCGTTTTTTTTCAGGAACGAATATTGATAATTATCAAACTAACTCTTCGGGGGTAACACTTAACGGTCTAATTCAAAATTCACCGTCGCCGTTTGTCCTGAGTCATCCATTACAAGTAATTGATATTCGCCAGGCAAATATAATTTTAATGAATGAGTATTATTGCGGCCTTCTAACGGTTCTCCATTTAAAAACCACCAGCGCCCACCTTCTCCTCCAGTCGTAATAACAGATAGCGTCACGTTCCCTTCACCAGGGAGTCGCTTAATAACAGCCCCCTCTCTGATACCCGAAATCATAAGCGGTGCTGCATTGTTATTATCCAGCGGCGGGCAGAGCGTCGATCTCGCAGGAAGACGCGCAGCCCTTTTTTCCGCTGCGGGCAGCCACGGCTCCAGCGGCAGCGGCCAGACGTCGAGAACTTTTTCTGTGGCATCAGGGCAATCTGCCGCCACACGCTTGCCCGTTTTATCCAGCCAGACCGGGAAACGAATGCCGCGAATGCCTTCCTGTTCCGGCAGCAGCAGCGTGGGTGGTTCACTCCCTTCGAGCAGCCAGGTCGAAAGACGACGCCGACAGTTTTCACTGCCTTCCGGCAGCGACTGGCCGCCCGGCCAGCAGATCACGCCCCGCCCAACGCTCTCCGGACGCGGATCGCGCGGCAGACGGGCTTCGTCTATTGTCGAGCGCGACTGAAGCAGGTTATTGACCTGGTTTAATAGCGGCACTGCGCTGGCGAAACCAAACTGCCCCGCCACTGGCGTGCCGTCCGGTCGTCCGGTCCAGATGCCTATCACGTAGCGGGCATTCAGACCGATGGCCCAGGCATCGCGGTAGCCATAGCTGGTGCCCGTTTTCCACGCCAGCGGCGCAATTTGCGGCAGCGCACTGTCCGGCAGCGGCTGCGCTTCATTCGCCAGAATACGGCGAATAATCCACGCCGAACCTGGCGATAACAGCGGGCGTTCAGTTAGCGGGTCGCCCGGCTGTAAGCGCAGCCGGCCCGCCTTGCCATGCCTTGCAAAGGCGCTGTACGCGGCGGCGATATCTGCCAGCCTCGCGCCTGCGCCACCCAGGATCAGCGACAGATTCGGCTGCGCTCCGGCAGGCAGGATCAGCGGCAGGCCTGCGTTACTCAGCATCCCGGCAAACCGTTTGGGACCGTAGGCTTCCAGCACCTGGACGGCTGGCAGGTTGAGCGAGCGCACCAGCGCTTCACTCATGCTGACCGGCCCGTGGAACCCGCTGTCAAAATTTCCCGGGCGATAATCACCGGTTTTTCTGGGCACGTCCTGAAGCAGCGAGGCGGGATGGATCAGGCCATCATCCAGCGCCATACCGTAGATAAACGGTTTCAATACCGATCCCGGGGATCGGATCGCGTTAACCATATCCACATGGCTGAAACGCGTGTCATCGTTGATATCCACCGAGCCGACCCAGCCGCGCACCTTCATGTCGGTATGATCGACCACGATCATCGCCAGCGAACTGCGTGCCGGCAGGCGGGATTTCCAGTTCATCGCCAGCTCTTCCAGCTGCCGTTGCAGTCCGGCATCCAGCGTAGTGACAATCTTTGTGTCGCGGCTTTTGCCGAGCATCATGCGTGCAAAGAGCGGTGCCAGCTGCGGCATCTGCCGGGGAGCCAGCCATACCGGCTCTTCACGGGACTCCTTCACCTGCTTTGCTGACCAGACGCCCTGAATCATCATGCGATCGAGCACTTTGTTGCGTGCCGCTTCGGCCCGCTCGGGCCAGCGATCCGGGCGCAGACGGCTGGGTGCCTGCGGCAGTACCGCCAGCAACGCCGCGTCGGAGTAGCTCAGCTGCGACGGGGGTTTCCCAAGGTAGGTCCAGCTTGCTGCTCCCACGCCCTGCAGCGTGCCGCCAAACGGAGCACGATTGAGATAGAGCGTAAGAATGTCACGCTTAGAGAGGTGCCATTCCAGCTGCATCGCCCGCCAGAGCTGGCGAATTTTGCCGCCAAAGGTGCGCGGATGCGGATCCAGCAGGCGTGCCACCTGCATGGTAAGCGTGCTTCCTCCCGAAACCACTCTTCCGGAACTGAGATCCTGCCAGGCGGCGCGCAGGACAGAGAGCGGGTTTACGCCCGGATGCTCCCAGAACCAGCGATCTTCGTACTGGATCAGAGCCTCAAGATAACGGGGAGAAACCTCTTCAATGGTCACCGGGTAGCGCCAGATGCCTTCGCTGTCGGCAAAACGCCAGAGCGGCGCGCCCTTCTCGTCCACCACAACTCGTGCGGGGTTAACCTCTTTCAGAGGCAGCGGCCACAGGCGGTCGGCGGCGACAATCAGCCCCCCTAAAACGAGAAGCGCTCCCGCCAGCCAAAGCCAGCGGGAGCGTGTCAGACGCGCTATCAACATATTACGGAACAACAATCAGCGGGCCGCTGGCCGCACCCGTTGCCCGCCACTGCGGAACGTACATAGACTCCACCATCGGAACCGGCACCTGGTAGGTGCCCGGCGTTACGGCACGGGCCAGATAAACCAGCGTAACCGGCTGACCTTCGTTTACCGGCACGGCGGCCACAAAGCGGTCGTCGCGGAACTCCATGTGCTGAATGTCCGCCTGCTGCATCTGGCTGAGCAGGTTCTGCACTTCGCTGCCGCTGTCCTGCAGGCTTGCGCTGCTGCTCGCCAGGTTCTGGTTTTCCAGCTCCAGACCAGCAGGGAGGAGATCCACAACCAGCGCATCCGGAACGTTCTGGCTGGCTTTCACTTCAAGCCAGACCAGCACCAGTTCACCGCTCTTCAGCGAAGAGAGCGATTTGCTGCTGCCATCGGTTGCCAGGATATGACGTTCAACCTGCAGCACGTTGGAACTCGGCTGAGGCGCATATTCCGGATAGCCGGTGCTGTCCAGACGTACCCACAGCGGTGCCGTGCCGGTATTGGTTACCTGAAGCGCACCAAGCTGGTCGCCGCTTACGTTTTGTACCTGCGCCTTATCGCCGCCTGATGCGGTATCAGACAACGTGGTTTTCGCCTGCCATGCGCCTGACAGGGTTTGCAGCGAACGTCCGGCCAGGAACAGCGCATTGCTCTCCTGGGTGGATAGCCAGCGCTGGCTGAATGCCTGTTCAGAAAGAGCATTCAGCAGCGTATTTTGCGCATCCGGCAGCAATTTATACTCCTCCAGAAGGGAGAGCATCAGCGCGTTATCGCGAAGCGGGCTGCCGTAATCGGCCATCCATGTTTTGCTGTCGTTGCGCGGTGTTTTGAGCGCCAGATCCAGCGCCTGCTGGCTGCGCGGCGCGTCGCCCATCAGTTTAAGCGCCATACCCAGCTGCATCAGCGGCAGCCCGGAGGCGGCCTGAGCGTGGCGATCCCAGATTTCACGCAGCGCGCCCAGCGGGGCTTTTTGCTGACGCGCCAGCACCAGCGAGGCATACGCCTGCACGGCAAATTTGCTGGCCTGGGTGTCGTCGCTGTAGCGGATAGACATCATGCCCGGATCCTGCAGATAGCGCAGCAGTCGGTTGTTGGCGTTGTTCACCGCATCGGCAGGTACGCTATAACCCTGCTCGCCCGCGCGCACCAGGAAGTCAGTCACATAGGCGGTCAGCCAGTACTCTTCTGGCCCGTTTTTATCCCACAAGGCAAAACCGCCATCATCACGCTGCATCTGCAGCAGACGGGAGATCCCGATATCAATGGCAGCACGGCGCTTGTCATCGGTATCTCCTTTTATACCAAGCGCGGTAAGCTGCGCGGCGTTGGTATAGAGTGACGGGAACAGGCCGCTGGTGGTCTGCTCCAGGCAGCCATACGGATACGCCTGCAGTTCACGAATATAGCGCGCCAGGTTGAGCGGTGGCTTGCCGCTCAGCAGCAGTTGCCCCTGCAGAGTGGCAGGAGAGAAACCGTTGCTGTGCTGCGCCGGTGCGGTCCAGGACTCGCCGGGGTTCAGCATGGCACCGGTATTGACCGTCTGCGCCGGGAATGCCGGACGTACGCCAATTTTCCAGCTTTTCTGCTGCGGTGCGAAGGTTTCGCCCGGAAGCTGCAGGCCGGTCACCTGCGCGGTCACTTCACCGTCGCCATAACCCTCCAGTGCGCGAACCGGAATAAACAGGGTACTGCGCGCGCCCGGCGGCAACTGAACCGGCTGCGGCTGTGCACCTTCCAGCGACACTTTGCCTGTCGCGCTCAGGGCGACGTTCAGCGATTGCGGTTTGTCGGTCAGGTTAGTGAGATCCAGCGTCAGCCGTGAGGTATCTCCACTTGCCATGAAGCGCGGGGTATTAAGCTCGGTAATGACCGGCGCGGCCACCACAACCTTGCTTTCACTGCTGCCGAAATCATCTTCCGTCCACGCCTGCGCCATCAGACGCAGTTCGCCGTTGAAATCACCAATCGGCAGCGTAACGGTGCCTTCTCCGTTGGCATCCAGCGTAACCGGCTGAGCCTGCTGGGCAATAATGGTGACGTGGTTCACCGGCGGTTTACCGCCGCGCTTGAGTTCATCGCCGTCACCACCGAAACGCAGCGCGGCCATGCGGCCCTGCCCTTCAATGACCTGGCCGTAGATATCATAGATATCGGCGCCGTAACGCTTCTGGCCGAAGAAGGCCTGCCATGGATCTGGCGTAACGTAATCGGTAATGTTCAGCACGCCGCTGTCCACCGCCGACACCAGCACGTTCACTTTCTGCGGAACCGCCCCCTCTTTTACGCTGGCTTTCACTTTCACAGAGAGCGTCTGGTTTGGACGCATTTTCTGCGGGTTATCCAGCGCGATGTTCAGGCGGCGATTTTCGTCGCCCATCGGCAGATGCAGCAGACCAACCGCGCGCTTCGGCGTGGCGGATTTGGATTTATCGCCAGGACGCACCACCAGCGTACTGAGATAGAGATCGTGACGTTTCCAGGCTTTATCCACCGGAATGGAAAGATCGAGCCCGTTTGCCGGTACGTCGATCTCTTTCCACCACAGCGGCCCTTCGCTGGACTCGATCATCGCATAGCCCTTGCCTGCGGCTGGCGCTGCAATGTGCAGCTGGATGGTATCGCCTGGCTGATAGGCCGGTTTATCCAGTTTCAGGGTCACGCGGTCAGGGCGCGCCGCACCCGTGCCGTCGCTGTTATCCTGCCAGCTGTAACCTGCCCAGAAGCGCACGCTGCTGACCACATCATCAGGCGCTTTCACCTCCAGACGGTATGAGCCCCACTCCACCGGGAAGGTGACTTTGCCGGTTTCATCGGCCTTAAGGCTAAGCTCCTGCTCGCCCTCAACGAGATCTTTTTGATCGAATTGAGACTGCCAGCCTTCGCTCTCGGACCAGTTCCAGAAGTAGTCGCGACGCTCGCGGATCAAACGAACCTGCAAACCGGATACCGCTTTTTTCGCCCCGCTGGCATCGGCATAGACGATGTCAAAGCTGGCGTTGCCGTTCTCGTCGACGATCGGTTGGTTGACGGTGGTATCGGTACGGTAGTCATAGACCGCCTTACTGGCGAACTGCGGACGGATACCCGGCAGTTGCGCCGCCGGCCAGATAGCCTGCTCCGCGCGGCGCGTCACCGGACGACCGCCTGATTCCAGCAGGCTCGCCTGCAGGATCAGCTGCAGCGGCGAGTGTACCTCTTTCCACTGGCTTTCGGTGGTGACCTGCCCGCGCCCCTGCTCATCCAGCGTAAGCTGCACTTCATCCAGACTGCGGCTCAGGTTTTCTTCCGCAATATCACCAAACTGGAAGCCAGGCAGCGCAGGGACGGCGTCGCGCAGCGGACGCAGGAAAAGCTGGCCCTGAAGAGAATTGCCGTTGGCCGGAGCGCCATACAGGTAATAGCCCACAATGTTGAAGTCCACCTCATCCTGTGGGGAAACCGGTGCTTTTTGTCCCGTCAGATTGAACGCCATACGCTCGGGCATAAAATCTTCGACGTGGAAATCCCACAGGCGCTGCTGGTTATCACCGGTATTCGCGCGAATATGCCACATGCCGGTCTGCGCGCCGCTATCCAGCGGGTAATTGAAGCGGTAGAGGCCGTTCTCAGGCTGAACAACGATCGTGCGTGCCACCTGGCCGTCCGGGCGCAGCACGTCAAGCTTCACGGGCTGATCGGGAAGCGGTTTTCCGTCGCTGTCGCGCAGCAGGCCGTTAAGGATCACCGTTTCACCCGGACGATAAAGATCGCGCGGGCCAAACATAAAGAATTGCTTGCTGAAGCCGGGGCTACCGGCGATGTCGAACTCTGCCAGGTCGAGCGCTGGCAGCTTGAGATCGAGCAGCGTAGTCTGGCCGTCTTTGCTGGCGAGGATCAGCGCGGCTTCTTTGTCTGTTTCAAGCTTCGCATGGCCGTCGGCGTCGCTGCTGGCTTCGGCGAGCGTCTGACCTTTGTCATTCAGCAGCGTGACGGTGACGCCGGACTGCGCCGCACCGTTTTCCAGGCTCTGGGTGAAAATGTCCAGCCGGTTATGATAGCGGTGAGCAGACAAACCGATATCGCTCAGGGTAAAGAGCGTTGCGGCATTGCTGTAGTTGTAGTGCCCTGCCTGGTTCATGACGGCGATATAAACGCCGGACTGCTGAAGCGGCTTGATATCTTTAAGCGGCAGGAGCAGTTTTTCACGCGTGTTGCGCGCCGGGTTGAGGTCAAAACGACCGGTATAGACCAGTTCCGCCATCTTCAGCAGATTGTCAGATTCCCAGTTGGTCAGCGAGTTGCGGTACTCCCACTGACTGACAAACGAGGCCAGCGATTCCGGCTTCACGCGGTAGAAATTGACGTCCACATTGTTGACGTTAAGCGCCATCACCGGCAGCCCTTCCACCACCTTGCCCGGCAGCAGCGAGCCGCGGCTGGCGAAACCGACCGACGGCTCTATATCTCGCGTGGTCAGGGCTTTTTCATAATCAATGCCAAAGGTCGCTTTGTTCAGCGCCACCAGGCCACGTTCCACGGTGATAACCAGATTACGGTTTGGCTCCAGATGGCGCAGGCGAAGCTCTTTCAGGTTAGGCGCAAGTTCCCACGCCCCGTCAACTTTGCCGCTTTTCTTATCCACAACATGCACTGTTTTCGCGAAATCCTGTTCCGGATCCAGCGGGACAGAGAAGGTCAGCACCAGCGTAGCGGCGCCGTCCAGTTGCACTTCAGACGCATCAAGCAGAGTCAGCGCTTTTCCCTGACTCTGGGCGGCCATTTTAGCCAGCTTTTCAGCGTCGGGCTTTTCCGCGGCTTTCGGTGTTGATGCGGTGGATGCTGCGGCAGCCGCAGCCTGAGGTTTATCGTCGCTGTTATCACAGGCGACAAGCGTAAAGGTGGTGAGCAGCGCGAGAGAGATCGCGGCTAAGCGAAACGGTTTCATCCTGTGTCCCTGGCCTGAGGGGGCCTGTTGGTCGTCGTCCGGATAAGTATTATCCGCAAGTTTCGTTAATACAAAAAGTCCAATTTAAGAATCTGGAAAGCGCTTCGCAGAATGGCATCACGCCGCTACACCGTGATGGAACCGCGATCACAGCGCATAACGTCACATGTTACCTTTTACGTCATTTGTTTTTAAAACAAGAAGATAGCTGGATATGTTCGCTCAGAGCCTGCTAGTTTTATGACCATGACGCACCCCGAGTGCGCGGTTCAAAAAGAGAGAAAGCCATGAAACGAGCCGTGAACGCCCTACAAAATTTCGGAAAATCATTATACGGACCGGTACTTATCTTACCGATTGTCGGTCTGTTTATCGCCTTTGGCAATGTGCTGGGCAACGGTAACCTGGCCAAATACCTGCCGTTCCTTGGCCATCCGCTTATCCAGAGTATCGGCCAGCTGATCGCCAAATCTGCCGTGTCGGTGCTGGTCAACCTGGCGCTGGTGTTTGCCGTCGGGATCCCGATTGGTCTGGCGACGCGCGATAAAGGCTACGCGGCGCTGATTGGTCTGGTGACTTTCGTGGTGTTTATCAACGCCATGAACGTGACGCTGCAGCTGCAGGGCGAGCTTGCCCCTGCTGAGCAGATGAAAGCCGCCGGGCAAAGCATGGTGCTGGGCGTTCAGGTGCTGGAGATGGGCGTTTTCGCCGGGATCCTGACCGGGGCACTCTCCGGTTATCTGTACAACAAATACTCCGGCGTACAGTTTAACGGCGCGATGGCGATTTACTCCGGCCACTGTTTTGTGGCGATTGTCATGTTGCCCGTCTCTATGCTGCTCGGCGTGGTAATGAGCGAACTCTGGCCGTTTGCCCAGCACGGCATTAGCGCCCTGGCGCTGGCAATTAAAGGCTCTGGCCCGTTCGGGGTGGCGATCTACGGTTTCCTTGAGCGCATTCTGGTGCCGACCGGCCTGCACCATCTGGTTTATACGCCGTTCCTGTATACCGAACTGGGGGGCACGCAGGAGGTGTGCGGCACGGCTTACCAGGGGGCGCGCAATATCTACTTCGCCGAGATGGCCTGCCCGGACGTGAAGCAGCTCAGCAGCACGGTAGTGTGGGACGCGCGCGGCATTAGCAAGATGTTCGGCCTGCCCGCCGCCGCGCTGGCGATGTACATGACCGCGAAGCCGGAGCGTAAAGCCGTTGCGAAAGCCATTCTGATCCCGGCGGCGCTGACCTCGCTGCTGGTCGGCGTAACCGAACCGATTGAATTCTCCTTCCTGTTCGTCGCCCCGCTACTGTTCGTGGTGCATGCGGTCCTGACCGGTATTGGCATGATGCTGTTCTCGCTGCTGGGCGTTCATGCCATCGGCGCCAACGGGATTATCGATTTCATTCTCTACAACCTGCCGCTCGGCACCGAGAAATCCAACTGGCCGATGTACATCGTGGTTGGGCTGATCATATTTGCCCTCTACTTCGTGGTGTTCCGCTTCCTGATCCTGCGTTTCAACATGAAAACGCCGGGCCGTGAGGATGAAGATCAGGAGACACGCCTCTACAGCAAGCAGGAATACCAGGCGAAAGGCAATAACGACGGGCTGGGCGAGTCCATCGTGGTGGGCCTGGGCGGCCGGGAAAATATTGAGGTTGTGGATAACTGCTACACCCGCTTACGCGTCACGGTGAAGGATGTTGCCATCATCGACGAGCCGCGCCTGAAGGCGACCGGCGCGAAAGGGGTTATCAAACAAGGTAACAACGTTCAGGTGGTCTACGGGCTGCACGTCAAAAAAATGCGAGAAGCCGTTGAGACGTTTCTCTGAAAGGAGCTAAAGATGTTTACACCCCCATTCATTCTGTCGATTGCCGGCGGCGGCAGCACTTACACGCCGGGTATTGTGAAAAGCCTGATGGTGCGCCTGCAGGATTTTCCGCTGGCCGAAATCCGCCTCTATGACATCGACGAGGCGCGTCAGAACACCATTGCGCCGGTGGTTGAGAAAGTGATTCGCGACCACAGTCAGAGCATCAAATTTACCGTCACCAGTGACCCGGAAGTGGCCTTCAGCGGCGCGCATTTCGTTTTCGCCCAGATGCGCGTCGGCCAGTACAAAATGCGTGAGCAGGATGAGAAGATCCCGCTGCGTCACGGCGTGGTCGGCCAGGAGACCTGCGGCCCCGGCGGGCTGGCCTACGGACTGCGCACGATCCTGCCGATGGTCGAGCTTATCGATCTGGTGGATCGCTACGCGCATGAGAAAGCCTGGATCGTGAACTACTCTAACCCGGCGGCGATCGTCGCGGAGGGCGTGCGACGCCTGCGACCAAATGCTCGCGTGCTGAACATCTGCGATATGCCGGTCGCGGCGATGCGTAATATGGGGGCCATTCTGGGTGTCGATCGTCGCAAACTGGAGGTGGACTACTTTGGCCTGAACCACTTCGGCTGGTTTACCCGCGTGCTGGTGGACGGCGAGGACAAATTACCGGAGCTGCGTAAACATATCGCGAAGTTTGGCCTGCTGACGGAAGATGCGGCCAAAACCGATCCGCAGCACTCGGATCCTTCGTGGGTTAAAACCTGGCGCAACATCAAGCCGATTATGGATAACTTCCCGGAGTACCTGCCTAACCCGTACCTGCAGTACTACCTGATGCCGAACCAGATTGTGGAGCATCAGAACCCGGACTATACCCGCGCCAATGAAGTGATGAACGGGCGTGAGAAAAAACTTTTTGCTGCTGCTGAAGAGTACAAGCACACCGGGATTTTACTGGATGCCTTCCACGTGGGCGTTCACGGCGAGTTTATCGTCGATGTCGCCTGCTCGCTGGCCTTTAACCTGCGCCAACGCCATCTGGTAATGGTGGAGAACCGCGGGGCGATTACTAATCTGCCATACGATGCGGTGGTGGAAGTACCCGCCTACATCACCTCCGAAGGGCCGGAGCCTGTGCGCGTGGGGCTGGTACCGCTGTTCCACCAGACCCTGCTGCAACAGCAGCTGGCGTCTGAACAGCTGCTGGTAGAGGCGACCATCGAAGGCAGCTATGAGAAAGCGCTTCAGGCGTTCACCCTCAACCGCACCGTGCCCACCATGGAGCACGCAAAAGCGATTCTGGATGAGATGATAGAAGCCAACCGCGACTACTGGCCTGCGCTGCAAAAAGCCTGGCAGGACGGCGAAACGGTGAAAAAATAGGGGCTTGCTCGCGAGTTGAACGTGGTTTGCTTGTCGGTGTCAGAAAAAACACCGACAATCCTTTTTTACGGAAAAGAATGGAGGCAACCCATGTCCACCTCATATTTTGTCGCCGCCGACTGGCTGATTGAGCACGGCGACGATCCGGAAGTCCAGATTATTGACGCGCGTATGGCCCCGCCGGGCCAGGAACATCGTGACGTTCCCGGTGAATACCGCGCCGGGCATCTGCCTGGCGCGGTATTTTTTGATATTGAAGCCCTCTCCGATCATACCTCTCCCCTGCCGCACATGCTGCCGCGCCCGGAAGCGTTTTCCGTGGCGATGCGCGAGCTGGGCGTCAGCAAAGACAAACATCTTGTTGTTTACGATGAAGGCAATCTGTTCTCCGCGCCGCGCGCATGGTGGATGCTGAAACAGTTTGGCGTGGAAAAAGTCTCGATTCTGGCGGGCGGTCTGGCGGGCTGGAAGCGTGACGAGCTGCCGCTCCAGCAGGGCGACGTGACGCTGCCGGAAGGCGAGTTCGACGCGACGTTCGACGCTAACGTGGTGAAGCGCCTGACCGACGTACTGGTCGCGAGCCATGAAAAGACGGCGCAAATCGTCGATGCACGCCCTGCACCACGCTTTAACGCTGAAGCGGATGAACCACGTCCGGGGCTGAGACGAGGCCATATTCCAGGTGCGCTGAACGTGCCGTGGGGCGACCTGGTGTTTGAGGGCGAGCTGAAAACTACCGACGAGCTGCGTGCCATTTTTGACCGCGCGGGCGTGGATTTACATCGCCCGATTATTGCCAGCTGCGGCTCCGGCGTGACGGCCTGCGTGGTGATCCTGGCGCTCGCCACCCTCGGCGTCAACGACGTTACGCTCTACGACGGCGCCTGGAGCGAATGGGGGGCGCGTGACGACCTGCCAGTTGAACCGGCGAAATAATGGATAACCGCCTGGCCACGCTGTTAACGCGCGGGGCGTCGCTGACCCGTGCGGAGTATCGCGTCCTCGCCCACCTGACGGAGCATCCGCTGCTGGTGGGCAACATTACGGTGCGCGAGCTGGCGCAGGCGACGTTTGTTTCTACCGCCACCATTATGCGGCTGTGTCAGAAGCTGGGGTTTAGCGGCTTTAGCGAGTTTATCTGGCACTGCAAGCAGCTGCTCTCCGACACGCCGCATATTGCCGCTCAGGCGCAATCCCTTCCTGAGCTCCCGGCGCTGTTTAATCAGTTTATCGCTAACTATCAGCACACCTTCCAGTGGATCACGCAGGAGAAGCGCCAGCAGTTCGCCGCCCTGCTGCGGCAGAAAGAGAGCTTTTTTCTCTACGGGGCCGGGTTTTCCTATCTCTTTGCCGAATACCTGACCAAGAAGCTGCAGGTGTTGGGCAAAACGGCGTTCATCTCCGGACCGGGGGACAGCCGAAACATTTTTCTCAGTAACGCCGCGCGTTATCAGGTATTTATTGCCGTCTCCCGCAGCGGCGAAACGGAACAGGTGCTGGATAAGGCGCGGATTGCCAAAAACGTCGGCATGACGGTCGTCGCCTTTACCCGCGCCTCGGCCAATACGCTGGCGGGCATGGCGGACGTGCACTTTGCGCTGTATGACGAAGCGGTGCACTTCGCTGCCGAAGCCGCGGGCGTGACGTCGTTTGAGTCGAATCTGGTGCTGCTGATGGATTTACTGCTGCTGGAGGCAACGGGGTGACATTCACCCCGCCGTAATCAGATGATGCGGTTGGTCTTGAGATCGCGCAGGAAGCCGCCCCAGCGACGCTCGTAGAACGGCGTGATGTGCTCGGTGATGAAGTGGCTGATGCCCTTCTCACCGTTTTTCACCTGACAGATATCAATCGGCTCATCGCCCGGTAGCGTGTCTGTCGCCACGCTGCCCGCCGCCTGAACGATCTCGTCGAAATCGCCATCGGCTTCAATACCGATCAACAGCACCGGCTTTTCGTCCGCGCGCTCTTTAATGGAGCAGAGAAACGCGCGCCTGACGGGCTTGAGCGTTTTGAACAGCGTCGTCAGCGAATCGATCATCTGCGCAGGCGGCTCGGCCACCTCAGACAGCAGCAGCGTTTCGCCCCCTTCCAGCACCTCCTGGGTGCTAAGCGGGTTACCCTCTTCACCAATCAGATGGCTGATCTCGCGCGGGGTGAACTCTTTCCCGGTTGGCAGCTTAGCGTTAAGGAACAGCGTCTGGCCCAGCGTCATTTCGAACAGCGTGCGCACCGGCATCACCACGAACGCCTGTTCATCTTCTACCGCTTCCTGCAACGCTTCCAATGAAGTGAAGAACGGGATCACCGACGTGCCGTCATCTTTCTCCCAGTGCAGCAGATCCAGCGCGCTGTCTTCGACAACCTGCTCACCTTCCGCCGCGGTGCCCGGTACCCAGACGGTGGATTCCAGCAGCGTGCGGAAAAATGCCGGACGGTGGGCGGGCTCGGTCGCCGCCTGTTCCAGCAGGGTTTCTAATTCGTTTTTGGTATCTGACATAGTTTGGCTACTTCAATAAACGCCGGGTGGCGCTTTGCTTACCCGGCCTACAAAACCACAGGCCCGTGCAAGCGCAGCGCCGCCGGGCAAAAAAGATCACTCAGCCGTCAGCAGGTTCGCCACGGTACGCACGCCCAGACCGGTCGCACCCGCGGACCACTGCTCAACTGCCGCCTTACGGTAGGTTGCGGAGCAGTCGATGTGCAGCCAGCCTTCATGATAGTTCTCAACGAAGTGAGACAGGAAGCCCGCTGCGGTGCTTGCCCCCGCCGGGTACGCCGCGCTCGCGGTGTTGTTCAGCTCGGCAAAGTTAGACGGCAGCTGGCTGCGGTGGAACTCGGCCAGCGGCAGACGCCAGAACGGTTCGTTTTCCGCAGCCGCGCTTGCCAGCAGGCGAGCGGCCAGCTTGTCGTCAAAGCTGAACAGCGCGTGGTAGTCGTTGCCCAGGGCGGTTTTCGCCGCGCCGGTCAGGGTCGCCATGTCGATAATCAGCTCTGGCTTCTGGGCAGAGGCGTCGATGAGGCCATCGGCCAGCACCAGACGGCCTTCGGCATCGGTGTTCATCACTTCGACATTTTTACCGTTGCGGTAGCGAATGATGTCGCCCAGCTTGAAGGCGTTGCCGCTCACCATGTTGTCCGCGCAACACAGGTAGAGCTTCACGCGCTTGTTCAGACCGCGGGTGATGGCGAATGCCAGCGCGCCGGTGATGGTTGCCGCGCCGCCCATGTCGGACTTCATGGAATCCATGAACGCACTTTGCTTCAGGCTGTAGCCGCCGGTGTCGAAGGTGATACCTTTACCGACCAGGCAGGCAAAGACAGGCGCTTCTTTATCGCCGGTTGGGTTGTAATCCAGCGCCAGCAGGACCGGAGGACGCTCAGAACCACGGCCCACGGTGTGGATGCCCATGTAGTTCTGCTCGCGCAGATCTTCACCCTTGGTGATGCGGTAGGACATGTTATCCCCCGCCACGCCGCACAGCAGGTCAACGGCGCGCTGCGCCAGTTGCTCAGGGCCTAACTCCTCCGCAGGGGCGTTAATGGTATCGCGCACCCAGTCGATAATTTTCAGGCGGCTTTCCAGTTCTTTCTGACCGGCTTCATCGAGGTTCGCCCACTCAATTTTACGGGTGCCTTTCGGGCCTTTGTAGCCCGCCCAGAACGCCCAGCTGCGGTCAGTATCCCAACCTTCGCCTTCCAGCGAGACATGCTTAATGCCCAGGCCGTCAATTTTACGCGCGGCGCGCTGGATCAGACCTAAATCATCTTTGCCCGTCAGGTGCAGGGTGATACCGTCGTTGTTGATGCTGTAGCTGGCTTTCTCGCCCCAGCGCGCGTCGGCGGGCTGCGTAGAGAGCGTAATCTTCATCGCTTCGGTCATTTTATTTATCCTTATTAGCAAACGGGCCGCCTGAAGGCAGCCCGTTAAGTGATTTACTCTGCTTCATCTAACCAGACTAACAGAATCGCCTCCAGAATTTTTTCATTGGATGCGTTTGGATCGTCGTCGAAATCCTCTAAATCGCAGATCCACTGGTGCATGTCGGTGAATCGTACGGTTTTGGGATCGAGATCCGGGTTCGCGTCGTAGAGCGCTTCACCGATTTCACGGCTGTCTGTCCACTTCAGTCCCATATTAATGCTCGCGTGCGTGGTTGATGGTGTAGCGTGGGAATTCCACGACCAGATCTTCATCGGTCACCGCGGCCTGGCAGCTCAGGCGGCTGTCTGGCTCCAGACCCCATGCTTTATCCAGCATGTCGTCTTCGTCTTCGGTGCTCTCGGCGAGAGAGTCAAAACCTTCACGCACGATGCAGTGGCAGGTGGTGCAGGCACAGGATTTTTCACAGGCGTGTTCCACTTCGATACCTGCACGCAGGGCAACATCGAGAATGGTTTCACCGGTCTTCGCTTCCAGAACAGCGCCATCCGGACAGAGGTCCGCATGAGGCAAAATAACAATCTTTGGCATATTAAACCTCGTCCACGGACTGGCCTTTCAGCGCGACGCGGACAGATTTGTCCATGCGGCGAGCAGCGAAGTCCTGGGTTTGTTTATCAACGTTTTTAATGGCTTCTTCTATTGCGTCAGCGTCATTGCCTTCGGCGACTGCGCGTAAGCGCGCGGCAGCCTCGTCAATCACCTGACGCTCGGCGGCGCTTAACAGCGCGGCATCGGCAGCGAGCGCCCCGTTCAGACTTTCCAGCACACGTGCGGCTTCAACTTTCTGTTCAGCCAGCATACGCGCCTTCACATCCTGCTCGGCGTAGCTCATTGAATCCTGGATCATGGAGGCGATTTCGCCATCGGTCAGGCCGTAGGACGGCTTCACCTGGATGGACGACTCCACGCCGGTCGATTTTTCCATCGCCGTGACGCTCAGCAGGCCGTCCGCATCTACCTGGAAGGTCACGCGAATATGCGCCCCGCCAGCTGGCAGCGCCGGGATGCCGCGCAGCGCAAAGCGCGCCAGAGAGCGGCAGTCCTGCACCAGTTCGCGCTCGCCCTGCATCACGTGGATGGACATCGCGGTCTGGCCGTCTTTGAAGGTGGTGAACTCCTGCGCACGCGCCACCGGAATGGTGGTGTTACGCGGGATCACTTTCTCCACCAGGCCGCCCATGGTTTCTAAACCGAGAGACAGCGGGATGACGTCCAGCAGCAGCATTTCACTGTCCGGCTTGTTGCCAACCAGAATATCGGCCTGGATAGCGGCGCCGACGGCAACCACTTTGTCCGGGTCGATGGAGGTCAGCGGCGTGCGGCCAAAGAATTCGCCCACGCGCTCGCGCACCAGCGGCACGCGCGTTGAGCCGCCCACCATGACCACTTCCAGCACCTCGTCAGCCTCCACGCCCGCATCCTTCAATGCGCGACGGCAGGCCAGCAGGGTGCGTTTAACCAGAGGCGCAATCAGCTCGCTGAACTGGTCGCGGGTGATTTCACCCTGCCAGCCTGCAACATTAACGCTGACCGACTGCGCATCGCTCAGCGCAATTTTGGCGTCGATGGCTGCATCCAGCAGTTCGCGCTGAACGCGCGCATCGCTGCGATCGCTGATGCCCGCCTGCTCGCGGATGTAGTCCGCCAGCAGATGGTCGAAATCATCGCCGCCGAGCGCGGAATCCCCGCCTGTCGCCAGCACTTCAAACACGCCGCGGCTCAGGCGCAGGATAGAAATATCAAAGGTGCCGCCGCCCAGATCGTAGACCGCAATTACCCCTTCCTGACCGGAGTCGAGGCCGTAGGCAATCGCCGCCGCCGTCGGTTCGTTCAACAGGCGCAGCACGTGCAGGCCCGCCAGACGCGCGGCGTCTTTGGTGCCCTGTCGCTGTGCGTCGTCAAAATAGGCCGGAACGGTGATCACTACGCCGTCCAGATCGCCGCCAAGCGTCGCCGTCGCGCGCGCCGCCAGCGCTTTGAGGATATCAGCGGAAACACGAATTGGGTTCAGCAAACCGGCCGCCGTGGCAATCATCGGCAGACCGTTTTCACTGGCCTGCAGCTGATACGGCAGGTGCGGGTAGCGGGTCTGGATATCAGCCAGCGAGCGGCCCATCATGCGCTTTACGGAGCTGATGGTGTTGGCCGGATCGCGCGCGGCGTTGGCGCGGGCGTCATAGCCGACCGCGTGACCCTGCTGCTGGTAGTGGACCACGGAAGGCAGCAGATGGCGGCCCTGCTCGTCGGCCAGCGTTTCCGCCTGGCCGCTGCGCACGGTCGCCACGAGGGAATTGGTGGTGCCCAGGTCAATACCGACCGCCAGACGACGCTGGTGCGGTGCGGCGCTTAAGCCAGGCTCACTAATTTGTAATAAGGCCATAATTGCTTCCGAAATTAAAAATCGAGCAGCTTTTCTTCGAGTTGTTCAGCGCTGCTTCGCAGTTTATCGAGAAAACGGAGTTTGCGCACAGTGTCTGCCGCCACGTCCCAGGTCTCGTTGTTCAGTTGCTCCACCATCTGCTGATGGCGGGTATCGAACATGCCCTTCACGCGCGTGATAAAACGTTCCAGACGCGCTTCGTCTTTGGCCTGTTCAATCTCATCCAGCTCTTCGCGCAGCTCCAGCTGTTCCATCAGAAACGCGGTGTCGCGCACGGTGTGCTGTTCGCTCGCCAGATCAAAGCCGTGGAGCGAGAGCAGATATTCTGCACGCGCCAGCGGATGGCGCAGCGTCTGCCAGGCCTGGTTGATAGTCGCGGAGTGCGATACCGCAGCCAGCTGCTCTGCCTGCGTCCCGCTGGCGAATTTATCCGGATGATACTGACGCTGCAGATCCTGAAAACGGACCGTCAGCGCCTGAAGATCGATCGGGTATTGAGCGGGTAGTCCGAAGAGAGTGAAGTAATCCATAACAATCTCAGGGGTAGCCTGTTAGAACAAACCCCACGCGCAGCAAAGCCACGGTGGGGTTTCGGATGACGCGCGGTTAAACGTGGAAGCTTTCGCCGCAACCACACTCGTCTTTGACGTTCGGGTTCGTGAATTTGAACCCTTCGTTCAGGCCTTCTTTTACGAAGTCCAGCTGAGTGCCGTTGAGAAATTGCAGGCTTTTGCCATCGACCACCACCTTCACGCCCTTGTCTTCAAACACGGTGTCATCAGACGCCGGCTCGTCAACAAACTCCAGTACGTAAGCCATACCAGAACAGCCGGAGGTACGTACGCCCAGTCGCAGGCCAAAGCCTTTACCACGGTTCGCCAGAAAAGAGCTTACTCGCGCGGCAGCGCTGTCGCTAAGGGTAATCGACATACTCAAACCTCAATTATTTTGCTTCACGTTTGCTTTTGTAATCCGCAATGGCGGCTTTGATCGCGTCTTCTGCCAGAATTGAACAGTGAATTTTCACCGGCGGCAGTTCGAGTTCTTCAGCAATATCCGTGTTCTTGATTGCCTGTGCTTCGTCCAGAGACTTGCCCTTCACCCACTCGGTGACCAGGGAGCTGGACGCAATTGCAGAACCGCAGCCGTAGGTCTTGAAGCGCGCGTCTTCAATGATACCTTCATTGTTGACTTTAATCTGCAACTTCATTACGTCGCCACACGCCGGCGCACCAACCATGCCGCTACCGACAGATTCATCGCTGTTGTCAAAAGAGCCAACGTTGCGCGGGTTCTCGTAATGATCGATAACTTTTTCGCTGTATGCCATGATTGAATTCTCCTTATATACCGATTAGTGATGTGACCATTCAATGCTGTTCAGATCCACGCCCTGCTTGAACATTTCCCACAGTGGAGAAAGGTCGCGCAGACGGCCAATGGAGTTACGAACCAGCTTGATGGTGTAGTCAATCTCTTCTTCGGTAGTGAAACGACCTAAAGAGAAACGGATAGAGCTGTGTGCCAGCTCGTCAGTCATACCCAGCGCGCGCAGCACGTAGGATGGCTCCAGGCTTGCAGACGTACAGGCAGAACCGGAAGAAACGGCCAGGTCTTTCAGCGCCATGATCAGCGATTCGCCTTCAACATAGTTGAAGCTGACGTTGAGGATGTTCGGCGCGCCCTGCTCGAGATCGCCGTTCAGATACACTTCTTCCATATCTTTCACGCCGTCCCACAGACGGTTACGCAGCGTGCGCAGGCGTGCCATCTCGGTTTCCATCTCTTCTTTCGCAATGCGGTACGCTTCGCCCATGCCCACGATCTGGTGAACAGGCAGCGTACCGGAACGCATGCCGCGCTCGTGACCGCCGCCGTGCATCTGTGCTTCGATGCGGATACGTGGCTTACGACGAACGTACAGCGCGCCGATCCCTTTCGGGCCATAGATTTTGTGGCCGGAGAAGGACATCAGGTCTACTTTCAGCTGGCTCAGGTCGATAGGCAGTTTGCCCACGCTCTGGGTCGCGTCCACGTGGTAGATGATACCGCGCGCGCGGCACATTTCGCCGATGGTGGCGATGTCCTGAACGACGCCGATTTCGTTGTTAACGTGCATGATGGAGACCAGGATGGTGTCGTCACGCATCGCCGCTTCGAGCTCTTTCAGGTCAATAATACCGTTGCTCTGCGGCGCCAGATAGGTCACTTCGAAACCTTCACGCTCCAGCTGGCGGCAGGTGTCCAGCACGGCTTTGTGTTCGGTTTTGCTGGTGATGATGTGCTTGCCTTTTTTCTGATAAAAGTTGGCTGCACCTTTGATCGCCAGGTTGTCGGATTCGGTCGCACCGGAGGTGAAAACAATCTCACGCGGGTCGGCACCCACCAGGTCAGCAATCTGATTACGGGCGATATCCACCGCCTCTTCAGCATGCCAGCCAAAACGGTGTGAACGGGAAGCTGGGTTACCAAAGTTTCCGTCCAGGGTCAGACACTGCATCATTTTCTCGGCAACACGCGGGTCCACCGGCGTGGTTGCGGAGTAGTCGAGATAAATCGGTAATTTCATTGCTCTATAAACTCCGTACATCGCTTCAATGCAAGGAATCAGGCAACCGGCTGGATGTACGACCGAGTACGCGGGGTGTGACCACCCCGGCCTGATTCTGAAATACTTATCGTTTTATTACGCGCGTAATTTGACGTCGATAGCGTCCTGCGCGCGGGTGCTGCGTTGTGAATCATGGCTGTGCTGACGGCCTGATACGTCCAGAACTTCCTGGTTATTGACCAGTTCACCGAGGGTGATGTTGTTCAGGAAGCCGGTCAGACGGTCGCTCAGATCGCGCCACAGCGCGTGGGTCAGGCACTTATCGCCACCCTGGCAGCCGCCTTTACCCTGGCAACGGGTTGCGTCAACGGATTCATCCACCGCGCTAATCACTTCGCCAACCGCAATACTGCCCGCGTCTTTACCCAGCAGATAACCGCCACCCGGGCCACGAACGCTGGACACCAGTCCATTTTTACGCAGTCTGGAGAACAGCTGTTCCAGGTAAGAGAGGGAGATCCCTTGTCGTTCAGAAATATCAGCCAACGGAACCGGGCCCGCTTCGGAGTTGAGCGCAACGTCCAGCATCGCGGTCACGGCATAACGCCCTTTAGATGTCAGTCTCATGTCTTACTTAACCTCAAACTCGCCCCTGCCCGGGGTTTTTTATTGTAAAATGGGGGTATTGCATAGCAGGGCCAAGTCTGACATTCCTGACTAAAATGGTCAACTATTTACTTGACTGTTTTAGTCAGGTATTTAACCTTCTGTGCCTTCATAATATAGGTGCGGCCTGATGCCCTCACCCCAACCCTCTCCCACGGGGAGAGGGGGAAATCGGCACTACTCTTTATTCTTCTGCTCAATCGACGCCAGAATTCCGCGCAGGATGTTCAGCTCCTGGCTTTCCGGACGCGCTCGGGTAAACATGCGGCGCAGCTTATTCATCACCTGGCCAGGGTGGCCTTCACGGATGAAGCCGGTAGCGAGCAGCGTCTGCTCCAGGTGACCGTAGAAACGCTCAAGGTCGTCCACCAGCGGGTAGGCCGTCTCTTCTTTCGGTTCTGCCTGCTTCTCCTGCGTCGCCAGCCACGCCATACGCACCTCGTAAGCGATAACCTGCACCGCCATTGCCAGGTTCAGCGAGCTGTATTCCGGGTTGGCGGCAATCGCCACGTGGTAGTGGCACTTCTGCAGTTCGTCGTTGGTCAGGCCAACGCGCTCGCGGCCAAACACCAGCGCAACCGGCGCCTGCTCTGCTTCTGAGACGCTTTTCAGGCCGCATTCACGCGGATCCAGCATCGGCCACGGCAGCGTGCGTGAGCGCGCGCTGGTGCCGACAACGAGGCTGCAGCCGGCCAGCGCTTCGTCGAGGGTATCAACGATCTGCGCATTACCGATCACGTCGCTGGCCCCGGCCGCCAGGGCGATAGCCTGAGAGTCTGGTTTCACCAGCGGATTAACCAGCCACAGGTTCGTTAAGCCCATGGTTTTCATAGCGCGGGCAACGGAGCCCATGTTGCCGGTGTGCGATGTTTCGACCAGCACGATTCGAATGTTTTGCAGCATAATTTTTAGATGTCTGGGTTCAGTGTCTGAAGAATATTCGGGCATATTATCATAAACGGGAGACATAATCCGATCCCGCTGCTATACTCTGCGCCGATTTTCCTGTTCTTTAACATCCAGTGAGAGAGACCGATGCATCCGATGCTGACCATCGCCGTGCGCGCAGCGCGCAAGGCGGGTAATGTAATTGCCAAACACTACGAAACGCCAGACTCCGTAGAAACCAGCCAGAAAGGCAGCAATGATTTCGTGACTAACGTCGATAAAGCCGCAGAAGCGATTATTATCGAAACGATCCGCAAATCTTACCCGCAGCACACCATCATCACCGAAGAAAGCGGTGAACATGAAGGTACCGATCAGGATGTTCAATGGGTTATCGATCCACTGGATGGCACCACCAACTTCGTTAAACGCCTGCCACACTTCTCTGTGTCAATCGCAGTACGCATTAAAGGCCGTACTGAAGTCGCCGTTGTTTACGATCCAATGCGTAACGAACTGTTCACCGCGACCCGCGGCCAGGGCGCACAGCTGAACGGCTACCGTCTGCGCTGCAGCAATGCACGCGATCTGGACGGCACCATCCTGGCGACCGGCTTCCCGTTCAAGGCGAAGCAGCACGCAACCACCTATATGAATATCCTGGGCAAGCTGTTCACCGAATGCGCAGACTTCCGTCGCACCGGCTCTGCTGCGCTGGATCTGGCCTACGTGGCAACCGGCCGCGTTGACGGTTACTTCGAACTGTCACTGAAGCCGTGGGACTTCGCTGCGGGCGAGCTGATCGCACGTGAAGCAGGCGCGATTGTTTGCGACTTCACCGGCGGCCACAACTACATGACCACCGGCAACATCGTTGCGGGTAACCCACGCGTTGTTAAAGCCATGCTGGCCAACATGCGTGACGAGCTGAGCGATGCGCTGAAGCGTTAATCTCCTCATCTCAGCCCTCTCCCCAAAGGGGAGAGGGTGCTAAACGGCGCCGCGCTCATCCACATCGTTACCGCCGCCACCAGCAGAATCACTCCCCCCGCCAGCGCGAGCGTTGTCCATCCTACCTGCCGCCACAGTACCGGCGTTTTATTGCCGCTGAGTTTTACCGCAAGCTGACGGAAGCTGTGAACCAGCAACGCCAAAGACGAAATGGTGAGAGAGGTTCCTGCCGCCATCGCCAGCGCCGAGAGCATGCCCCAGCCGAACACGCCAATCACTTTACTGAACAGCAGCACCATGATTGCCCCCGAGCACGGGCGCATCCCCATAGAGAGAACTATCATCAGCCGCGCGCGCCAGTCGTCACCGCTCTGTAATTGTTCCTGCGTCGGCAGATGCTGATGCCCGCAGCCGCAGTGCTCATCATGCACGTGGTGCGGCGTAAAAGTTTTGAATTTGGGCTTTTGCAGCAGCGCGCGCAGCTTTTTCAGTGCCCGCCAGCAGAGGATCAGCCCCAGCAAGCCGACCAGCGCATAGCTGCCCTTCTCCAGCCAGAAGCTGCTCAGGTGCAGCTGGCGCGCGGGAAGCTGTAATAGCGAAAGCACAACCACCACCAGCGCAATCGCCACGCCCCCCTGAAGCAGCGAAGAGGCCAGCGTCAGGCCAATGCTTGATTTCAGCTTCGACGGATGGGTGGCAAGCCAGGTGGTGATGACGATTTTGCCGTGCCCCGGCCCCAGCGCGTGCAGCACGCCATAGATAAAGCTGAACGCCAGCAGAGAACCGCCCGCTTTGGTCGGGTTCTCCGCCACCGCCTTCAGCAGCCCGCTCATCTGCTGGTTGACCTCACGCTGCCAGATGATGCTTTTCATCATCACCTGCGGCCAGGCCTGCCACAGCCAGAGCGAACCGCAAACGGCGAGCAGTAAAAAAAGCGCCAGCGGCCAGAGGTGCAGCCAGCGGCGCGGCTTTCGTACCGGAGAGGAGATCACTGACATTGTAACGTTACCTTCTGCGCAAACTGTTTACCCAGTTCCATGTCCTCCGGTGGGGCATCCTCTTTATCAAGAGAGACAGCAAAATTCAGCGTCTCTTCGCTGGGCTTCGGGGTGTGAACCGTAATGTTGCAGGTTTTTTGCAACGACGCAGGAAGCTGCACGTCGCTGTCCTCGGCGTAGCTCATATCGACGTAGTACGTTGGGTCAAAGGTAGAAAACGTATAGGTTTGTCCTGCCAGCGGCTGCGGATGCGCCAGTGGAAGCACGAACGTCAGCACCGCCTGATGTCCGTCGCGGGACATGCCGTATTCTGTCGGGCGATTGAGGAACTTCACCTTTTGTCCGTTATGCCAGAACTCGGTGAAGTAGTGCTGCCCGAGCACGTTGGCCATCACTTCTGCCGCCAGCTTTTTCCAGATTTCGTCTCCGGGCTTCGCGTTACCCGCATCATAAAGCAGATCCGCCGAGGTGATTTCATCCATCGTCCAGCGCATTTTCAGGCCGCTCAGCTGCGTGCCGTCGGTGACCAGCTCGGTTTTCAGGCTGATAAAACTGTGAGGATGTGCGCTGGCGGTAAAGGTGATAACCGCCAAAAATAACGCCATCGCATTTTGTTTAACTGTCTGCATCAATTCCTCACGTCAAAAATTCTGTGATGTTCCCCAGCAATCCTGAGTGAAAGGCCTGCCGGCGCGCTTTTCAGCGCCCATCCTTTAGCTATTCTTATCAAACATTCACACTGGATACCCGACAGATGATGACGACGCTTGAAATTCCATCTGTGCTTTCCAGTTCGCAGCGCCGCTGCCAGGTGCTTTTGATGCTTTACCTGCCCGATGCTGCCGTCACCGCACAGAGCATAATCGCTGCCAACGGCGTGGACGAGGTCATGGCACGGCAAGATATAGCCGAGACGCGCGATGAAATCCAGCGCTATCACCGGCTGGATATCGTCACGCACCATGACGGCAGCTACCGAATTGAAGGCACTGCCCTGAATCAGCGTTTATGTCTGCTGCACTGGCTGCGCAGGGCGCTCCGCCTTTGTCCGCAGTTTGTCTCGCACCAGTTTACCCCAGCCTTAAAAACCGCGCTTAAACAGCACGGCATCGCGCGGCCGCTCTACGACGATGCTAATCTGCGGGCGCTGATCGGCTTCTGCTCACGCAAGCTGCAGCGTCAGTTTGAATGCCGGGACGTCCAGTTCTTACAGCTCTACTTGCAATACTGCCTCATCCAGCACCACTTAGGGAATACGCCGCAGTTTTCCCACGCGCAGCGCAGCTGGACCCAGTCGCGGGGAGAGTATTTTACGGCGCAGGAAATTGTCCGTCACTGGAAGCGGCGCGTGCCGCAGGGCGCGCACGTGGATGAGCAGCTGTTTCTGGCGCTGCTGTTTATGATGCTCCGCACGCCCGATCCGGTGCTTGATAAACACCAGCAGGATCAGCGCCTGCGCCGCGCCATTGTGCGCATGGTGGCCCGTTTCCGCTCCCAGACCGGGATGAACTTCAGCGATGAGCAGGGGCTGACCGATCAGTTGTATATCCATCTGGCTCAGGCGCTGGACCGCTCGCTGTTTGAGATCGGCATCGACAATAGCCTGCCCGAGGAAATTCACCGTCTCTATCCCCGGCTGTTACGCACCACCAAAGAGGCACTCTTTGAGCTGGAAGCCGAATTCGGGCTGCGGTTCTCCGATGAAGAGATGGCGCTGGTAGCGGTTATTTTCGGCGCCTGGCTGATGCAGGAGACCGATCTGCATGAAAAACAGGTAGTGCTGCTGACCGGGGAGGATAAATCCTGTGAGGAGGTGATTGAACAGCAGCTGCGCGAATTAACCCTGCTGCCGCTCAACATTCGCTATCTGACGCTGCAGGCGTTCCAGAAAGAGGGGGCACCGCGCGAAGCCGCGCTGGTTGTCACCCCCTATCCTACCGTGCTGCCGCTGTTCTCGCCGCCGCTGATCCACGCGGTTGAATCACTTAACACGCAGCAGCAGGAACATATTCGCGCCATGCTGGAATCGTAGCTATGCCCGTGCGGCCACTTTCGGTCGAACAAACATCGCCGGGAGCGCCACCAGCGCCATGACCCAGAACACGCCGTGTCCCAGATGCTGATACAGAAAGCCCGCAAAGACCGTCATCACCGCAATGCTGCCGCCCATCGCCACCGCAGAGTAGACCGCCTGCAGACGGATCACGTCCCCGCCCTCGCGCGCCGCGATATAGCGCATCGCCGCCAGGTGGCACACGGTGAAGGTGCCGCAGTGAAGGATCTGCGCCATAATCAGCCACGGCAGTTCGGTCGTCCAGCCCATAATCCCCCAGCGCGCCACGCCGCAGACCGCGGAAAGCAGCAGCAGATCGCGCGCGCCGAAGCGGCGGAACAGCTTTTTGCTCAGGGCGAAAATAATGACTTCTGCCACCACCCCCAGCGACCACAGGTAACCGACCGCAGAGGCCGAGTAGCCCGCCCCCTGCCAGTAGATGGCGCTGAAGCCATAGTACGCTGCATGCGCCCCCTGAAGCAGACAGACGCACGCCAGAAAACGCCAACTCTGGGCCACCAGGCTCCGCCAGGCGGGCCAGCCGGCGCTCTCCTGATGGCGACTCTCCCCTTGCGGCATCACCGACGGGCGCAGCAGCATGCCCAGCAGCATCGAGGCAATACCGATACTCAGCAGCGCCAGAATCGCGCGGTAGTCGTAAAGGCTGACCAGTTTCCCCACCAGCGCAGAGCCAATCACAAACGCAATCGAGCCCCAGAGGCGCACGCGACCATAGTCCATGGTGATCTGCTTTTGCCAGGTGTTCGCCAGGGCATCCGTCAGGGGTACCAGCGGGGAGAAGAACAGATTAAAGCCAACCATCACCACCATCAGCCAGGCAAACTGATGGCTGACCCAGAAGCAGGCCGCGAAGACCAGCGTCAGCAGGGCCAGAATGCGCACCGCTTTAATCAGTAAGGAGGGATCGCTGACGCGGGGGGCAATCAGCAGGCTTCCGAGGAAACGCGCCACCAGCCCCGCGCCCAGCAGGATGCCGATGGTTTCTGGCGTCAAACCAATTCCCTTGAGCCAGACGCTCCAGAAAGGCAGAAAAATACCGTAGCTAAAGAAGTAGGTGAAGTAGCTGAGCGCCAGCCAGCGCGTGGAATGCAAGACCATGAATCCCTCCCGAAATGGAGGCGATAGTCTGGCGTTTATCCTGCACTTTAGCAAGTCGTTAGCGCGCTATAAATTAACGATAAATTAACGTCCTGGACAGCCGGTCGGCGTATGGCGTGAGCGGCAAAATTGTATTACGTTTAAAAGACATCGCCTGAAGAGGTCGTTTGCCATGAACAGCTTACGTTATTTCGATTTCGGCTCCTCACGCTCCTTCCTGCTATTGATTGCCCGTATTGCCATCGTTGTCCTGTTTATTATTTTTGGCTATCCCAAGCTGACGGGGTTTAGCGGCACCGTTCAGTATATGACGTCGCTCGGTGCCCCCATGCCGATGCTGGCGGCCATTATCGCCGTAGTAATGGAGGTTCCCGCCGCTATCCTGATCGTGCTCGGCTTTTTCACCCGCCCCCTCGCGGTGCTCTTTGTCTTCTATACGCTGGGCACGGCGATTATCGGTCACCACTACTGGGATATGACCGGAGATGCGGTTGTGCCGAATATGATTAATTTCTACAAGAACGTCAGTATTGCTGGCGCGTTTATTTTGCTGGCGATTGTGGGACCGGGGGCCATTTCCCTGGACCGGCGTTAAGCCATAAAAAAAGGCCGCAAGCGCGGCCTTTTTTTATTTCTGCAAAGCAGAGGAATTATGCGTATACCGGGAAGCGTGCGCAGATATCCAGAACTTTACCTTTGACGCGCTCGATAACCGCTTCGTCATTGATGTTGTCCAGAACGTCACACATCCAGCCAGCCAGCTCTTTCACTTCCGCTTCTTTAAAGCCGCGACGCGTCACGGCCGGAGAACCGATACGGATACCGGAGGTCACGAACGGGCTCTTCGGATCGTTTGGCACGCTGTTTTTGTTCACGGTGATGTTGGCGCGGCCCAGGGCAGCGTCAGCTTCTTTACCGGTCAGGTTCTTATCAACCAGGTCCAGCAGGAACAGGTGGTTTTCAGTCCCGCCGGATACTACTTTGTAGCCACGGTTCAGGAACACTTCCACCATCGCTTTGGCGTTCTTAGCAACCTGCTGCTGATACACCTTGAACTCTGGCTCCATCGCTTCTTTCAGCGCGACCGCTTTTGCGGCGATAACGTGCATCAGCGGGCCGCCCTGCGCGCTTGGGAACACGGCAGAGTTCAGTTTTTTGTACAGCTCTTCGTCACCGCCTTTCGCCAGGATCAGGCCACCGCGTGGACCCGCCAGGGTTTTGTGAGTAGTGGTGGTCACAACGTGAGCGTGAGGAACCGGGTTCGGGTAAACGCCTGCGGCAATAAGGCCCGCAACGTGCGCCATGTCAACGAACAGGTACGCGCCGATGCTGTCTGCGATTTCACGCATTTTTGCCCAGTCAACGATACCGGAGTAAGCAGAGAAGCCACCGATGATCATCTTCGGCTTGTGCTCTTTGGCCTGCTTCGCCATGTCTTCGTAGTCAATTTTACCGGACTCATCAATACCGTAAGGAATGATGTTGTACAGTTTGCCGGAGAAGTTAACCGGGGAGCCGTGAGTCAGGTGGCCGCCCTGCGCCAGGTTCATACCCAGAACGGTATCGCCCGGCTGCAGCAGCGCGGTGTAAACAGCGAAGTTAGCCTGAGAGCCGGAGTGCGGCTGAACGTTCGCGTAGTCAGCGCCGAAGAGTGCTTTCGCACGGTCGATAGCCAGCTGCTCAACGATATCAACGTATTCGCAACCGCCATAGTAGCGCTTGCCCGGGTAACCTTCAGCGTATTTGTTGGTCAGCTGAGAGCCCTGCGCCTGCATCACGCGCGGGCTGGTGTAGTTTTCGGAGGCGATCAGTTCGATGTGCTCTTCCTGACGTACTTTTTCCTGCTCCATAGCCTGCCACAGTTCGGCATCATAATCGGCAATGTTCATTTCACGCTTTAACATCCGCATCTCCTGACTCAGCTAACAAGTAAATTTTGACCTGAAAAGGCAGTCCTGTTGGACGACGGGCAACAGTATAACTGAATAGTTCTGTGATAACAGGTCTTGACAAACGATTTTACGCAAACGTTTTCCTTCACGCCACGCAAGGGTTTGAGGAATAAAGATCTCACTATTTCCAGCGGATTTCTTTTCAGGTTTGTGATGCGTATTTTTCATCTTGCAAAGAACCATTTACAAAGCATGGGTATTTTTTATAAGATGCATTTAAAATACATCATTAGGTAATATCAGAAGGAAGCTGCCATGCTCGACGCTCAAACCATCGCTACCGTTAAAGCCACCATTCCTCTGCTGGTGGAAACCGGTCCTAAACTTACCGCCCATTTCTACGATCGCATGTTCACGCACAATCCGGAGCTCAAAGAGATTTTCAATATGAGCAACCAGCGTAACGGCGATCAGCGTGAAGCGCTTTTCAACGCCATCGCGGCCTACGCCAGTAATATCGAAAACCTGGCGGCGTTGCTGCCTGCGGTGGAAAAAATCGCGCAGAAGCACACCAGCTTCCAGATCCAACCCGAGCAGTACAACATCGTCGGCACTCACCTGCTGGCAACGCTGGACGAAATGTTCAGCCCGGGCCAGGAGGTGCTGGACGCCTGGGGTAAAGCCTACGGCGTGCTGGCAAACGTGTTTATCAACCGTGAAGCGCAGATCTACAGCGAAAACGCCAGCAAGAACGGCGGCTGGGAAGGAACGCGCGCCTTCCGTATCGTCGAGAAAACGCCGCGCAGCGCGCTTATCACCAGTTTTGAATTTGAGCCGGTTGACGGCCAGCCGGTGGCCGATTACCAGCCGGGCCAGTATCTGGGCGTATGGCTGAAGCCTGAAGGCTTCCCGCACCAGGAGATCCGCCAGTACTCTCTGACCCGCAAACCAAACGGCAAAGGCTACCGCATTGCGGTGAAGCGCGAGGACGGCGGTCAGGTATCCAACTGGCTGCATAACGAAGCGAGCGTGGGCGACGTGGTCCATCTGGCCGCGCCGGCGGGCGACTTCTTTATGGCCATTGAAACCAATACCCCGGTCACGCTGATCTCCGCGGGCGTGGGCCAAACGCCAATGCTGGCGATGCTGGATACGCTGGCGAAAGCAAACCACAGCGCGCAGATTAACTGGTTCCACGCAGCGGAGAACGGCGACGTGCACGCCTTTGCGGATGAAGTGAAAGCGCTGGGAGCGACCCTGCCGCGTTTCACCGCGCATACCTGGTATCGCCTGCCGACGGAGGCAGACCGCACTGCCGCACGCTTTGACAGCGAAGGACTGATGAATTTAAGCCAGATGGAAGGGACGTTTAGCGCGCCGGAAATGCAGTTCTACGTCTGTGGACCCGTGGCGTTTATGCAGTATGCCGCGAAGCAGCTGGTTGAGCTGGGCGTGAATAAAGACAACATTCATTACGAATGTTTCGGGCCGCATAAGGTGCTGTAACGCAAAAAGCCCCTCGTTCGAGGGGCTTTTTTTGCGCCGGGTGGCGAATGGTTAAATCGCGGCGTCGTCTTCTTCGCCGGTACGGATACGGATCACGCGCGCCACGTCAAAGACGAAGATTTTACCGTCGCCAATTTTGCCCGTCTGCGCCGTGCGGATAATGGTATCCACGCAGGTATCGACGATATCGTCGCTGACCACGATTTCAATTTTCACTTTCGGCAGAAAGTCGACCATGTACTCTGCGCCACGATAGAGCTCGGTGTGGCCTTTCTGACGACCAAAACCTTTCACTTCCGTCACGGTCATTCCGGTGATGCCTACTTCCGCCAGCGCTTCACGTACATCATCCAGTTTGAAAGGTTTAATAATCGCATCAATCTTTTTCATGGTGGGTCCTTAAACTCTTGCCTGTAAGCTGCCTCGTAATCGATTGCTCACAGTACCATACGGCATTACTCTTTAAAATCGTTTGCTTCCAGCTCGTGGCGTGAGAGCAGCTTATAGAACTCGGTGCGGTTGCGTCCGGCCATCCGCGCCGCGTGGGTCACGTTGCCTTTGGTTATCTGCAGCAGCTTGCGCAGATAGTTCAGCTCGAACTGGTTACGCGCTTCCGCAAACGTCGGCAAGGCCGTGTTCTCTCCTTCCAGCGCCTGTTCCACCAGCGCGTCGCTGATAACGGGCGAGGACGTTAGCGCCACGCACTGCTCAATCACGTTCACCAGCTGGCGCACGTTACCCGGCCAGCTGGCGGCCATCAGCCGTTTCATCGCATCAGTCGAAAAGGCGCGCACGAACGGTTTATGCCGATCGGCCGCCTGGCGCAGGAGGTGATTCGCCAGCAGCGGAATATCTTCCGCACGCTCCGCCAGCGCCGGGATCTTCAGGTTCACCACGTTCAGACGGTAGTAGAGATCTTCACGGAACTCGTTGCGGGCCATCACTTTGGGCAAGTCGCGGTGGGTAGCGGAAATGATTCGCACGTTAATATCAATATCGCGGTTGCTGCCCAACGGGCGCACTTTGCGCTCCTGAAGTACGCGCAACAGTTTGACCTGCAGCGGCGCAGGCATGTCGCCAATCTCGTCGAGGAACAGCGTGCCGCCTTCCGCGGCCTGGAACAGCCCTTCCCGGCTGCTTACCGCGCCGGTAAATGCGCCGCGGGCATGGCCAAAAAGTTCAGACTCAAGAAGCTGCTCTGGCAGGGCACCGCAGTTAATGGCGATAAAGGCATTTTTACTGCGCGGGCTGGCGTTGTGGATCGCCTGCGCCAGGATCTCTTTCCCGGTTCCGCTCTGGCCGTTAATCAACACGCTGACGTCTGACTGTGCGACCATTCGCGCCTGCTCAAGCAGACGCAGCATTATCGGGCTGCGGGTGACGATAGATTCACGCCATGCGTCGTCTCCGGAGGGCGCGGCGTGCTCCAGCGCGCTGTCGATAGCTTTGTAGAGCGCGTCTTTATCTACCGGCTTGGTGAGGAAGCTGAACACGCCCTGCTGGGTTGCGGCGACGGCATCCGGGATTGACCCGTGCGCCGTCAGGATAATGACCGGCATGCCAGGCTGCTGCTTCTGGATTTCGGCGAACAGCTGCATGCCATCCATTTCGTCCATCCGCAGGTCGCTGATCACAAGGTCAATCTTTTCGCGGCTGAGGACTTTAAGCCCCTCCTGCCCGCTTTCCGCGGTCACCACGGTGTAGCCTTCACTCACCAGACGCATCCCCAGCAGCTTTAACAGGCCTGGATCGTCATCCACCAGTAAAAGATGGGCTGGTTTACGGCTCGTCATGCTTCACATCCTCTTGTTTCGGCATATCGCTGTCCGGTGCAGCAGATGAACTACCAGGCTGATATTTACGCGACGAGAGCTGTCTTTCGATATCGGTCAGGTTTTCCAGCTTTCGCGTCGTGGTATCCAGCTGAGTACGTAAATGCTGTTGCTGTTGGCGCAGCGTATCCAGCTCGCTGTCGGTTGACTGCTGTAGCTTGCTGTAGCGGGAGCGCTCTTCAGACAGCTGCAGCTGTAACGTCTGCCCATCCCGCCAGAGCTGGTATACCGGGCGCACCTGTGCGGGAAGATTGATCACAAACGTGTCCAGACGGGTCACGTTGGCCCGACGTTCAACGGGGGTAATTTTCGCATCGGCCAGTAAAATCCCACGCTTGAAAGCGTCCTGCCAGGTGTCTTCATCCAGCATCGCCGCCTTCATGCGGGCGTCTACCGGCGCAAGCCGCTGGGCGCAATCTATTCCGCGCAGCCAGAACAGCGGATTATTTTCGACATCATGCCCTGACAGATTCCAGATATCCTCACAGCGGGTAGAGAGGAAATCCGCCAGCTGGTTATCGGGCCATTTGTCTTCCTGTTTACCGCTTATCGCACTTTGCGGCGCATGGGAAACGCACCCCGCCAGAACTAAACAGGGCAGACTCAGGCGACCCGCTTTGCTGGAAAACACCGCGCGTATGGCGCGGAAAAAGACGTGTGACATACTCACCAGATATAGATTCATTTTATTAATTTTTCCGGCTCAGGGGCAGTTCAATACGGAAGCAAACATCTGAACGTTCGTCCGTGGCAATGTTTAGTTCACCCTGCATGCGTCGTATGCAGTCCCGGGCAATGCTTAATCCCAGACCGCTTCCTTTTACCGCGCCTTTCCGCTGATGACTCCCCTGGAAAAAGGGTTCGAAGATCATGGTTTTTTCGTCATCGGGGATCGGGGTGCCGGTGTTTGCGACGTCAATAAACACCCGGGAGCCCTTCGTATAACTTCGGATATAAATGTTACCGGATTCAGTACCATAGTGCACCGCATTGGAGTAAAGATTATCCAGAACGCTCATTAATAGCATGGGTTCAGCCAGGCAGGTCAGCGCATTCAGCTCCACCCCGGTATGCATCATTTTAGCTCTTGCCGGCAAGCTATGGGCGGAGATCACCATATCCACCAGTGGCTCAATCTCCACCTCTTCCAGTACCACCGTCCCGTCAGCCAGCTTGCGGTTATAATCCAGAAGCTGCTCGATCAGCTTTTGCAGGTTGCGGCTGCTGGCGTCCAGAATTTCGACAATCTCTTTCTGCTCCGGCGTAAGCGGCCCTGCCACCTCGTCCGCCAGCAGCTCCGTTCCTTCACGCATGCTGGCCAGCGGGGTTTTCAGCTCATGGGAAATATGGCGCAGGAACTGATGACGCTGGGATTCCAGCCACGCCAGGCGCTCGGATAGCCAGATAATGCGCTGACCGACGGATCGCAGCTCGCGCGGGCCTTTAAAGGCAACCGTATCCCCGAGCGATTTCCCCTCCCCCAGGCGGTTGATCATACGCTGAATACCCTTCACCGGGCCGATGATCATGCGGGTAAAGAGCAGCACCAGCCCGAGGCTAACCAGGAACAGCACCAGCGCCTGCCAGCCGAAGAACTGGCCGCGCTCGGCAATCTCCTGCTGCAGCTGCTGGCCGCGAGAGAAAATGACCGTGCGCGTTGACTGCACCATTTCGGTATTGGCGGCGGCGAATGCCTCAAGGCGCGCGGCGGCAGCCGCATCCGGGCCGCTGTTCTGGCACTGCAGCTGCGCGAGATCGTTCAGATCCTGACGTAACGCCTGATACAGCCTGTCGTCCGGCAGCACGCCCGCGTGGGCATCCAGCATTTCGCTGTAGCGCTTGCGCTGGCTCTGGTACACCTTCTCCAGCGTCCGATCGTCGAGCACGCAGTACTGACGATAGCTACGCTCCATCTCCAGCGCGGCGTTGGTCATCGCTTCACTGCGTCTGGCATCGATAAGCGTGGTGCGGTTCGTCAGCGCCGCCTGGGCACTCAGCGCGTTGAGGCTCTGCCATGCCTGCCAGGCGAGGATCAGCAGCGGCAGAAGGATCAGCAGAAAGGCCATCATCACGAGCTGTCGCAGGGAGCGGGGAAAAACGGGCCAGCGTTTCAACGCATTACTCTCTTCATGGGGGTTTACGGAGAGCGTAACTGAGTCTGCCCTTCAGATACAACAAAGCCGGGTAAAAACCCGGCTTTGTTATG
The DNA here is from genome assembly GCF_014895915.1 of Enterobacter cloacae complex sp. P13B. Classification (NCBI taxonomy): domain Bacteria; kingdom Pseudomonadati; phylum Pseudomonadota; class Gammaproteobacteria; order Enterobacterales; family Enterobacteriaceae; genus Enterobacter; species Enterobacter cloacae complex sp. P13B. The sequence goes on from NZ_JADBQN010000008.1 coordinate 61,335, forward strand.
GAATAAGGCGGTGCCTAACTCGACGTTTCGCCCTGGCCTGATAAAGCATCGCTATGATCAGTAGTTGGACGGCAGGCACCTTTTTGTGCGTCATTCGAAGTTTATGTAGCACGTCCCGAAGGGGCTGACATAAGAAGGTGAATGAGCCACTGGTTAATATTATGCAACACCCATGCCAGAATGCAAAACAAAATATTAACACATTGAAATATATATCTTTTATTCGTTTGATCTATTTGTTGTGCGCTGAATGATTTTCAGGCTAAGTGTCGCTATTAAGCAACACCTTAACGGGAACCTGTCCTGCCATATATAAATCAATGAGTTAAGTGTCTCCATTTGGAGACACCCCTATACCATCTTTGTCGCAATTTTGCGACACGCATAAAAAAACCCGGTGGCGCTACGCTCACCGGGCCTACAAAGTACCTGCTTTACATCTTAACCCAGCTGTTTACGCGCGTTGCGGAAGATACGCATCCACGGGCTGTCCTCGCCCCAGTTTTCCGGGTGCCAGGAGTTGCTGACGGTACGGAACACGCGTTCAGGGTGCGGCATCATGATGGTCGCGCGACCGCTTTCGCTGGTCACCGCCGTAATACCATTGACGGAGCCGTTCGGGTTCGCCGGATAGGTTTCCGTGACCTTGCCGAAGTTATCGACAAAGCGCAGCGCCACCAGGCCTTTGCTCTCGAGCTGCGCCAGATGGGCCGCATCGCGCACTTCTACCTGACCTTCGCCGTGGGAAACGGCGATTGGCATCTGAGAGCCAACCATCCCCTGCAGCAGCAGAGACGGGCTCTGAGTCACTTCAACCAGACTGAAGCGCGCTTCGAAGCGGTCGGACTGGTTGCGCACAAAGCGTGGCCAGGCTTCGCTGCCCGGGATCAGCTCGCGCAGGTTAGACATCATCTGGCAGCCGTTGCACACGCCCAGCGCCAGGGTTTGCGGACGATGGAAGAAGGTCTCGAACTCGTCGCGCACGCGGCTGTTAAACAGAATGGACTTCGCCCAGCCTTCGCCTGCGCCCAGCACGTCGCCGTAGGAGAAACCGCCGCACGCCACCAGCGCATGGAAATCTTCCAGACCGGTACGCCCGGCCAGCAGGTCGGTCATATGGACGTCGATAGCGTCAAAGCCCGCGCGGTGGAAGGCCGCAGCCATCTCAACGTGGGAGTTAACGCCCTGCTCGCGCAGCACGGCCACTTTCGGACGCGCGCCGGTCGCAATGTACGGCGCAGCGATGTCTTCGTTGATATCGAAGGAGAGCTTCACGTTCAGGCCAGGATCCTGGTCATTCGCTTTCGCGTTATGCTCCTGATCGGCGCATTCCGGGTTATCGCGCAGACGCTGCATCTGCCAGGTGGTTTCTGCCCACCACATGCGCAGCGTGGTGCGGCTTTCGCTGAACACGGCGTGACCGTCGGCCTCAATGACGAAGCGGTCGCCCTGAACGGCTTTCCCCAGATAGTGGACGCAGTCTGCCAGACCGTGCTTCGCCAGAATCGCTTCCACCGCCTCGCGGTCTGCGGCGCGAACCTGAATCACTGCACCCAGCTCTTCGTTAAACAGCGCCGCCAGGCGGTCTTCGCCAAGCGTTGCAATGTTCGCTTCCACGCCGCAGTGGCCGGTGAAGGCCATCTCTGCCAGGGTCACCAGCAGGCCGCCGTCGGAACGGTCGTGGTAGGCCAGCAGCTTGCGCTGTGCCACCAGCGCCTGAATTGCGTCGTAGAAACCTTTTAGCTGCGCCACGTCGCGCACGTCGGCTGGCTTGTCGCCAAGTTGACGGTAAACCTGCGCCAGTGCGGTGGCGCCCAGCGCGTTGTGGCCCTTACCCAGGTCAATCAACAGCAGGGCGTTATCTTCGGTCGCCAGCTGCGGCGTAACGGTATGGCGCACGTCTTCCACGCGGGCAAACGCGGTGATCACCAGCGACAGCGGAGACGTCATCTCGCGCTGCTCGTTACCCTCCTGCCAGCGGGTTTTCATCGACATGGAGTCTTTACCCACCGGAATGGTCAGGCCGAGGGCTGGACACAGCTCCTCACCCACCGCTTTCACGGCTTCATACAGGCCGGCGTCTTCCCCCGGGTGACCGGCTGCCGCCATCCAGTTCGCGGAAAGTTTGATACGTTTGATGTCGCCAATCTGCGTCGCCGCGATGTTGGTCAGCGCTTCACCAACCGCCAGTCGTGCAGAGGCGGCGAAGTCCAGCAGCGCGACCGGGGTGCGTTCACCCAGCGCCATCGCTTCGCCGTAGTAGCTGTCGAGGCTCGCAGTGGTCACGGCGCAGTTCGCCACCGGGATCTGCCACGGGCCAACCATCTGATCGCGGGATACCATACCGGTAACAGTACGGTCGCCAATGGTGACCAGGAAGGTTTTCTCTGCCACCGCCGGCAGGTGCAGCACGCGATTAACGGCTTCTGCCACGGTGATGCCCTGGCGATCCAGCGCTTTGCCCGCTGCTTTACGGGTTGTTACGTCGCGGGTCATCTTCGGCGTTTTACCGAGCAGCACGTCCAGCGGCAGATCGATAGGCTGGTTGTCGAAATGGGTGTCGCTCAGAGTCAGGTGCTGCTCTTCGGTCGCTTCACCGATGACGGCATACGGCGCGCGCTCGCGGCGGCACAGCTCGTCAAACAGCGGCAGCTGGTCGGCCGCAACCGCCAGCACATAGCGCTCCTGGGATTCGTTACACCAGATTTCCAGCGGGCTCATGCCCGGCTCATCGCTCAGGATATCGCGCAGGTTGAAACGGCCACCGCGACCGCCGTCGCTCACCAGCTCCGGCATAGCGTTGGACAGACCGCCCGCGCCCACGTCGTGGATGAACAGAATCGGGTTAGCATCGCCCAACTGCCAGCAGCGGTCGATCACTTCCTGGCAGCGACGCTCCATCTCAGGGTTGTCACGCTGCACGGAGGCAAAATCGAGATCCGCATCAGACTGGCCGGAGGCCATAGAGGAGGCCGCGCCGCCGCCCAGACCGATGTTCATCGCCGGGCCGCCCAGCACGATCAGCTTCGCGCCGACGACGATCTCGCCTTTCTGCACGTGATCGGCACGGATGTTGCCGATCCCGCCCGCCAGCATGATCGGTTTGTGGTAGCCGCGCAGCTCTTCGCCGTTGTGGCTGTCCACCTTCTCTTCGTAGGTACGGAAGTAACCGTTAAGCGCCGGACGACCAAATTCGTTGTTAAACGCCGCGCCGCCCAGCGGACCTTCGGTCATGATATCCAGCGCGGTCACGATGCGCTCTGGCTTGCCGAAATCTTCTTCCCACGGCTGTTCAAAGCCAGGGATGCGCAGGTTAGAGACGGAGAAACCGACCAGACCCGCTTTTGGTTTCGCCCCACGACCGGTCGCCCCTTCGTCACGGATTTCGCCGCCGGAGCCGGTCGCCGCACCCGGCCACGGAGAAATGGCCGTCGGGTGGTTGTGGGTTTCCACTTTCATCAGAATATGCGCAGGCTCCTGATGGAAGTCATAGCGCCCTGCTTCGCGATCGGCGAAGAAGCGGCCCACCTCGGAACCTTCCATCACCGCGGCGTTGTCTTTATAGGCAGACAGCACGTGGTCAGGGGTTTGTTCCATGGTGTTTTTGATCATTTTGAACAGCGACTTCGGCTGCTGTTCGCCGTCGATGATCCAGTCGGCGTTGAAAATCTTATGGCGGCAGTGCTCAGAGTTGGCCTGCGCGAACATGTAGAGTTCGATGTCGTTCGGGTTGCGGTTGAGCTTAACGAACGCGTCCTGCAGGTAGTCAATTTCGTCTTCTGCCAGCGCCAGGCCGAGACGCAGGTTGGCGTCAATCAGCGCCTGACGGCCCTGCCCCAGCAGGTCCACGCTCTGTACCGGTGCAGGCTGATGATGGGAGAAAAGCTTCTGTGCGTCATCAAGAGAGGCAAACACGCTCTCCATCATGCGGTCGTGCAATTCAGCCGCAACCGCCTGCCACTGCGCGTCGCTCAGGGTAGAGGCTTCGACGTAGTACGCTACGCCGCGCTCCAGACGGTTAATCTGGCTCAGGCCGCAGTTGTGGGCAATGTCGGTGGCTTTGGAAGACCAGGGGGAGATGGTGCCCGGACGCGGCGTCGCAAGGATCAGTTTGCCGGTTGGCGTATGGCTGCTCAGATTTGGGCCATACTTGAGCAGGCGTTCCAGCTGTACGCGCTCCTCTGCATTCAGGGGGGCATTCAGGTCAGCAAAATGGACATACTCAGCGTAAATATTGCTTACCGGAAGGTCGGCCGCCTGAAAACGTGCCAGCAGTTTGGTAATACGGAAGGCAGACAGTGCAGGCGAACCACGCAGAATTTCCATCATAAGTCTCTCGTCTTCGAAGCGCCGGGGCGCTTACAGTGTGCGCAAGGGGGGAAAACGGGCGTCATTATAGAGAATCCTGAGCGCCGACGAAACCGTTTGCGTCGAAATAAAATCGACTTCAGCGTTTAACAATAGATGTGACCTGTCTCTCTAATTGGTTGCCAAGTGGCGCAAGTTTACGCAAAATGCCGCTCATTCAATGACGAACCTTATGATTAACATGGCTACAGCAGACTGAGGCAACCGGCGTCGCAGAGAATTAACTAATTGAAAAAATTAAAGATTAATTATCTGCTCATCGGCATTGTAACGTTGCTGCTGGCAGTGGCCCTCTGGCCTTCCATCCCCTGGTTCGGCAAAGCCGAAAATCGTATCGCCGCCATTCAGGAGCGGGGGGAACTGCGCGTCAGTACCCTCAACTCTCCGCTGATTTACAGCGACATCAACGGCAAAATTATTGGTCTGGATTATGAGCTGGCGCAGCAGTTTGCCGATTATCTGGGCGTGAAGCTTAAAATTACCGTCCGCCAGAACATCAACCAGCTGTTTGACGACCTGGACAACAACAACGCCGATATCCTCGCTGCCGGGCTGGTCTATAACAGCGAGCGCAGCAAGAACTACCAGCCGGGCCCGACCTACTACTCCGTTTCCCAGCAGCTGGTTTATCGCGTCGGGAGCCTGCGCCCGCGTACGCTTGCCTCGATCAACGCGCAACAGCTGACGATTGCTCCCGGCCACGTAGTGATTGACGACTTGCGTGAGTTAAAGGAGAAAAAATACCCGGATCTGAGCTGGACGGTTGACCCTAAACTCGGCACGACGGAGCTGCTGGAGCAGGTCAAAGATCAGAAACTGCCCTACACCATCGCCGATTCGGTGGCGATCAGCCTGTTCCAGCGGGTGCATCCTGAAATCGCCGTGGCGCTGGACGTGACGGACGAACAGCCGGTGACCTGGTTTACCCATCTGGACGATGACCAGACCCTCTCGGCGGCCATGCTGGATTTTTATAACACCATCAATGAAGACGGCACGCTGGCGCGACTTGAGGAGAAGTACCTCGGCCACGGGGATGACTTTGACTACGTTGACACCCGCAGCTTCCTGCGCGCGGTTGACAGCGTCCTGCCTGACCTGCAGCCGCTTTTCGAAAAATATGCCCAGGAGATTGACTGGAAACTGCTGGCGGCTATCTCGTACCAGGAGTCCCACTGGGACACCCAGGCCACGTCGCCAACGGGCGTACGCGGACTGATGATGTTAACCAAAAATACCGCGCTGAGCCTGGGCGTTAACGACCGTACCGATGCGGAACAGAGCATCAGCGGCGGGGCGCGCTACCTGCAGGATATGATGGCTAAAGTCCCGGAAACCGTGCCGGAAGAGGAACGGATCTGGTTTGCGCTGGCGGCCTACAACATGGGCTACGCGCACATGCTTGACGCGCGGGCTCTGACGGCGAAAACGAAGGGAAACCCGGACAGCTGGTCAGACGTAAAACAGCGCCTGCCGCTGCTGAGCCAGAAGCCATGGTACAACAAGCTGACGTATGGCTACGCGCGCGGACATGAAGCCTACGCCTACGTGGAAAATATACGTAAGTATCAGATTAGCCTGGTCGGCTATCTGCTGGAGAAAGAGAAAGAGGCAACAGAGGCAAAACAGCTGGCGGAAAGTTATCCGGTTGTGGCGCCGGACGAGCTTAATCATCCGACAACTTCAATTCTGCCTTTTGTTGCTTTTTCTGCTGACGGCGCATTCGAAAGAAATCGCTTAATAGCCCCGAACACTCTGGTGCAAGTACCCCACCGATAGTCTGCACCTGATGATTCATTCCTGGATGACCCAGCACGTCCATTAGTGAACCGGCCGCACCGGTTTTTTCATCTCGCGCTCCAAACACCAGGGTACCGATTCGGCTGTGCACCATCGCCCCGGAGCACATCACGCAGGGTTCAAGAGTGACGTACAGGGTGGTATCAAGCAGACGATAGTTTTGCAGCACCAGCCCGCCCTGACGAAGCGCCATAATTTCGGCGTGCGCGGTAGGATCGTGGCGGCCAATAGGACGGTTCCACCCTTCCCCAATCACCCGGTTGTTATGAACCAGCACCGCGCCCACGGGCACTTCGCCCTCGTCCCAGGCCCGTTGAGCCAGCGCCAGCGCGTGGCGCATCCAGTATTCATGATTGTGTTCTGAGGTGGACAAGGGCTGATACTCCAGTCTAAAAGCGGGCGGCATTATACACAGCCCTTATAGATAAGACTATTCGAGTTGCTGAAGTTCACCGAGGGGAGTAACGCGCCAGCGGTGCTGGCAAAAATAGAGCAGCGGGTTGTCCTGCTTGCTGTCGCTGTAGCCGCTGTAAAGGCGCAGCGGCGTGCCGATGCGTTTTTCCAGCTGGACCACTTTTTCATGCCCCAGACAGCGCATCGTCAGGACCCAGCCGCCGTAGCCGCGGGAAATTTGCGTGGCGATAAGATTTACGCGCGGCAGCCAGGGGGTATCAAAGTAGACCTGCTCCACCAGCGTCTGCGGGGAGCCGGTAATCAGCCAGATATCGGCATCGTTGGCGTCAAGATAGCTGGTCAGGCGCGCCTGCACCACGGGAAACGCGGCAACGTGGCCGCGGAACCAGAGAGCGAACTCCTTTTCGAGCTGTTTGAGCCGCGCTTCGCTGTGGCCAAACGTACATCCCCACAGCAGCAGGCTCATCGGCCAGCGCGCCGCCCGGCCTTTTACCAGCAGCGCGATGCCAATGAGGGGTAAGAGCGGTAAGACGAGCAGCGCGTTCAGAGGCTGACGCCGCAGCAGGTAGCGCATAAACGTACCAAACATATCCTGCTGATGCAGCGTTCCATCCAGATCGAAAAAAACAACGCGACGCTCGTGATTGGCCAAACCTTACTCCTCTGGGTCGTTGAATCCTAACAGCCAGGTAAACAGGAACCCGGCGATCACCGCTACTAAATAGCCTAACAGATAGAGCATGACTTTTCCGGTCACGATGGTTAATGCCAGCGGTAAACCGGAGAGACCAAAGGTGATAACGGTGGCGACTTTCCAGTAGCTGATGAGTGCCCCGCCTACCGCGCCCCCCAGACAGGCCGCAAGGAACGGTTTACCCAGCGGCAGCGTGACGCCGAATATCAGCGGCTCGCCAATGCCGAGCAGCCCGACCGGCAGCGCCCCTTTAATCACTTTTTTCAGGCGCGCGTTACGGGTTTTCATCAGGACGGCAATCGCTGCCCCCACCTGCCCGACGCCCGCCATCGAGAGAATAGGCAGCAGCGCGTTATAACCGTGCGCCTGCACCAGCTCGACGTGAATCGGCACCAGCCCCTGATGCAGGCCGGTCAGCACCAGCGGCAGGAAGGTACCTGACAGCACCGCCCCCACCAGCAGGCCGCCGCGGTCGATAGCCAGAGACGCGCCGTGGGCGATGGCGTCAGAGATCCACCCGCCTAGTGGCTGAAGGACCACAATCGCAACGCTACCGGTAATTAACGTGGTCAGCAGCGGGTTAAGGATCAGCTCAATCGAGCCAGGCAGAACCGCGCGTAGCTTTTTCTCGATCCAGCACATAAGAATAACCACCAGCAGCACGGCAATCACCCCGCCGCGACCAGGCTGGAGCGCCTCGCCAAACAGCGTGATTTGCGCCAGCTGCGGGCTGGACAAGATCCCTGCCATTACGCCGCCCATGGCCAGCGAGCCGCCAAACACCTTCGCGGTATTGACCCCGACCAGAATGTTCATAATGGCAAACACCGCGCTGCCGAAGATCCCGAGAATGCCCAGCAGGTTCGGATACTGCGTGGCAAAATCCCCGACGATATCTGGCCGCTTGAGGATGTTGATGATCCCGGTGATCAAGCCGGAAGCTATAAACGCCGGGATCAGCGGGATAAAGACGTTTGCCAGCTGTCGCAGCGCGTCGCTCATAGGAGCTTTGTATTTTGCCTTCGCCTGCGCTTTGGTGCGTTCAGCGTCGTCAACCGTCACGCTTGCACCGCCGACCATCAGCGCGCGCATGGCATCGACAACCTGCGCCGCCTTGCCCGGCCCGACGATCAGCTGGTGTTGCTGCCCCTGTTTCACGTAGCCACTGACGCCGGACAGCTTCTTCAGACCCGGCACGTCAAGCTGATCGTCGTTATGCACCTCGACGCGCACGCGCGTCATGCAGTTTTCCAGACGCTGAATATTTTTCTCCCCGCCTATCCCCTGCAGGATATCGCTGGCGAGCGCTGCTGTTTTGTCCATAAACGCCTCTGCTAGTTTTCTAAAGCCGCCCGTAAGAAGCCGTTGTGCGCGTCGAGTTTGGCTCGCGCAGCCGCCGCGTCCAGCCCGCTTAAGATCATCAAAATGGCTGGTTTTACGTCGTGATCGGTCTGCCTGAGCACCGCTTCTGCCTCTTCACGGCCCGCGCCTGTCGCCTCCATCACCATGCGGCAGGCTCTGTCCACCAGCTTGACGTTGGTGGCCTGCATATCGACCATCAGGTTCTGGTAGACCTTGCCGAACTTCACCATCGCACCGGTGGAGATCATATTGAGCACCAGCTTTTGCGCGGTCCCGGATTTCAGGCGCGTGGAGCCGGTGAGCGCTTCCGGCCCAACGACCGGAGAGATGGCGATAGCGGCCACCTGCGCAATCGGCGAGCCGGGGTTGCAGGAGATGGCGACCGTCGTGCAGCCGGTCCGGTTGGCGTATTCCAGGCCGCCAATGACGTACGGCGTGCGCCCGGATGCCGCCAGGCCAACCACCAGATCGTTCGCCGTCAGGTTCAGATCCTTCAGGTCATCCTCACCCAGCTGTTTGTTGTCCTCCGCCCCTTCAACGGCCTTCAGCAGCGCGCCGGGACCACCTGCAATCAGGCCAACCACCAGGCCGTGCGGAACGCCAAAGGTGGGCGGACATTCCGAGGCATCCAGCACCCCGAGACGCCCGCTGGTACCGGCCCCCATATAGATAATGCGACCACCGGCCTTAAGAGCTTCCGCCGCCGCATCGACCGCTTTCGCCACCTCTGGCAATGTCTCTTTCACTGCCTGCGCGACCAGCGTATCCTGTTGATTAAAGCGGTTAACCAGCTCCAGGGTAGAGAGCGCATCCAGATCCATGGTTTGCGGGTTACGCGTTTCAGAAACAAGTGAGCCAAGATTCATTTTTTGTACCTCAAGAATTTTTAATTCATAATAATCACACTATAATGGAATATAAAATTCATTCAGGCGAGCAGAATTCGTTTTTGCGCAGACAATCACATTTCCGCCGGGAGTACTCATGAACTGTTTAATTCGCATTCGCCAGCGCTACGCCGGCTTTGCTCAAAGCGACAAAAAGCTGGCGGACTTTCTGCTTTCTCAGCCCGATCGCGCCCGCCACCTCAGCTCACAGCAGCTGGCAAGCGAAGCTGGAGTGAGCCAGTCAAGCGTGGTGAAATTTGCCCAGAAGATCGGGTTTAAGGGTTTTCCCGCTCTTAAGCTGGCAATCAGCGAAGCGCTGGTGAGTAACCCGAATCCGCAGTCCATGCCGGTGCATAACCAGATCCGCGGCGATGACCCGATGCGTCTGGTTGGGGAAAAGCTGATCAAGGAGAACGTGGCGGCCATGCACGCCACGCTGGACGTGAATACCGAAGAGAAATTACTGGAAAGCGTGGCGATGCTGCGGGCGGCGCGGCGAATTATTTTAACCGGTATTGGCGCGTCCGGTCTGGTGGCGCGTAATTTTGGCTGGAAGCTGACTAAAATCGGTTTTAACGCCATCGTCGAGCAGGATATGCACGCCCTGCTGGCGACCGTGCAGGCGATGGATCCTGACGATCTGCTGCTGGCGATCTCCTACTCCGGCGAGCGCCGCGAGATCAACATGGCGACCGACGAAGCCCTGCGCGTCGGCGGCAAAATTCTGGCGATCACCGGCTTTACGCCAAATGCGCTGCAGCAGCGGGCAACGCGCTGTTTGTATACCATTGCCGAAGAGCAGGCCACGCGCAGCGCGGCAATTTCGTCCACCAGCGCACAAATGATGCTGACGGATCTGCTGTTTATGGCGCTGGTACAGCAGGATCTGGAGCGCGCGCCTGAGCGCATTCGTCACAGCGAAGAACTGGTAAAGAAACTGGTTTGACGCGTATAATGCCCGCCCAGTTTGTGTTGTTTCTGAGAATTTCCTGATGGCGCTGTTAATTACCAAAAAATGCATCAATTGCGATATGTGCGAGCCCGAATGCCCGAACCAGGCGATTTCGATGGGCGACAGCATTTACGAGATTAACAGCGACCGCTGCACGGAATGCGTCGGCCACTATGAGACGCCGACCTGCCAGAAGGTGTGCCCGATCCCCAACACTATTCTGAAGGATCCGACACACGTCGAGAGCGAAGAGCAGCTGTGGGATAAATTTGTCCTGATGCACCACGCGGACAAAATTTAGCTTTCGATAATCACCGTCGCGCTGGCATAGTGGCGTTCATCTGCGATCGTCACGTGCATATGATTCACCCCCAGCTTCTCCGCCAGCTTTTGCGCTTCACCCCACAGACGCAGGCTCGGTTTGCCCAGCTCATCATTAAAAACTTCGAACTGGTTAAATGCCAGGCCGTTACGAATGCCGGTCCCGAAGGCTTTGGCTGCCGCCTCTTTTACCGCAAAGCGCTTTGCCAGAAAACGCACCGGCTGCTGGTGCGCTTCCCAGATGGCCCATTCGTTATCGCTCAGCACGCGCCTTGCCAGGCGATCGCCGCTCCGGGCAATCACCGCTTCAATGCGAGCTATTTCGACGATATCGGTGCCTAAGCCCAGAATGGCCATTACTGACGCGCTTCCAGCATCAGGCGTTTCATCTCTGAAACCGCTTCTTTCAGGCCGCTCATCACCGCGCGGCCAATAATGGCGTGGCCGATGTTCAGCTCATGCATTTCCGGCAGAGCAGCAATGGCCTTCACGTTGTGGTAGGTCAGGCCGTGACCGGCATTAACCTTCAGTCCCAGGCTCGCGGCGTAGGTGGCTGCTTTGGCGATACGCTCCAGCTCTTTGACCTGCTCGGCATCGTTTTTAGCATCGGCATAGCAGCCGGTGTGAATTTCGATATACGGCGCGCCCACGTCGGCTGCCGCTTTAATCTGCGCGAAATCGGCGTCGATAAACAGAGAAACCAGGATACCGGCATCCGCCAGGCGCTTGCAGGCATCGCGCATTTTGTCCTGCTGCCCCGCCACGTCCAGCCCGCCTTCGGTGGTCACTTCCTGACGTTTTTCCGGCACCAGGCAGCAGAAGTGCGGTTTGGTCTCGCAGGCAATGGTCAGCATCTCTTCGGTGACCGCCATCTCCAGATTCATACGGGTGTCCAGCGTCTGACGAAGAATGCGCACGTCGCGGTCGGTAATGTGGCGGCGGTCTTCACGCAGGTGAACGGTAATGCCGTCGGCACCAGCCTGTTCAGCGATAAACGCCGCCTGAACCGGATCGGGATACGCCGTGCCGCGCGCGTTACGCAGGGTGGCGATGTGGTCGATGTTGACGCCTAACAGTAATTCAGCCATGACAATCCTCGGTTTTCTTTCTGATGCTGTGGTCTAACGTTTGGGCATAAACTGCCTGAATAATTCGCGGCTCTTTAAGGGCTTGCCGCCAAGATACGGCTTGAGGGCAATCCGGGTAAAGCGTTTTGCTGCGCGCAGGGTGTCGGCGTCCGGAAACTCGCGTTCATAAAGTGCTCTGAGCTGGCGTCCGGTAAAAGTACTGTTATCAACGACGACGCTGGCAATAAAGCCTTTTTCTTCGCGGTAGCGGTAGGTCATGGTGTCTTCCACCTCATCACCGCTGCCTGCGCAGTGCAGAAAATCCACGCCGTACCCGAGGTGGCCCAGCAGCGCCAGTTCGAAACGACGCAGGGCGGGTTCGGGCGTGCCGGTCGCACCCGCCAGTGCCTGGATACAGTGCAGATAATCGAAGAAAAGTTCCGAGAAGCGAGTCTCATGTTCAAGGACGCGGGAGATGAGCTCGTTGACATACAGACCGCTGTAGAGCGTGATGCCAGAAAGGGGAAGCGCCAGAGAGACGGCTTCAGCGCTGCGCAAGGTTTTGACTTCCCCTCGCCCGCCAAAGCGAACCAGCAGCGGCGTAAAAGGCTGTAGGGCACCCTTCAGATTAGAACGTTTGGAACGTGCGCCTTTCGCAACAAGGCGCACGCGGCCCGACTCTTCCGTGAAGACGTCCAGCATCAGGCTGGTTTCGCTCCAGGGACGACTATGGAGAACGAAGGCGCGCTGCCAACCTTCCATTATACTCGTCGTCTTGAGTTACTGATCTTCGCCGTAACCGAGGCTGCGCAGAGCACGCTCATCATCGGCCCAGCCAGATTTCACCTTCACCCACAGTTCCAGGTGAACCGGCGCTTCGAACATCTCCTGCATGTCTTTACGGGCTTCAATGCCGATGGTTTTGATCTTGGCGCCTTTGTTGCCGATCACCATCTTCTTCTGCCCTTCACGCTCGACGAGGATCAGGCCATTAATGTCGTAGCCACCGCGCTCGTTGCTCTGGAAACGCTCGATCTCCACCGTCACAGAGTACGGCAGCTCGGCGCCCAGGAAACGCATCAGCTTTTCACGGATGATTTCAGACGCCATAAAGCGCTGAGAGCGATCGGTGATGTAATCTTCCGGGAAGTGGTGAATCGCTTCCGGCAAGTGCTTACGTACGATGCCCGCGATGGTATCGACGTTCAGGCCGGTCTCAGCAGACAGCGGAACGATATCCAGGAAGTTCATCTGGCTGCCCAACCACTGCAGGTGCGGCAGCAGGTCAGCTTTTTCCTGCACGTTGTCAACTTTGTTGACCGCGAGGATCACCGGCGTTTTGCCGTCACGCAGCTTGTTCAGTACCATTTCGTCGTCCGGCGTCCAGCGGGTGCCTTCCACTACGAAAATCACCAGCTCTACGTCGCCGATGGAGCTGCTCGCCGCCTTGTTCATCAGACGGTTAATGGCACGCTTCTCTTCCATGTGCAGGCCAGGGGTATCGACGTAGATCGCCTGATACGCGCCTTCAGTATGGATGCCGACAATGCGGTGACGCGTGGTCTGCGCCTTACGCGAGGTGATGGAAATCTTCTGCCCAAGCAGATTATTCAGCAGGGTGGATTTGCCGACGTTCGGACGTCCGACGATGGCAATAAATCCGCAATAGGTTTTTTCTTCGCTCATTCCAGCTCCAGCATTTTTAACGCCTGTTCGGCGGCAGCCTGTTCAGCCTTACGGCGGCTTGAACCTGTGCCCACCACCGGTTCACTCAGGCCACTGACCTGGCAATGGATGGTAAATTCCTGATCGTGCGCTTCGCCACGAACCTGCACCACCAGATAGGATGGCAGCGGCAGATGACGGCCCTGCAAATATTCCTGCAGGCGCGTTTTCGGATCTTTTTGTTTATCGCCCGGGCTAATTTCGTCCAGACGGGTCTGATACCAGTTAAGGATCAGCTTTTCTACGGTCTGGATATCGCTGTCCAGGAACACGCCACCAATTAATGCTTCGACCGTATCGGCAAGAATAGATTCACGACGGAAGCCGCCGCTTTTCAGTTCACCCGGCCCAAGACGCAGACATTCGCCCAGTTCAAATTCGCGCGCGATTTCAGCGAGGGTGTTGCCGCGCACCAGCGTGGCGCGCATGCGGCTCATATCACCTTCGTCCACGCGCGGGAAACGATGATAAAGCGCATTCGCAATCACGAAACTTAAAATAGAGTCACCCAGAAACTCGAGACGCTCATTATGTTTGCTGCTGGCACTGCGATGGGTTAATGCCTGTTGCAACAACTCCTGATGATGAAAAGTGTAGCCCAGCTTCCGTTGAAGCCGATTAATTACGATGGGGTTCATGCGATACCAATAAATGAATGCGTCAAAAATGCAGCACACGAAACCGACCTGAGAAAACCAACGCGGTTTCGTGTGCCGTGGCACCCTTGCAGGGCCAACCTTAAACTTCGGGGGAATATTCTATACACAACGACAGGGGATGTCGTTAGTTCAAAGAGATTTATCGAGGAAATAATTCACGTAGCCGCGAAATAACGCGGCTACGTGTTCTTTTCATGAGAATTAATGGATTCCGCCAATACGATTCAGGCGCACTCCGGTCGGCCACTCGCCTTCCTGCTTCTCAAAACTCATCCAGATCGCGGTTGCTTTACCCACCAGATTCGCTTCCGGCACAAAGCCCCAGTAACGGCTGTCCGCGGAGTTATCGCGGTTATCGCCCATCATGAAGTAGTGTCCCGGCGGTACGATCCAGCTGGCCAGCTGCTGACCCGGCTGTTTGTAATACATCCCCACCTGGTCCTGCGCGATTGGCACGGTCAGAATGCGGTGAGTGACATCGCCCAGCGTCTCTTTGCGCTCAACCAGACGAATGCCGTTCTCTTTGGTTTCACCTTTTGGCACCTGGAAGAACCCGCTGGTCGCTTCACCGCCGTTACGACGGGCGAAAGTCTGCACGAAATCACTTGGCTCAACGTTTGAGTAGGTGATTGGCAGCGCGTTTTCACACGCGGTACCGGAGCTGCAGCCCGGCTGAACGGTGACTTCCTTCGCAACCGGATCGTAGGTCACTTTATCACCCGGCAGACCCACCGCGCGCTTAATGTAATCCAGACGCGGATCGTCCGGATATTTAAACACCACGATGTCGCCACGTTTCGGATGCCCCGTTTCGATCAGCGTTTTCTGGTAAATCGGATCTTTAATGCCGTAGGCAAACTTCTCAACCAGAATAAAATCACCGATCAGCAGCGTTGGCATCATTGATCCCGATGGGATCTGGAACGGCTCATAAATAAACGAACGTACCACCAGCACAATCGCCAGCACCGGGAACACCGACGCGCCCGTTTCCAGCCAGCCCGGTTTCGGGCCAACTTTCTTCAGGGTTTTCGCGTCAAGCGCATCGCCAGTCGCTGCCTGCGCGGCAGCCTGACGTTCACGGCGTTTTGGGGCGAAGATAAACTTATCCAGACACCACAGCAGGCCTGTCACCAGCGTAGCGATGACCAGGATCAGGGCAAACATGTTCGCCATGCCAACTCCTTAAAAGTTATTTGCCGTCTTTACCGACATGAAGAATGGCAAGGAATGCTTCCTGCGGCAGCTCAACGTTACCGACCTGCTTCATACGCTTCTTACCTTCTTTCTGCTTCTGCAGCAGCTTTTTCTTACGGCTGACGTCACCGCCATAGCACTTCGCCAGAACGTTTTTACGCAGCTGCTTCACGGTTGAGCGGGCAATGATGTGGTTACCGATGGCCGCCTGAATCGCAATGTCAAACTGCTGACGCGGGATCAGATCTTTCATCTTCTCAACCAGCTCGCGGCCACGGTACGGCGCATTGTCGTTGTGGGTGATGAGCGCCAGCGCATCCACACGCTCGCCGTTGATCAGCACGTCCACGCGCACCATGTTGGAGGCCTGGAAACGCTTGAAGTTGTAATCCAGTGACGCATAGCCACGGGAGGTAGACTTCAGACGGTCGAAGAAGTCGAGTACCACTTCCGCCATAGGGATTTCATAGGTCAGCGCCACCTGGTTACCGTGGTAAACCATGTTGGTCTGCACGCCACGCTTCTCAATACAGAGCGTAATAACGTTCCCCAGGAACTCCTGCGGCAGCAGCATGTGACATTCTGCAATAGGCTCGCGCAGCTCGTGAATGTTGTTCAGCGGCGGCAGCTTGGACGGGCTGTCGACGTAGATCACTTCTTTCGAGGTGGTTTCCACTTCGTAGACTACCGTTGGTGCGGTGGTAATCAGATCCAGATCGTATTCGCGCTCCAGACGTTCCTGAATGATCTCCATATGCAGCAGGCCGAGGAAGCCGCAGCGGAAGCCGAAGCCCAGCGCCGTTGAACTTTCTGGCTCATAGAACAGGGAGGCATCGTTCAGGCTCAGCTTGCCGAGCGCATCGCGGAAGTTTTCGTAGTCGTCAGAGCTGACCGGGAACAGACCCGCGTAAACCTGCGGTTTCACCTTTTTGAAGCCTGGCAGCGCTTTGTCTGCCGGGTTACGCGCGCCGGTCAGGGTATCACCTACTGGCGCGCCGAGGATGTCTTTAATCGCGCAGACCAGCCAGCCTACCTCGCCGCATTTCAGCTCGGTACGGTCAACCTGTTTTGGCGTGAAGATACCCAGACGGTCTGCGTTGTAGACCTGTCCGGTACTCATGACCTTGATTTTGTCGCCTTTACGCATGGTGCCGTTTTTGATACGCACCAGTGAGACCACGCCCAGGTAGTTATCGAACCATGAGTCGATGATCAGCGCCTGCAATGGACCATCCGGGTCGCCTTCCGGGGCCGGAATATCACGTACCAAGCGTTCCAGCACGTCGGTCACACCCACACCGGTTTTCGCGGAGCAGCGTACGGCGTCGGTCGCGTCAATGCCGACGATGTCTTCAATCTCTTCCGCCACGCGCTCAGGATCGGCGGCTGGCAGGTCGATTTTGTTCAGAACCGGCACAACCTCGAGATCCATTTCCATCGCGGTGTAGCAGTTCGCCAGGGTCTGGGCTTCAACGCCCTGCCCGGCATCGACCACCAGCAGCGCACCTTCACAGGCCGCCAGCGAGCGTGATACTTCATAGGAGAAGTCAACGTGGCCTGGGGTGTCGATAAAGTTCAGTTGATAGGTTTCGCCATCAGAAGCTTTATAGTCGAGCGTCACGCTCTGCGCTTTGATGGTGATACCGCGTTCGCGTTCCAGGTCCATGGAGTCCAGTACCTGGGCTGCCATTTCACGATCAGACAGGCCACCGCAAATCTGGATAATACGGTCAGACAGCGTCGACTTACCGTGGTCAATGTGAGCAATGATCGAAAAGTTACGTATGTTCTTCATATAGTTAAATAATTATGCCTTACGAATTCCTGGAGGCCGCTGTTCTTAGCCTGACGTTTTTCAGTGCGAAAACGCAGCATTCTACACTACATACCCGCAACCTGGAAATGCACTTAGAGCCAAGCATAGCGCGAAGAAATGGCGTTTTCTTTTTTGAGATGTAAATAATGATAAAGCCCGGTGGATCACCGGGCCTCAGAAGAGAGCGTCTCGACGCGAAGTTGGTCAGGCGCCAGCGCAACGCTCAGAATAACGGGCTGCCACTCATCGCGCGCGGCGAGCTTCGGTGAGATGCCTTTGGCAAGCCAGAATCCCCCTACGCCACCCAAAGCTGCGCCGCACATGGCGGCCACGTCGGTACCAAACAGCATCTGAAAAAGGCCGCCCATGACAAACAGCCCCACCAGCGGGGAGAGATAGACCAGCATCGCGGAACTCAGCAGACTGCCTTCCGTAATGCCCAGTTCCACCTTCTGACCCGCCACCAGCGGCTGTTCGCTCGGCACGGAGATTGTATGCGATGTCTGTGGCCCTAACTTATTCAGCACGCGACTGCCACAACCGGCTCGGGATGCGCAGCTATTGCATGAGGCTTTAACATCACAGCTGACCAGCGCAATACCATTCTGCCACGAGACGACGGTCGCCCACTCTTTAATCATTGTGCGGCCCTGAATTTAATGCTGTCTGAAATGCGCTTCGCCGTCTGCGGAGGTAATTCCCCCACAATCGTTATTTCTGCGTTATCGCGAACCGTGGTGCTGACCGTACGACGCCCGGTACGAAGCATTTGTTCAGCGCTGTTTGCCGTTGCGCGGTTGATATTCACCGAGAAGCTGAACAAGCCATCGGAATAGAGGCGTGATTCAACCGGCGTATCAATGGTGGGCAACTGACGACGGCTGCTGGACACTTCGCTAAAGCCTTGCGGTATCCAGGAAGGAACCCAGTTGAAATTAGCGGAGTCCCCTGCAGGAACAGAAAGCAGCGGCGGCAGGCTGGCCTTCGCCAGATTCTGCATGCTGTTACCAACCTGATTGTTCACGCTGAAGGAGATGACGCGGAACTGTTCAAGCGTCTCGCCGTCGCGGTCGAGCAGGTCCACGCGCATCGGCAGCTTGGTTTCCGCATCAATCCAGACGATATAGCTGTAGCGCGTGCCATCGCGCGCAACCACGCGGATCACTTCACACAGCCTGTCTGCAATACGGGTACGCCCTACCGAAATAAAATCATAGTAAGGGGCAAGTCGTTTGAAATCGGTATAGATAAGCGACGGTAGAGAATCAACGATATAGTCGCCATTCAGGGTGAAAGGCTCCAGACCGGGCTCGAAATAGCTGATTTCGTTGCCACGCTGGACAACTTCCCGACGCGGGCCATCCATCTGTAAAAGCTGGGCGAGCGGCTGGTTATCAAGACGGGCATGGCGATAGCGTAACGACTCGACGCCCTGCTTGTTGATGCTGATAAATGCCAACTCGTAATTGAGTGACTGGCTGGCCAGATTCATTTGCTGCAACAACGCCCCGGATGAAACATCAGCCGAGGCGTTAGCAGAGAAGAACAGGCTACCCGCCATCAGAGACATGGCGAACCAAAGTTGCTTCATTACTGCGATTGCGTTCCTAAAGTTTGGTTTCCGGGCACCTGCACAGCAGCTTGCTGAGTTTGGGCCTGCTCAAACTGAAGCTGTTCAGAGTGCAGACGACGCTGCAACTCATAATCCTGCAACATCGCATTAATGCGACGGCGCTGCTCCTGAACCTGCTGTTGCTGACCGCCGCTGGCGGAGGCATCAGCCGGTACGCCCAGACTTACCGGGCTGGCTTTGCCCATCATCGGCAGTGTGTTAAACACTGGCGCTTCTGGCTGCTGATTAGTTTCAGACTGAGTATTATAGTGCTGGACGCCAACGATAACTGCAAGCGATACGCATGCAGCCACCCCCATTTGGGTGAGCTGGCTGGCCCACGGACGCACTTTTTGCCAGAACGGCATTTTCTGCCACTGGTGCGGTGCGGGTTGCGCTTCAGGAATCAGCGGAGTGGTCTGATGAACAGGCTCATTCTCGATGGCCGCCATCACGCGGGCTGAGATATCGAAATGGAGAACCTCTCCGGTATCACCGCGCAGCGTGTCACGGATGAGATGGTAACTCTCCCAGGTCTCTTGCATTTCGGGAGAATGAGACAGCTCGTTGAGCAGCTCACTATCCAGCGTCTCACCATCCATTAAAGCGGAAAGTTTTTCTTTCTGCATGCCTAATACCTTTTCCAGTATCCCGCTATCGTCAACGCCTGATAAGCGGTTGAACTTTATTATCAATAGCTTCTCGCGCACGGAAAATTCGTGAACGAACCGTGCCGACCGGACAATCCATGATAGCGGCTATCTCTTCATAGCTCAGACCATCAAGCTCCCGTAACGTAATTGCCATGCGTAAATCTTCCGGGAGTGACTCGATCGTGCGAAAAACAATTTGTCTCAGTTCTTCTGACAACATTAAGTTCTCAGGGTTCGAAATTTCTTTCAGCGCACCGCCACTTTCGAAGTTTTCGGCGTCGATAGCGTCTACATCACTGGACGGCGGGCGACGACCCTGAGCAACCAGGTAATTCTTTGCCGTATTGACAGCAATACGGTACAGCCAGGTATAAAAAGCACTATCTCCCCGGAAAGATTCCAGCGCGCGATAGGCCTTAATAAAAGACTCTTGCACCACATCAGGTACATCACCTGACGGTACATAGCGGGAAACCAGACTCGCCACCTTATGCTGGTAGCGCACCACCAGTAGGTTAAAGGCTTTCTGATCTCCCTTCTGGACCCGTTCAACCAGGACCTGGTCCGTTAACTGCTCGCTCATCCGAGGTAATGTCTCCCCAAACCTAAATTCCACGCGTTATCGAAACGCCACTCTATAACTACCGCACTTTGAGCAAGCACCAGCTTAGAGTGTCTGATCTTCAATAAGTTCCGTAACGCCTTTGTTTTTGTTCATCGCGCCGCAGACCGTTCATTTTCTCTCATTATAAGTC
This sequence comes from Enterobacter cloacae complex sp. P13B, assembly GCF_014895915.1. NCBI lineage: Bacteria > Pseudomonadati > Pseudomonadota > Gammaproteobacteria > Enterobacterales > Enterobacteriaceae > Enterobacter > Enterobacter cloacae complex sp. P13B. The sequence goes on from NZ_JADBQN010000008.1 coordinate 81,617, forward strand.
TGTTCACGATACGCACCACTTTCTGACAAGAAACATCTTTTTCCCGCCAGAAGAGTAACGCAACACAGGCTTTATTTCACCACAAAATCTGACGCTAACGATCTGCTTCGCAAAATAATTTCATTTATTTACCCTTCGTTTACCCCTGCCTGTGCGTTTAGTCATTGCAACTCCCATTAAAAAAAACGTGCGATATCTCGCATTCAGGTGCTATTCTGCCCCAACACTGTTTAGTAAATTAAACAACAATCATGAACACAACACCTGAACTTCATTGTGATGTACTGATCATCGGTAGCGGCGCTGCCGGTCTCTCTCTGGCGCTGCGTCTGGCTGAACATCAGAACGTTATCGTTCTGAGCAAAGGCCCGATAAGTGAAGGCTCCACATTTTATGCTCAGGGCGGCATTGCCGCAGTATTTGACGAGACCGACAGCATTGCGTCACATGTGGAAGATACGCTGATTGCCGGGGCCGGGATCGTGGATGCGCACGCGGCAGAGTTTGTCGCCAGCAATGCCCGCCATTGCGTTCAGTGGCTTATCGATCAGGGTGTTTTATTCGATACTCAGGTTCAGCCCAACGGTGAAGAGAGCTACCACTTAACGCGTGAAGGCGGCCATAGCCACCGCCGCATCCTGCACGCCGCGGATGCTACCGGAAAAGAAGTGGAAACCACGCTGGTCAGCAAAGCGCTGAACCATCCTAACATCCGGGTCCTTGAGCGGAGCAACGCGGTTGATCTGATCATTTCCGACAAGATAGGCCTGCCCGGTACGCGTCGCGTGGTGGGAGCGTGGGTCTGGAACCGTAATAAAGAGAAGGTGGAAACCTGTCAGGCGAAGGCTGTGGTGTTGGCTACAGGTGGCGCCTCTAAGGTGTATCAGTACACCACTAATCCGGATATCGCTTCCGGGGACGGTATCGCTATGGCCTGGCGCGCCGGCTGCCGCGTGGCGAATCTCGAATTTAATCAGTTTCACCCCACCGCCCTGTTCCACCCTCAGGCGCGAAATTTCCTGCTGACGGAAGCCCTGCGCGGCGAAGGGGCTTATCTAAAACGCCCTGACGGTACCCGCTTTATGCCGGACTTTGACGCCCGCGGTGAACTGGCGCCGCGTGATATTGTTGCCCGCGCCATCGACCACGAAATGAAGCGCCTTGGCGTGGACTGCATGTATCTCGATATCAGCCATAAGCCGGCAGAATTCATTCGCCAGCATTTCCCGATGATTTACGAAAAGCTGCTCAATCTTGGCATTGATTTAACACGCGATCCGGTGCCCATTGTGCCAGCCGCCCACTATACCTGCGGCGGCGTGATGGTTGACGATCACGGACGCACTGATGTAGACGGTCTGTATGCTATTGGTGAGGTCAGCTATACCGGGCTACACGGCGCGAACCGTATGGCGTCTAACTCGCTGCTTGAATGTCTGGTGTACGGCTGGTCAGCGGCGGAGGACATCACGAAGCGCATGCCTTACGCCCGTGAAACAGAGCGTTTACCGGCCTGGGATGAAAGCCGCGTGGAGAACCCGGACGAGCTGGTGGTGATCCAGCACAACTGGCACGAGCTACGGCTGTTTATGTGGGACTACGTTGGGATTGTGCGCACCACGAAACGTCTGGAACGCGCGTTGCGCCGCATTACGATGCTGCAGCAGGAAATTGATGAATATTATGCCCATTTCCGCGTCTCCAATAATCTGCTGGAGCTGCGCAATCTGGTGCAGGTTGCCGAGCTGATTGTTCGCTGCGCGATGTTGCGTAAAGAGAGCCGGGGTTTGCACTACACACTCGACTACCCGGATCGGCTTGCTGAGTCCGGCCCGTCGATACTTGCCCCGCAGGTTTACATAAACAAATAAAACGCCTGGGTCAGAGCCGTGTAATCTTCGGAATAACGCTGGTCTGGCCCACGGATCACCATACGGTCATTAAAACACTCACCCTCTTTTGGCGAAAGCGCCAGCAGCACGCGGTGCGGCAATCGGCTTTCCGTATCTGAGATGTCAGTTCGCAAACGTAACGTCCAGCCGATCTCCTGCGCGGTAGCGATAAACGTGTTGCCCGTACTTTCTGGCAGCACCACGCAGAAAAAGCCCTCTTCTGAGATAAGTTCAGCCGCGTTGACGAGCAGCGCTTTGTGATCGAGTGAACCGGTATAGCGCGCCTGTTCACGCTCCGGTGTACCGCACTCCACGCCGGGCTCGTAGTAAGGGGGGTTGCTGACGATAAGATCGTAACGCGCCGTCTGCTCTGGCGCCCAGGCAAGCACGTCCGCGCACTTAACGGTTATCCGGTCAGCCCAGGGTGACTCGGCCGCGTTTTCACCCGCCTGCCCTGCGGCCTGCGCATCCAGCTCAACGGCATCAATAGTGACATGCTCTTCAGTACGCTGCGCCAGCATCAAGGCCACCAGCCCGCTGCCGGTACCGATATCAAGAATACGCTTAACACCTGCGACAGGTGCCCATGCTCCCAGTAAAATGCCGTCTGTACCGACTTTCATGGCACAGCGATCGTGAGCGACAAAGAATTGTTTAAACGTAAAACCATCGCGGCGCAGCTGCGCTTTGAGTTGAGACATGTCAGGGCAACCTTCTAAGTGAAACTGGAGTAGCATAGGGGAAAGCGAAGTGGCCGCAAAGCGATATCCATACAAACAGATGAAGATTACAGCCGTAACGTCTATAATCAGCGCCCCACACAGAGGTAGAACATGACTGTAACGACTTTTTCCGAACTTGAACTCGATGAAAGCCTGCTCAATGCTCTTGAGAGCAAAGGCTTTACACGCCCGACCGCCATTCAGGCAGCGGCCATTCCGCCTGCGCTTGAGGGCCGCGATGTGCTCGGTTCTGCGCCAACCGGCACGGGGAAGACAGCAGCCTATTTGCTGCCTGTGTTGCAGCACCTGCTCGACTTTCCACGTAAAAAATCTGGCCCGCCGCGTATTTTGATCCTGACGCCTACGCGCGAGCTGGCCATGCAGGTTGCCGATCACGCGCGTGAACTCGCAGCGAATACGCATCTGGATATCGCCACCATCACCGGCGGCGTTGCGTATATGAACCACGCCGAAGTGTTCAGCGAAAACCAGGACATCGTCGTCGCGACGACGGGCCGCCTGCTGCAGTATATTAAAGAAGAAAACTTCGACTGCCGCGCGGTAGAAACGCTGATCCTCGACGAAGCGGACCGCATGCTGGACATGGGCTTTGCGCAGGATATCGAGCATATTGCAGGTGAAACGCGCTGGCGTAACCAGACGATGCTGTTCTCTGCCACCCTTGAAGGGGATGCGATTAAAGACTTCGCAGAGCGTCTGCTGGAAGATCCGGTGGAAGTCTCTGCGACGCCATCCACGCGAGAGCGTAAAAAGATCCACCAGTGGTATTACCGTGCGGACAACCTTGAGCATAAGGTTGAGCTGCTCAAGCACCTGCTGAAGCAGGAAGACGCCACCCGCACTATCGTGTTTGTGCGTAAGCGCGAGCGCGTGCACGAGCTGGCTGAAATGCTGCGCAACGCCGGGATCAACAACTGCTATCTTGAAGGCGAGATGGCGCAGATCAAGCGTACCGAAGGCATTAAGCGCCTGACCGATGGCCGCGTTAACGTGCTGGTCGCAACAGACGTTGCCGCCCGCGGGATCGACATCCCTGACGTGAGCCACGTCATTAACTTCGATATGCCGCGCAGCGGAGATACCTACCTGCACCGTATTGGCCGTACCGGTCGCGCGGGTCGCAAAGGGATTGCAATTTCACTGGTTGAAGCGCATGACTACCTGCTGCTGCAGAAAATTGGCCGCTATGTTGACGAGCCGCTGAAAGCGCGCGTTATTGATGGCTTGCGCCCAACCACACGTGCGCCGAGTGAAAAAATGACGGGTAAACCGTCAAAGAAAGCGCTCGCGAAACGTGCTGAGAGAAAAGAGAAAGAAAAAGAGAAGCCGCGCGTGAAGCAGCGCCACCGCGATACCAAAAACATTGGTAAGCGTCGTAAGCCAAGCGCTGCCGCGCAGGAAACGAAGACTGAAGAGTAAGAAAAAGCCGGGGTAATCCCCGGCTTTTTTGTTCCACCCCCGTGGCTGAAGCCTTACAGGCTTTCAGTAAAGGTACGGGCGATAACGTCGCGCTGCTGTTCTGGAGTCAGTGAGTTAAAGCGAACCGCATAACCAGACACGCGGATAGTCAGCTGTGGGTATTTTTCCGGGTGCTCAACGGCATCCATCAGCGTTTCGCGGCGCAGCACGTTAACGTTCAGGTGCTGACCCCCTTCAACGCGCACTTCCGGCTGCACTTCCATTGGGATTTCACGGTATTCGATTTCGCCCAGTTTATTCACCGGTACGATTTCATCTTCAGCAAAACCCGCTTTCGCGACCACACAGCGCGCTTCATTTTTCTCGCTGTCCAGCAGCCAGAAAGAGTTGAGCAGATCGTCATTTGCCGCTTTGGTAATCTGGATACCTGTAATCATGTGTTGCCTCCCTTAGGCTACATTAACTGATGCTGGCCTTACGCGGCCAATTGGTAAAACCATTGTTTCTTGTGTGTATATATATCATTCACACCACGGCGATTTATTGATTTAAATCAACAAAAACACCAACCACATAAAGAGTGTGGTTTGAATTTATTGCTTTAGATCAATTTCACACCTCTACCAACTCAACTTAACCTGCATCATTTCAAAATAAATTTAACGACTTAGCACGCATTTCAGCGCGTAATTTTGCTCATAAGCGTTAAACAGGTAAGCTAGTGACAGATTGAGATTCGCAGGAGAGCGACATGACGACACCTTTAACCTGGCATGACGTGCTGGCAGAAGAAAAGCAGCAGCCTTATTTTATCAATACGCTCAGTACCGTTGCCGCTGAGCGTCAGTCCGGGCAAACAATTTATCCGCCGCAAAAAGATGTATTCAACGCGTTTCGCTATACCGAGTTGAGCGATGTGAAAGTCGTCATTCTGGGCCAGGATCCCTATCACGGCCCTGGGCAGGCGCACGGGCTGGCATTTTCCGTACGCCCAGGCGTGGCGATCCCCCCTTCTCTGCTCAACATGTATAAAGAGCTTGAGGGAACCGTGCCCGGGTTTACCCGCCCCAACCACGGTTATCTGGAAAGCTGGGCGCGCCAGGGCGTGCTGTTATTGAACACGGTGCTCACCGTACGGGCGGGCCAGGCGCACTCGCACGCCAGCCTAGGGTGGGAAACCTTTACCGATAAAGTTATCAGCCTTATCAACGAGCATCGTGAAGGGGTCGTGTTTTTACTCTGGGGTTCTCACGCGCAGAAGAAAGGGGCAATTATCGATCGTCAGCGTCATCACGTGTTGAAGGCACCGCACCCGTCACCGCTTTCTGCCCATCGCGGTTTCTTTGGCAGTAATCATTTTGTTCTGGCAAATGAATGGCTGGAAAAACGTGGCGAAACGCCAATTGACTGGATGCCTGTGTTACCGGCAGAGAGCGAGTAGGGTTTGAATGTGCCGGGTCAGGCCCGGCACATAAGAGGCTTATGCCTTATTCTGACGCCACCACTCGGCCAGCAGCACGCCGGTCGCAACGGATACGTTCAGACTTTCCACATTGCCCGTCCCGTCGATGGAGACGCTCAGATCCGAACTGGAGAGCGCCGCATCAGACAGACCATCGCGTTCCTGACCCAACACCAGCACCATCTTGCGCGGCAGCGTCGCTTTATACAGCGGCGTACCGGCATGGCTGGATGTGGTCACGATGGAATAGCCCGCTTTACGGAACTGCTCGAGGGCATCCAGAACGCTGTCGCCGGTGATCGGCTGAACGTGCTCGGCTCCGCCTTCCGCAGTACGGATCGCGGCGCCGGATTCCAGCAGCGCGGCATCCTGCAGCAGCACGCCCTTCACGCCAAAATGCGCGCAGCTGCGCATCATTGCGCCCAGGTTGTGCGGGTTGCCCACGTCTTCCAGCGCCAGCACGCAGTCATCGGCATCTGCCTGGCTGACCCACTGCTGAACTGTCGTGCCGTTACGTTTTTTAATCAGGAAGCAGACGCCGCCGTGGTGCTCGGTACCGGACGCTTTTGTCAGTTCAGCATCATCAACCACGTGGTAGGCTTTGCGGTTCGCCGCCATCCAGCGCAGCGCTTCTTTGAAGCGCGGGGTTACGCTCTGGATAAACCAGGCGCGGACGATACACTCAGGACGGCTCTGGAACAGCGCCTGGCAGGCGTTCTCGCCATATACGCGGGTCTCTTCCGCGCGCTGACGACGCAGCACTTCCGGGTCGATAAAGCTTTTACCGCTGATACCGCCGTGATCGGCTTTTTCCGGCGTCTCATCGCCTGGGGCGCGAGAAACGGTGCGCCACGGAGAGGCGTTATCACGTGAGAAGTCATCACGCGGACGGTCATCGCGCTTGCGATCGTCACGCTTGCGGTCATCACGTTTGCGGTCATCACCGCGGTTATTTCTGTCATCGCGGGCGGGGCGACGGCCACCGTCTGCACGAGAGGACGCTGGACGCCCGCCACCTTTTCCGGTACGCGGATTTTGGGTGCGTTTATCAGAGTCATCATCACTGCGGACATACATCACTTTGACCTTGCCGCTTTTGTTTTTCATTTCGTCGTTCATGCTTTTCTCCACCAGCGCTGCGCGAAGCGCGCAGATTACCCGATGTGCCAGCGCATAGCCATAATTTCGTACAAAAGCCTGTGACTATTGTTCCCATTGAATAAAACGCATTGTCGTTTCATACAGGCTCACTGATAATATGTAACATATCAGAAACATTATCGGCGTTCTGCCGCTGTCCCACGGCTCTATCAGAGGTTAGTTATGAATACCGTATGTGCCAACTGTCAGGCTTTAAACCGCATTCCGGACGATCGGATGGATGACGGTGCGAAATGCGGACGTTGTGGCCATGAATTGTTTGATGGCGATGTCATTAACGCGACGGGTGCTACGCTGGACAAACTCCTCAAGGACGATCTCCCGGTGGTGGTCGATTTCTGGGCGCCATGGTGCGGTCCGTGCCGCAGCTTCGCGCCAATCTTCGAAGATGTGGCCGAAGAGCGCAGCGGAAAAATGCGGTTCGTTAAGGTTAATACCGAGGCCGAACGCGAGCTAAGCGCACGTTTTCGTATTCGCAGTATCCCGACCATCATGATTTTCAAAAATGGTGAAGTGATCGATATGCTCAACGGTGCGGTTCCAAAAGCACCTTTTGATAGCTGGTTAAACGAATCGCTGTAACATTCCCGGGGCACACCTTGTGCCCCGTTCCCGCCTCTGCGAAAATAGGGTTTTTCCTCCATTTCGCCCATGACTGATAACGCTGTCCTTAAATTACGCGCCGAACGCCTTGCGCGCGCGACTCGCCCCTTTCTTGCACGTGGCAATCGCATACGTCGCTGTCAGCGCTGCCTGCTGCCGCTGAAGGTGTGTCTGTGCGAGACGCTGGCCCCAAGTACTGCGGAGAGCCGCTTTTGTCTGGTCATGTTCGATACCGAGCCGATGAAGCCCAGTAATACGGGGCGTCTTATTGCCGATATTCTGCCGGATACCGCCGCGTTTCAGTGGTCACGCACTGAGCCACCTCAGGCTCTGCTCGACCTGGTGGCAAGCCCGGACTACCAGCCGATGGTGGTTTTCCCGGCATCTTATGCGGGAGAACAGCGTCAGGTCCTTACCGCGCCGCCATCAGGCAAACCACCGCTGTTTATTATGCTTGACGGTACCTGGACCGAAGCGCGGAAAATGTTTCGCAAAAGCCCTTACCTCGACGCTCTGCCGGTTATTTCTGTCGATCTTTCCCGCGTCTCGGCCTACCGCCTGCGCGAAGCGCATGCTGACGGGCAATACTGCACTGCCGAAGTAGCCATTGCGCTACTGGATTTAGCAGGAGATACCGCTGCAGCTGGTGCCCTGGGCAACCATTTCTCATGCTTCCGGGAGCGCTATCTGGCGGGAAAAACCGTTCATAAGGGCAGCATCACAGCAACGGAGACAGAAAGCGTTTAAAATCATCAGGTCGCTTGCATTCACAGGAGGCCTGCATGAGCCAGAGAGGGTTAGAAGCGCTACTCCGTCCTAAATCCATTGCCGTCATCGGCGCATCAATGAAACCGGATCGTGCAGGCTATCTGATGATGCGCAACCTGCTAGCCGGAGGATTTAACGGTCCCGTTATGCCCGTCACGCCGTCTTATAAGGCCGTTCAGGGCGTGCTTGCCTGGCCGGACGTGGAGAGCCTGCCTTTCGTACCGGATCTCGCCGTTCTGTGTACAAACGCCAAACGCAATCCGGAACTGCTGGAGTCACTCGGCAAGAAAGGGTGTAAAACCTGCATTATTCTCTCGTCTCCGCCTGAACAGCAGCCCGAACTGCTGGCCTGCGCCAGCCGCTATCAGATGCGCATTCTCGGGCCGAACAGCCTGGGTCTGCTCGCGCCCTGGCAGGGGCTGAACGCCAGCTTCTCCCCGGTGCCGATCCGTAAAGGCAAGCTGGCGTTTATCTCGCAGTCGGCTGCGGTCTCAAACACCATCCTTGACTGGGCGCAGCAGCGTGAAATGGGATTCTCCTACTTCATTGCTCTGGGCGACAGCCTGGATATTGACGTTGACGAACTGCTGGATTTCCTGGCGCGAGACAGCAAAACCAGCGCAATCCTTCTTTATCTTGAGCACCTGAGCGACGCCCGTCGTTTTGTTTCCGCTTCGCGTAGCGCATCGCGCAATAAACCGATCCTCGTTATCAAAAGCGGTCGCAGCCCTGCGGCGCAGCGTCTGCTGCAGTCTCATTCCGGTATGGATCCGGCCTGGGATGCTGCCATTCAGCGCGCGGGGTTGCTGCGGGTGCAGGATACACACGAGCTTTTTTCCGCCGTTGAGACGTTGAGCCACATGCGTCCGCTGCGCGGCGAGAAGTTAATGATTGTCAGCAATGGCGCGGCCCCTGCCGCGCTGGCGCTGGATGAGCTTTGGCTGCGTAACGGCAAGCTGGCCACGCTGGGTGAAGAGACGCTGCAACGCCTCAGAGAGGCGCTTCCGGCAAGCGTGACGCCCGGCAATCCGCTTGATTTGCGCGATGATGCCAGCAGCGATCGCTATATCAGGGCAATCTCCATTTTGCTGGACAGCCAGGATTTCGATGCGCTGATGATTATCCACTCCCCCAGCGCGGCCGCGCCGGGCAGTGAAAGCGCGCGGGCGCTGATTGAGGCGGTACGAAATCATCCGCGCGGCAAATATGTCACCCTGCTGACCAACTGGTGCGGTGAGTTTTCCTCTCAGGAGGCGCGACGCTTGTTCAGTGAAGCCGGACTGCCAACCTACCGCACGCCGGAAGGCACCATCACGGCATTTATGCATATGGTGGAATATCGCCGCAACCAGAAACAGCTGCGTGAGACACCTGCCTTGCCCGGAAACCTGACGGCGAACACCGTCGACGTTCATCGGCTGTTACAGCAGGCCATTGAAGAAGGCGCGACCTCGCTTGATACGCATGAAGTGCAGCCCATACTGGGCAGCTACGGGATGCAAACTCTGCCAACCTGGATCGCCAGCGACAGCGCTGAGGCCGTACATATAGCCGAACAGATTGGCTACCCGGTCGCCCTTAAGCTTCGTTCCCCCGATATCCCGCATAAGTCGGACGTTCAGGGGGTCATGTTGTACCTGCGTACGGCAACGGAGGTGCAGCAGGCAGCCGATGCCATTTTCGATCGTGTCAAAATGGCCTGGCCGCAGGCTCGGATCCACGGACTGCTTGTGCAAAGCATGGCTCACCGCGCGGGCGCCCAGGAATTGCGGGTGGTGGTTGAATACGATCCTGTCTTCGGCCCGCTCATTATGTTGGGGGAAGGCGGCGTTGAGTGGCGTCCAGAGGAACAGGCCGCGGTGGCGCTACCGCCGCTGAACATGAATCTGGCGCGCTATCTGATCATTCAGGCGATTAAAAGCAAAAAGATCCGTGGCCGCAGCGCCCTGCGTCCGCTCGATATTGCCGGGTTGAGTCAATTCCTGGTGCAGGTGTCTAACCTGGTTGTAGATTGTGCGGAGATCCAGCGGCTGGATATCCATCCGCTGCTCGCCTCCGGCACTGAGTTTACGGCGCTGGACGTAACGCTGGATATCGCGCCATTTGAAGGGGACAGAGAGAGCCGCCTGGCGATCCGTCCGTATCCTCTGCAGCTGGAGGAGTGGGTCGAGATGAAGAATGGGGAACGCGCCCTGTTCCGCCCTATTCTGCCGGAAGATGAACCGCAGCTGCGTGCCTTTATTTCTCAGGTTACGAAAGAAGATCTCTATTATCGCTACTTTAGCGAAATCAACGAATTTACCCACGATGATTTAGCCAATATGACCCAGATCGACTACGATCGAGAGATGGCGTTTGTCGCCGTTCGACGTTCCGATCGGGGCGATGAGATCCTCGGCGTGACGCGCGCAATTTCCGATCCGGATAACATTGACGCGGAATTTGCTGTGCTGGTGCGCTCCGATCTTAAAGGCCTGGGTCTGGGCAGACGACTGCTGGAAAAACTCATCAGTTATACGCGAGATCACGGATTGTTACGCCTGAATGGCATTACTATGCCGAACAATCGCGGTATGGTGACCCTGGCGCGAAAACTCGGATTTGACGTTGATATTCAGCTGGACGAAGGTATTGTCGCCTTATCCCTCGGCCTGACACCGGCAGACAAACCCGAGTAAGCTACTGGAAATGTTACCCACTTTGGACGGGACTGGTGGTATCATTGTCCGCTTATGTTGTTTGCATGGTACAGACAACCCTTCAATGAACAGAGAAGAAACGCACTGTGATGTTGTCAAAATTTAAGCGTAATAAACATCAACAACACCTTGCTCAACTACCGAAGATTTCTCAGTCAGTTGATGATGTAGAGTTCTTTTACGCTCCCGCTCATTTTCGGGAGACGCTTCTGGAAAAGATTGCCAGTGCCACGCGACGCATTTGCATTGTGGCCCTGTATCTTGAACAAGATGAAGGCGGGCGTGCGATCCTGAACGCGCTCTATGAAGCCAAGCGTCAGCGTCCGGAGCTGGATGTTCGCGTGCTGGTTGACTGGCATCGCGCCCAGCGTGGCCGTATTGGCGCGGCCGCTTCAAACACCAATGCAGACTGGTATTGTCGCACGGCGCAGGAAAATCCTGGCGTCGATGTACCTGTTTATGGCGTCCCGGTGAATACCCGCGAAGCGCTCGGCGTCCTTCATTTTAAAGGGTTCATCATCGATGACAGCGTGCTTTACAGCGGCGCAAGCCTCAATGATGTCTATCTTCATCAGCTCGATAAATATCGCTACGACCGCTACCATCTGATCCGTAATCCTCAGATGGTCGATATCATGTTTAACTGGGTTGATAAAAACCTGGTACATGGCCGTGGCGTTAATCGCCTTGACGATCCCGAGCGCCCTAAGAGCCCGGAAATCAAAAACGATGTTCGCGCCTTCCGCCAGGAGCTCCGCGATGCTGTTTACCATTTTCAGGGCGACGCTAACAACGAAGAGTTATCCGTTACCCCGCTGGTTGGGCTTGGCAAATCAAGCCTGCTGAATAAAACGATCTTCCATCTGATGCCGTGCGCGGAGCAAAAGCTCACCATCTGTACGCCGTACTTTAACCTTCCTGCCGTGCTGGTGCGTAATATCATTCAGCTGCTGCGCGATGGTAAAAAAGTGGAAATTATCGTTGGGGATAAAACGGCGAACGACTTCTTCATACCTGAAGATCAGCCGTTCAAAATCATCGGTGCGCTGCCTTATCTTTATGAAATTAACCTGCGCCGCTTCCTGAGCCGTTTACAGTATTACGTAAACACTGACCAGCTGGTTGTGCGTCTGTGGAAAGATGAAGACAACAGTTACCATCTGAAAGGTATGTGGGTCGACGATGAGTGGATGCTGCTGACCGGTAACAACCTGAACCCGCGCGCGTGGAGACTGGATCTGGAAAACGCGATCCTGATCCATGACCCGCAGCATGAGTTAGCCGCACAGCGTGAGCGTGAACTGGAGTTGATTCGCACTCACACCACGGTGGTTAATCATTACCGCGAGCTGCAGAGCATTGCCGATTATCCGGTGAAAGTTCGCAAGCTGATTCGCCGCTTGCGTCGTATCCGTATTGACCGACTTATCAGCCGAATTCTGTAATGTCCAGGCCCTGTTACACGCAGGGCTTTTTTATGGAGCCCGTTGATGCGTATTCCTCTGTTACTGAGCGCTTTCTTTCTGACTGGCTGCAGTCATATGGCCAATGATAGCTGGTCCGGTCAGGACAAAGCACAACACTTCCTCGCTTCCGCTATGCTGTCTGCAGCCGGTAATGAGTACGCGCAGCATCAGGGATACAGCCGGGACCGTAGCGCGGCGATAGGGTTGATGTTCTCAGTGGGCCTTGGGGCATCAAAAGAACTATGGGATAGCCGCCCCGCAGGGAGCGGCTGGAGCTGGAAAGATTTCGCCTGGGATGTCGCCGGCGCAACAACCGGCTACGCCGTCTGGCAGATGGCACATTATTAAAGGCGGATACCTTTTCCTTTGCGATGCAGCATCAGCGAGACAATAAACGCCAGCGCTCCCATTACGGTGACATACCAGAAGAAGGTCGTTTCACTGCCCCACGACTTAAGCGATAGCGCGACATACTCCGCCGAACCGCCAAACAGGGCATTCGCGACCGCATAAGAGAGGCCAACACCCAGCGCCCTCACCTGTGCGGGAAACATTTCCGCTTTCAAAATGCCGCTGATTGCCGTGTAAAAACTGATAATAATAAGTGCCACCATGATCAGCGCGAAAGCGGCATACGGCGACGTTGTCTGCTGTAGCGCAGTCAAAAGCGGAACGGTACCCAGGGTGAGCATACCGCCAAAGATCAGCATGGAGGTGCGGCGACCTATTTTGTCCGACAGCGCGCCGACAATCGGCTGGATAAGCATAAAGACGAGTAACGCCACCGTCATGACGACGCTCGCAACGTTTGCATGCATGCCCGTAGTGTTAACCAGATATTTTTGCATGTAGGTGGTAAAGGTATAGAAACTTAGCGAGCCCGCGGCGGTAAAACCTAACACCATCAAAAATGCTTTGCGGTTTCGCCAGAGCCCCTTCATCGAGCCCGCCTCTTTCAGCGCCCTGACCTCCTGTTGAGAGGTTTCATCAAGCTGACGGCGTAGCCACAGGGCGACAACCGCCAGGGCAGCGCCCATAGCAAACGGGATGCGCCAGCCCCAGGCGTGCAAATCTTCATCGCTAAGGATTTGTTGCAGGATCACCACAACCAGTAACGCCAGCAGCTGTCCGCCAATGAGGGTCACATACTGGAATGATGCATAGAAACCTTTTCGGCCTTCAACCGCCACTTCGCTCATGTATGTCGCACTGGTGCCGTATTCCCCACCGACCGACAGCCCCTGGAACAGACGTGCCAGCAGCAGCAACGCGGGTGCCCATGTTCCGATAGTGTCATATCCGGGCAGGCAGGCAATCACCAGCGAGCCGACGCACATCATGCATACGGAGATGAGCATGGAGGTCTTGCGCCCTTTTCTGTCTGCGATCCTGCCGAACAGCCATCCACCGATCGGGCGCATCAGGAACCCGGCGGCAAAAACGCCTGCGGTTTGCAGAAGCTGAGTGGTGGTATTCCCGGACGGGAAAAAGATATGCGCAAAGTAGAGTGAACAGAATGAATAGACGTAAAAGTCAAACCACTCTACAAGGTTCCCCGAGGAGGCCCCGACGATTGCCCAAACCCGACGACGGGTATCCTTACCTGCCAAATTGGTGTTATCCGTATCTGCACTGGCTACGGTTTCTGTCATTTTAAAATCCTCTGTCTCACATTGCGGGCCATTGCCCACAAACAGTAAAACCGGATTTAAAACGAATCGTTAGGTAAATAAAATGTTTCCAATATGTTTCATTACGTTTTGTGAACTCGATCAGGTATCGAATTATTAGCGGACGTAGTAATTATCCCCACTTCTGCTGATGCGCCTTTTTTCGCTGCAAATAATCTTCATCTGCACGAATTTTATCCCACCACTTTTTGAAGACCGCGGCGGCTTCGGCTTTTACGGGATCGCAATCCAGCGGTTTTACCTGGCGCTTCTCATCGTACTTTTTACCGCCTTTATGATTGGCGTATCGCCTGGCGCGCGTATAGCCCATCTGAATGAATTTACGCGCCATATCCATACCCACAAAGTCGTTTTGCTGACGATATTCTTCAAACAGGGCGTAAATTTCTTTTGCCGATCGCGCTGCAACTTCAGCATCTTTGTATCGCCAGTGCGGAAGGATCTCGCTTTTGTAAGGTTCCACCATGAGCACACCCTGCTCTCCCCGCCCCACCTGATACAGCTCTGCATGGTCACGGAAATTAATGTTGGCAAAATCTTGTTGGTAATTAAAGGGACGTGTCAAAGCGGCACCATTGTTAAAATCGTTTTAACAATTGTAGGCACGGTCAGGCGGTGCCGCCACCCGGTATTTTCCGGCGCACAAAGCAAAAAACCCCGCACCTTACGGTACGGGGTTCTTCTTAATTGATGCCTGGCAGT
>NZ_JADBQN010000080.1:0-274 GCF_014895915.1 Enterobacter cloacae complex sp. P13B
GATTGTCTGATGAAAAGTAAAAAGCAAGGCGTCTTGCGATTGAGACTTCAGTGTCCCCTTCGTCTAGAGGCCCAGGACACCGCCCTTTCACGGCGGTAACAGGGGTTCGAATCCCCTAGGGGACGCCACTTGCTGGTTCGTGAGTGAAAGTCACCTGCCGTCGTATCTCAAAACTGACTTGCGAGTCATGTTTGAGATATTTTGCTCTTTAAAAATCTGGATCAAGCTGAAAATTGAAACGACACACATGTTATGTGTGTTCGAGTCTCTCAAA
>NZ_JADBQN010000081.1:0-382 GCF_014895915.1 Enterobacter cloacae complex sp. P13B
AATAACGCCGTGGCAGACGGTACGGACACCACGCGCGTCAGGGTGACGGTGAAAGACGCCCATGAGAACCCGGTTGCCGGGCAGGTGGTGAATTTTGATGCCGGAACCGGCGTCATCATTCCGGCAACGGCAGAGACCGGGAAGGATGGTACCGTCACCGTCAGTCAGACCAGCCTGAAGGCCGGGGAGTTTCAGGTAAACGCGACCATTGGCGATAACTGGTTACACGCAAAATCTGTTCTGGTGACGTTCACGGCTGACAGCAGCACGGCAAAAGTCAGCGCGCTGGAGGTGATCGACAATAACGCCGCGGCAGACGGGACGGACACCACGCGCGTCAGGGTGACGGTGAAAGACGCCCACGAGAACCCGGTTGCAGGAC
>NZ_JADBQN010000082.1:0-1019 GCF_014895915.1 Enterobacter cloacae complex sp. P13B
CCAGAAGAAAAAGCTCGTGGTATCACCATCAACACCTCTCACGTTGAGTACGACACCCCGACTCGCCACTACGCACACGTAGACTGCCCAGGCCACGCCGACTATGTTAAAAACATGATCACCGGTGCTGCGCAGATGGACGGCGCGATCCTGGTTGTTGCTGCGACTGACGGCCCAATGCCTCAGACTCGTGAGCACATCCTGCTGGGTCGTCAGGTAGGCGTTCCTTTCATCATCGTGTTCCTGAACAAATGCGACATGGTTGATGACGAAGAGCTGCTGGAACTGGTAGAGATGGAAGTTCGTGAACTGCTGTCTCAGTACGATTTCCCGGGCGACGACACTCCAATCGTTCGTGGTTCCGCGCTGAAAGCGCTGGAAGGCGACGCAGAGTGGGAAGCGAAAATCATCGAACTGGCTGGCTTCCTGGATTCTTACATCCCAGAACCAGAGCGTGCGATTGACAAGCCATTCCTGCTGCCAATCGAAGACGTATTCTCCATCTCCGGTCGTGGTACCGTTGTTACCGGTCGTGTAGAGCGCGGTATCATCAAAGTTGGTGAAGAAGTTGAAATCGTTGGTATCAAAGAGACTGCGAAGTCTACCTGTACTGGCGTTGAAATGTTCCGCAAACTGCTGGACGAAGGCCGTGCTGGTGAGAACGTTGGTGTTCTGCTGCGTGGTATCAAACGTGAAGAAATCGAACGTGGTCAGGTTCTGGCGAAGCCAGGCTCAATCAAGCCACACACCAAGTTCGAATCTGAAGTGTACATTCTGTCCAAAGACGAAGGCGGCCGTCATACTCCGTTCTTCAAAGGCTACCGTCCACAGTTCTACTTCCGTACAACTGACGTGACCGGTACCATCGAACTGCCAGAAGGCGTAGAGATGGTAATGCCAGGCGACAACATCAAGATGGTTGTGACTCTGATCCACCCAATCGCGATGGACGACGGTCTGCGTTTCGCAATCCGTGAAGGCGGCCGTACCGTTGGCGCGGGCGTTGTTGCTAAAGTTCT
>NZ_JADBQN010000083.1:0-436 GCF_014895915.1 Enterobacter cloacae complex sp. P13B
AGCGACGACGCGCTAAACCTACGCTAAGTGTCCAAAAAACCAGCGCCCTTCCTTACTCCAGCTCAGACACCGCCAGACGAATCACCCCCGCCGCCTTCTGCTCCGGCAGCGCCAGCACCTTCGCCCACATCTCCTGCACCATATCGCAGGAGAGCTTCTCTTTGCCCGCTGCCTTCTCCGGCATCTGCAGCAGCTGGATGTCCTCGCCGTACTTATCGGCAAGCGCCTTCATAATCGGCCGCACGTCCTCGACAGCGGCCTCACGTTCGGCCAGGGTCACGGTGTGGCGGTTTTTGCCGTAGGCGGCGCGCATCATGTCGGCATCGGCCTGCATGCGCCGGGTCATCAGGTCTTTATCCAGCATGCGCATCGGGTTGATGCCGCCCTTCACCATCGGGTAGAGGAAGCGGAAGCAGGCGTCGTCGCTCACCTTCTG
>NZ_JADBQN010000084.1:0-654 GCF_014895915.1 Enterobacter cloacae complex sp. P13B
CTCCTGCCAGCGCTCCTGACGGATACGGGCATAGAACTCCCCGTGACCTTTGTCCACAAAGCGACCCGGCCAGTCGTACACGTCAATGCTGCCCGGCTTCGGCGACGCCGGGTTCTGCTGGGCCTGGAACAGCCACGCGTTCGGCTTGCGGAAGTCATAGTCGTCGAGGCTGTAAATCCCCGGCGTCACGCTGTCCTCCAGCGCCCACTGGCTGATGCCCTCTTCATCCGTACTGCCGCCGGACGGCGTCTGGTGGTAAGGAATGACCTCATAGCCGCTGAAAGGCTGATGCTGCGTGGCGGCGTCAGTCAGCACCAGGGTGTGCTTGTCCGCATCGTGGCTGAAGTGATACGCAATCCCCTCCAGCTCCATCAGGCGGCTGATGAAGTCCAGGCTCGACTCCTGATACTGCACGCAGTAGTCCCAGACCCGGTAGCTGCCGGTGAGTTTATCCTCAACGTTGACCTGATGCTCACCCAGCAGGGTTTTCACAATCTGCGGCACAGTCTGGCCCTGGAAAATACGCAGGTTACGGTCGCGCTTCATTGGCCACAGGTCCGGCTCCACCGTCAGCTGGTACACCGCATAGCGGGTGCCCGTCAGCTCAACGGCGCTGACCGCCACGCGGGTAATTTTTCCGTTAATATAGCGGGA
>NZ_JADBQN010000085.1:0-7607 GCF_014895915.1 Enterobacter cloacae complex sp. P13B
TCGCCGAAGCCGGGCAGCATCGACGTGTACGACTGGCCGGGGCGCTTTGTGGACAAAGGTCACGGGGAGTTCTATGCCCGTATCCGTCAGGAGCGCTGGCAGGTGGAGCATCAGCAGATTCAGGCCACCGCCACGGCGGCGGGGATTGCGCCCGGACACACCTTCACGTTAACCAACGCGCCGTTCTTCAGCGACAACGGGGAGTATCTGGTGACGGCGGCGGGCTACCACTTCGAGGAGAACCGCTACGCCAGCGGCGAGGGGGAGACCATACACCGTACCGATTTCATGGTCATTCCGTCGGCGGTGGTTTACCGCCCGGCGCAGAGCACGGCTTGGCCGCGCACCTACGGCCCGCAGACCGCGAAGGTGGTGGGGCCGAAGGGGGAGAGTATCTGGACGGATAAATATGGCCGGGTGAAGGTGAAGTTCCACTGGGACCGACTGGCGAAGGGCGATGACACCAGCTCCTGCTGGGTTCGCGTGTCGAGCGCGTGGGCAGGCCAGGGCTACGGCGGGGTGCAGATCCCGCGCGTCGGCGACGAGGTGGTGGTGGACTTTATCAACGGCGACCCGGACCGTCCGATTATTACCGGCCGCGTGTATAACGACGCGAGCATGCCACCGTGGGCGCTTCCGGCTGCGGCGACGCAGATGGGTTTTTATAGCCGCAGCAAAGATGGCCATAAAGACAATGCCAATATTCTCCGTTTTGAAGATAAAGCCGGGCACGAGCAGATCTGGATCCATGCAGAAAAAAATATGGATACGGATATTGAAAATTCTGAAACTCATGATGTCGGTGTCGATCGTAGAAAAACCATCGGACAGGATGAGAATATTACGATTAAGCGGAACCTGAAATCAGATGTAGGTAATAATGAAACGCATAATATTGGTAACAAGCACGTTATAAACGTTGGGAAAGATCAAACCGTCTTGACCATGGATAAAGAAGGTAACGCGCTGCTGGAATCTGTGACCACGATTAAACTCAAAGTTAAAGACAACTATATTCTGATCGCCCCGGATACCATTGAGATTCACGTAGGCCAAGGTAACCTCAAAGCAGAGGCTGTGGAACAAGCCATCTTCAAAGGTGATGAGCTTACAAGACTAGGTGATGGGATCAATACCGAGCTGAAAGCAAATGATACGGTGAGTATAACGGGAACTAACCTTACCGATATTAAGGGCGCGATTGTAAAAGTTAACAGTTAATCTGCGTACAGAGAACGCTATTATGGGAAAACCAGCCGCCAGAGCGCGCATTGATTCCAGCGCACATACTGGCCCAATTCAAAGCGGAAGTCCCAACGTAATTATTGGCGGATTTCCGGCAGCACGAAAAGGCGACCCGCTTTCATGCTCCCAACATGGTCAGGGAAGTATTCTCAGTGGTTCAACAACGGTATTTGTGAATGGTTTGCCTCTCGCCAGGGAAGGTGACAAGACGGGTTGCAATACCTCAGCGACCCCTGCGGTCGCATCCACTCAACCCGCACCTCCGCAATACTGGGGCGGAACGGCGGCGAAGGATGCGGGTAAAGATGGTGCTATACATGGTGATGTTTACGACGCCCGTGTGCTTGGCGCCTATGCAAGCCTTGAAGATAAATCCGGCTTTGGAAAACCCGATACGGCTTCAGCCGGATTCGCACTTGCCGATATCACGGTCGGGAATACAAAAAGTCAGGATAAATATAAAGGCGAGGTACGTACTAAAGTAGGGGTGGCGACTGCCAGCGGCACGTTAGTGACCGATCGAGCTGATTACGGGGCGATTAATCTCAATGCAAACGCCACCGCAATACAATATGGCGCCTCGGGAAGCATTGGAAAAGAAGGGCAACAATACGGCGGCGTCGGTGGGGATGTATACCTGGCAACCGCTGAAGCGAAGGCCGTCAGTGAACTATATGACGGAAATAAAGGGCGTTATGGTTTTAATGTTGAACTTGGCGCAGAAGCCGCGGCGGTCAAAGGAGAGGCGACGGCTAAAGCCGATTTTTATGGCGTAGTCGTTGCCGATGGCAAGCTTTCAGGGAGTGCAGGGAGCGCTGGCGCTTCTGCAGGCGTGGGAACCTGGATTGATAGCACTGATTATTCATTCAACCTTAAGGTGTCCGGTGAGCTTGCAGCGGCGCTCGGTCTGGGAGGGGATGCCAGTATCAAATTTGCTCTCAAACCGATTCTTGACTGGATTTATGACGATGATGAAAGTAAGCCGTCCCCAGCGGCGGGCAGTGGCGATGGTGTGATTAAGACTGGCTGTGTTACAGTCCTGATAGGAGATTAAAATGTGTAAATGGGGAACGTTGTGATGCATTGGTTTTTCTTTATAGTCTTTATGATTTGGACGCTAGCGCTTATCTGGAATGGAAAAGATTTATTTAACAAAAAGCAATGGCTCCTTGCGGGGTTAATGTTCGTTCTAGTGTTAGTGGCTACGGTCGTCATTGGCTTTACGTTGAAATGGCTTGCTCAGTCAATGTCATTATTTTCCGTCGCAACGGCCAAGCATTATTCGATCATCTTATCCATGTCTTTCTTGTGTGTTTGGGGATTAAAGATCACAGTAGTGCTGCTCTGCACGTTATTTTCCGGGATTATGGGGGGGCACAAAAGATACAACGCGGAAAATTATGAAAAATTATCGTCTATGACACGTGCCGTGGCGCCTGGCTTACTTATCTTTGCTAAAAGCTTAATTACCCTCGGAAGCTTCCTTATGTTTTCGGGTTTATGGCTTAAGTAAGCGCGACGAGTGAGGTTGCATTATGGTTGTTGAAAAACAATATTTTTTTCCTCTTGAGATGAAGGATCAGGAAAAAGAGATTCGGGAAAATTTCTGGAAATGTCTCTATACCTCTGCAGAAAAAGAGATGCTTCATTACTGGCTATTGTTACCCCAGAATGTTAAGCCAGCAGAGTTAAAGCCGATCACATTTCAGGAGGTTGGGCTGACGAATATCGGACGATACATCGCCGATGACACCGGCCCCTATATTGAAGTCTGGGCTGCATATGAACACTGTCAGTGGGAGATGAATGCGTCAGACTGGCTTATAAATAAGCTCGATTTAATGGGTGAGAAAGTACTGAGCCAAAGAATAATTACGCATCCTTCAGGAAGCGGGAAGTTTGCGGATATCCTGTCCATTAAAACGATGCCATCGGGTGATGAGGTCGTTTCACGGTATACGGTGCAGAAGGATTATAATCCTGTAAATGGTGGGGGAAATTACTTCCTTTTGAAAACGGCTTGTGCGTCGAAAGATTACAACACGATTGCCGATACTATTTTCCTGATTGCTATCAACTGGGATTTACTGCATCGCAGCAATTTGATGCTTTCAGAACTGTTGAAAACAGTCAGCCTTAGCAACAAAAATGACAGTGGATTTAAAATTCCGGATTCATGGCTGGTGAATACGCTGGATGATAATCGTTTGGTAATTGAACACACAATAGGTAACGTTAACCATGGAGTGATTAATTTCTGTCTTTTCCGTCAGGCTGATTATCCCGCTGCGCAGGCTATTTTCGATGAAGCAACTGCGCGCTTTAACCGCCACGATAGTGCGGTCTCTCTTACGACATCGGACATTGCCAGCATCCCAAATGATATCAATCCCTCGTTTACAGGCGATCTTTATAGCTGTACGGGAGAGGTAGTCAGTGCTGCTGAGAATATCAGGGCTTATTACGATATGCGTATCTTTAAAATGAATGATTTGTGGTGTTACGTTGAGGTGGTTGGGCCTCATCGTAATCATCAGGATTATTATTACGAAGCCAATAAACGATGCATGGAAATCATTCTTTCTACGTTTCGCATAGAAAAACGATGAGCTGACAAAGTTAATTCATGGCCATCTAAATAAAACCATAGAAATGTGGTTTTATTTTTTGTTTCACAGAAATAATATCATAACCGCCCTCGTTCTGAGGATTAGTTAACTTCAGGCACTGAGATCAGATCATCGTGGAAAAAAATCATGCTCAGCTGAACTATCGTTCAGCTCGCGGGAGTGGATATTCTGTTCTGAAAACTGACATCCCGCTATGTTAACGGCAAGATTATCCACGTGGCGAACGGTGCCGTTGAGAGAACGGGCATGCACTATGCTGTGTAACAGGTAGAAGTGGAGCATCCGCAGGTTCAGGCCACCGCCAGGACAGTATTTGAGGTGACTCATGAGTAAAGAAAATTACACCGCGCTGGATTATATCAATGATGCTATTGACGCAATTAATCATCGATTAGATGAAAATCCTACATTTTCTTTATATGTTATGGCGAAGAATCAGTTGGACTATATTAAGTCTATTCTAACGGGGTCTGAGAAAGATAAAAGTAAATTGCACAAATTAAATCTTGGAGTGCTTGCGTCAAAAGAGTTTGATACAACCGATGCAGAACTTGCTCAGCATTTGTCCAATGTTAATTATATGGCTTCGCAAATGGGAAAAGGATTGAAGTTTATTCTCCCTCATGAGCAAGACGTTGAGTATTTGAAAAGGCAAAAACGATATCGCAAGTGGTAAACAACGTTTGATTAAAGGGTGCGGGATGATAGATCTTTACAGCGAAGACTCAGTAATTAATCATTATGCCGATCGTTATCGTAACTACATGCCAGTTAATGTTCGTAAGGTAATAAGAAGCAGCATTGATGATTCAAATTCCTCTCATGTATGGGATGAAATATTACCTTTAATCACAAATGAAGATGTTTCACGCGATAAAGCACTTGGGGCCTTAGTGGGTTTGGCTGTTGGAGATGCAGTTGGCACTACTCTTGAATTTAAACGCAGAGACAGTGAACATGTAGCGGATATGATTGGTGGGGGACCTTTTCAATTAAAACCTGGTGAATGGACAGATGATACGTCCATGGCATTATGTCTGGCAGAGACTTATCTTTCAGAAAACAGAATGCACACCGATGTGCTTAGAAAATATCTCCTGAAATGGTATCTTGACGGAGAGAATAGTAGTAATGGTCGGTGCTTCGATATCGGGAATACGACGCGATTCGCACTTGAACAGTATATGCGTGTCGGACCTTCCTGGTATGGTAATACAGAGAAACACACTGCTGGTAATGCTGGGGTTATTCGTCAAGCACCGGTGTCTATCTTTCGTCGAAAATCGCTGCGTGCGATTTACTTCGAATCCCAGGCTCAGAGTCGAGCAACGCATGGCGCGGTAGAGTCAATTAACGCATGCCAATTTCTCGGATTGGTATTGCACTATTTAATTAACGGTTATCAAAAAGAAGAAGCTTTTTCCCCTCATGTTTTCCCACTGTGCGCGCGCGTAATGATCATAAATGCGGGTGAGTATAAGCAAAAAACTCGCGATCAGATTCGTTCAAGTGGTTATGTTATCGATACGCTTGAGGCCGCGATGTGGTCCGTATGGAATACTGACAACTTCCGGGATGCAATTCTGCTGGCCGCCAATCTTGCCGATGACGCTGACAGCGTTGCGGCGACGGCAGGACAATTAGCGGGAGCATTATATGGTTATTCCGGTATTCCGCAGGCTTGGAAAAACAAACTCGTACAACACGAACGGATAGCTACAATGGCGGGTAAATTATTCGATAGAGCACCTGAGGATAATTTCTTATAGTTAGAATTGCCAATGATAAACGGTGGAATCTAATGACTTCAATCTGGTGTGATGCTTTAATTTAACTAAATCCCATGCAAAGGATAAAATGACAATCTTTGGTTATGTTGAAAAAGCATTAATTTTAGCAAAAAAGAGATATGCTGAGGTCAAAAATCAGGATCCTCACTCTCCGCTTTTACAAATGTACGACTCTATTGTACAACAATTATTATTTCTTTGGGATTTAATTGAAGGCAAGGAAAAGGATAAAGCGAAATTATGGGAAATGACGTTCGGTATGTATGCAGTGAAGGAGTTCGATAACTCTGATGAGTTGTTTTTTGAAAGGTTGTCGGATGCCTGGTTTATTGTGGATCAAATCCGCCGAGGCTTAAAGGTTAGACTGCCGCATGAGGTTGATGCCAATTACAGAATGAAACAACATAATCTTAAAATGAAATATCCTGATGAATTCTAGGGGTTGATATTAAAAATATTTTATTATGGGTGAATGGTGATAGACTTACATGCTAATTTGAATGTATTGTTAAAATATGTAGATATATATCGTAAGTACTTACCTGTTAGCAGTCTTTCAGTCCAGCAGAAGATGCAGTATAAATATAATGATAAACTATTAGAATCATCTTTTGATTGCGATGTACAAAAACAATGGGACTTAACACCACAATGTAACATCTCACTCGCGGAATCACGGGATCGTGCTGTCGGTGCGCTTATTGGTCTTGCTGTTGGAGATGCCGTAGGTACAACGCTTGAATTTTTACCTCGTGACAAAGCACATGTCAAAGATATGATAGGTGGTGGGCCATTTCGACTCCGCGCAGGTGAATGGACGGATGATACATCCATGGCATTATGTCTTGCGGAAACGCTTCTTGAGAAAGGTGATGCTGATACTATATGCTTCAGGAATAAGCTTCTGGACTGGTATCAGCATGGTTATAACAGTTCAAATGGCATCTGTTTTGATATAGGTAATACAACTCGATTTGCTTTAGATCAATATTTAACTGTTGGTCCCGGGTGGAGCGGTAATACTGCGCCAGAAACTGCAGGTAATGCATCCATTATCAGACAAGCACCTGTCTCAATTTTTTTTAGAAAATCATTAAACAAATCGTTTTATGAAGCAAAAAAACAAAGTATCGCAACACACGGTGCCGCGGAAGCAATAAATAGCACTCAGTATTTAAGTTATTTGCTTGTGCATATGATTAATGGTAGCAATAAAGATTTTATTTTTTCTCCGCATGTCATGCTGCTTCAGCCACGTGTAATGATTATCAACGCGGGTGAATATAAGAAAAAAACTCGCGATCAGATTCGTTCAAGTGGTTATGTAATCGATACGCTTGAGGCCGCGATGTGGTCCGTATGGAATACTGATAATTTCCGGGATGCGATTCTGCTGGCTGCCAATCTTGCCGATGACGCTGACAGCGTTGCGGCAACGGCGGGACAAATAGCGGGAGCATTATATGGTTATTCCGCTATTCCGCAGGAGTGGAAAAATAAACTCGTACAACATGAACGTATCGCCAAAATGGCTGGTGAATTGTTCGATAGAGCCCCTGAAGACACTTTCTTGTAACTGTTTATCTCGATGAAAATTCAGGAAAAGTGGTTTTTTTGTGGCATGAGAAGTCAATCTTACAGCTACTCATTATCAAACCAGCAGCGTTTACGCTTTGCGTATTGAAATGAGTTAACTTCTGGCACTGAGATTAGTCCATAGTGGAATAATGATTATGCTCAACCGAATTACCGTTCAGCTCCCGGTGGAGGGGCTGCTTTTCTGGAAACTGACGGGCCGCGAGGCGATGTCCGAGTCGTTCGCGCTGGCGCTGACCGTGCTCGGCACGAACGCACGCATCGACCGCAGTAAGCTGCTGGGCCAGCCGGTCACGGTGACCATCCCGACGCAGAATCTGCTGACGTCCCGCTATATTAACGGAAA
>NZ_JADBQN010000086.1:0-271 GCF_014895915.1 Enterobacter cloacae complex sp. P13B
CCTTCTACGGTGATCAGTGACTGCTCGGCCGCAACGGTA
This sequence comes from Enterobacter cloacae complex sp. P13B, assembly GCF_014895915.1. Taxonomy (NCBI): domain Bacteria; kingdom Pseudomonadati; phylum Pseudomonadota; class Gammaproteobacteria; order Enterobacterales; family Enterobacteriaceae; genus Enterobacter; species Enterobacter cloacae complex sp. P13B. The sequence continues at coordinate 40 of NZ_JADBQN010000086.1, forward strand.
TCGCCCACTTTCACCAGGATTTCAGTGAATTCAACTTCGTCAGCGCCGATGTCCGGTACGTTAACGTCTTTCGCGCCGCCAGCAGCGGCTGGTGCATCGGCCGGAGCCGGAGCAGCGGCCTGTGCAGGCGCGGCAGCAGGTGCAGCACCCGCCACTTCGAAGATCATGATAAGCGACCCGGTAGACACTTTGTCGCCGGTGTTGATCTTGATCTCTTTTACGGTACCGGCGA
>NZ_JADBQN010000087.1:0-500 GCF_014895915.1 Enterobacter cloacae complex sp. P13B
CCCCCCCCGCTCGGCTTTTTTTTTTTATTGTTAGTGCCTGCACAGATATCTACAGAAGGAGTATTGTCGTGAGAGAACGTGATTGTCACCGGCAACAGCTGGTACTACGTGGACGGACGTACGCTGGGTAACCAGACCTATGACTACTACGTGCGCGTGGTGGATGCGGCGGGCAATGTGGGCGCCAGCGCCCATCAGCAGGTGACCGTCGATACGGTCGCCCCGGATGCGGCGATTACGGTGACGGTGGATAACATCACCGTGGATACCGGCTTCGACAATAACGACTTCCTGACCAGTTCGACCTCGTACACCCTGCATGGCACGCTTGGCGCAGAGTTAGGGGCGGGTGAGTACGTGCAGGTGAGCATGGACGGCGGCAGCACCTGGGTGTATGCCACGGTAAGCGGTACCCAGTGGCGCTATAACGACACGCGCACTCTGGCCGACGGGGATTACAGCTATCAGGTGCGGGTTGTCGATCAGGCGGGCAACGTCGG
>NZ_JADBQN010000088.1:0-202 GCF_014895915.1 Enterobacter cloacae complex sp. P13B
TGGGTCGCCATCTCCGGATGATCCATCACGTATTTCACGAAGTAGAGCGTCGCCCCGCCGCGCACCACGTTGGAGCAGGTCGCCATCATCTTGAACGCGCACATGATGCGCCACTGGCCGTTGCCCAGCAGCAGCCTGAGATCTTTCGCCACCGACGAGCCAGGCTGCACCTCAAAGGTGTAGCGCTCTTTGGTGGTGAAGA
>NZ_JADBQN010000089.1:0-3007 GCF_014895915.1 Enterobacter cloacae complex sp. P13B
GCGGCAGCGCGATGCCGCTGATGGCGAGCGAGCCCGCCGCGGCGAGGAAGAAACGCCAGGACTGAAGGGCGTGGCGCTCTTTTGGGTCGGCGGTGATCACCCCCGGCATGGCGCAGTACGGGACGTTAACGAAGGTGTAAACCAGGGTCAGGAGAATGTAGGTCGCGCAGGCGTAGATGATTTTGCCCTGCGCGGAGAAGTCCGGCGTATAGAAGGTCAGCATGCAGACGATGCCAAACGGGATGGCGCCCCACAGCAGGAACGGGCGGAACTGGCCGTGCCGCGTGCGGGTGCGGTCGACCAGCAGCCCCATCAGCGGGTCGGTCACGGCGTCGAGCACGCGGGAGACTAAAAACAGCGTGCCCATAATGCCCGCGGAGAGACCAAACACGTCGGTGTAGAAATAGGCCAGCAGGAACATCGTGGCCTGCCAGACGAAGCCGCAGGCGGTGTCACCCAGCCCGTAGCCAATTTTGTCTTTCATGGTTAATTGCGTCATCAGAATTACACCCTTTGGTAGTGTGCTGAATTACAACATCGTGTTAATGGAGTGTAATGAGCTGTTCAATTAACCAGCAATGGTCATATCTTATTTCTGAATTACGTTATTTTGCTTTTGTGACGCCAACGATATATCGCAACGTATTGTTTAAATTAACAAATTACAGATGCGTAAAAGCCGCCCACGGAATATTTTCCGTAGACGACAATCGCGTGAAAAATAATTAAATGCCGAGCGCTTTTTTACCGGCGTTAATTACCTCAATAATTTTATCGGTGTCATAAATACAGCCTTTCCAGGTGCCGCCGCTCACCGACTGCAATGCCGCCCACAGCCGGGTATCGTCCGGCAAAAAGTCGTGGGCGTGCAGGTCCGGGTGCGTCTGCCGCAGCGCCAGCTCGCGTGCGCCCTCCTCCGGCGTCAGCGGGTTATCCGCGGTGCCGATAAAGTTCACGCTGCCTGTTAATGTCAGTCGGTCGACGGCAATCTCGATGATGTCGTTATCGCGCAGCTTGCCAATCGGCCCGCCCGCCAGCGCCTCCGGCGACACGTGCCCGAAGCAGGCGCCCGTCGACACGCCCGAGAAGCGCGCATCGGTGATTAACGACACCGTCTTGCCCCACGAGATATGCTTCAGCGCGGAGGTGAGCTGGTAGGTCTCCTCCATGCCGGTGCCGGACGGCCCGCCGCCGATCACCACCATGATATCCCCCTGCTTAATCTCTTCCCGCTTGATGGCCTTGATCGCCTGCGCTTCCGAGACGAACACCCGCACCCGGCCGGTGTGGCGGTAAACGCCATCGTCATCCACCACCGACGGGTCGATCGCCGTGGCCTTGATTACCGAACCTTCCGGCGCGATGTTGCCCGTCGGGAAGCAGACCGTCGAGGTCAGCCCTTTCGCTTTGGCCTTCTCCGGCGGCAGGATCACGTCATCCGGCTCCACGCCGTCCTGCTCTCGCAGGCACTGGCGGAAGCGCTTACGGCGCTCGGACGTCTGCCACCAGTCGAGGTTCTCACCCACCGTCTGGCCGGTGACGGTCATGGCGTCCAGATGCAGCAGGCCGAGATCGCGCAGGTGGAGCATCACTTCCGGCACGCCGCCTGCGAGAAACGCGCGCACGGTCGGGTGGTAGTCCGGGCCGTTGGGCAGCACGCTCACCAGACGCGGAACCCTGCGGTTGACGCGCGTCCAGTGCTCTACGTCCGGAATAGAGCAGCCCGCCGCGTGGGCGATGGCCGGAATGTGCAGCAGTAAGTTCGTGGAACCGCCGAACGCCGCGTGGATCACCATGGCGTTTTCGATGGCTTTATCGGTGAGGATATCGCGCGTGGTGATGCCGCGGTTATCCAGCTCGCTCACCGCCCGCGCCGACTGGCGGGCGATCTCCAGCCACACCGCCTGCCCGGACGGTGCCAGCGCGGAGTGCGGCAGCGCCAGCCCCAGCGCTTCCGCCACCACCTGCGAGGTGCCCGCCGTGCCGAGGAACTGACACCCGCCGCCCGGCGACGCGCAGGCGCGACAGCCGAGCTCGGCGGCCTCCTGCAAGGAGAGCTCGTGGTTGGCAAAGCGCGCGCCGATGGTCTGCACCTTGCCCGCATCTTCCCCCACGGTCGGCGGCAGCGTCGCCCCGCCCGGCACCAGAATGGTCGGCAGGTCGTGCATGGAGGCCAGCGCAATCATGGTGGCGGGCAGCCCTTTATCGCAGGTGGCCACGCCGATCGCCGCCCGGCGCGTGGGCAGGGAGCGGATCAGACGGCGAAACACGATCGCCGCATCGTTACGATACGGCAGGGAGTCGAACATGCCGTGTGTGCCCTGCGAGCGCCCATCGCACGGATCGCTGACGAAGGCCGCAAACGGGATCCCGCCGTTGCGGGTGATCTCCTTCGCCGCCGCCTGCATCTGCATGCCGATTTCCCAGTGCCCGGTGTGGTAGCCCAGCGCAACCGGGCGTCCATCTCCGGCGCGGATGCCGCCCTGGGTGCCGATGATCAGCACCTCTTTGCCGGTCAGCTTGTTGGCGTCCCAGCCCATCCCGGCGTTCTGCGTCATGCCGAACAGGTTGCCGCTGGGGGATTCCATCAGCATCTGCGGGGTCAGCGGCAGCGCGCCCTGCGGCCCCGCCGCGTGGGTGATCACCGCATAAAACGCATCGTCCTGTGGGGTGAAAATTTTCTCAATGGTCATCGTTATCGTCCGGCTCAGCAGAGCTTGAGCTGTTGCAGCAGGGTTTTCAGCTGCGCCTTACGCGGCTCGTCCAGCGGCGTGGCGGGCGGCAGCACGTGCGTGGAGACAGGACGACCACAAAGCACGATCGCCTCTTTAATGACGTTCACAAACGGCGTATCCAGCTGATACATCTGCGGGATTTGCAGCAGGGTCTGATGATACTCAGCCGCTTTCGCCACGTCTTTATCCCGCCAGGCTTTCAGAAGATTCACCGACACCTGCGGGGCAAAGTTGCCGCTCGCCGAAATCGCCCCGTCGCCGCCGAGCAGCAG
>NZ_JADBQN010000009.1:0-57554 GCF_014895915.1 Enterobacter cloacae complex sp. P13B
CATATCAAGGTAGAGTTCATTTCTTAGTGAAAAATTAAGATGCGTAATTTAGTTGTAACAAAATCAATATTAATTCATTTATAAACAATAGCTTATGTAATTATGAATTATTTATTTCGTGATCAAACTCAATTTTTACAAAATGTTATTTTAAACCGAACATCAACAAACAAAAAAAATCCCGGTTATTTCTGTAAAAGCAGAAATAACCGGGAACTTTTCTTTTTAGTTAATTGTCGCGCTTATTTTAAGTTATCGGGAAAGTTTTTCGGTAACTCGCTGGCTGCACAGGCAATCACGCTTTCGTTGTTCGCACCGCAGTCGCGTACAAAGGTGATGGTGGCAAATTCGTCAATCACTTCTGTTGGATATGCCGGCCCCGCATCGCGATAGCTGTTCATCAGCGGAATATGGTCGTTCTGGAAGCAGACGGTTTTTTCCGGGTTGTTCATGACCCAACGCGGGAAGAAGATGGTGCCGTGGAACAGTTTGTCGCCCAGGTTCACAATCAGGCTAACGTCCGTACCGGTTGGCTCGGTCCAGGAGATTTTATAGATGCTCTCCCCTACCCGCACGATGTAAGCCTGCTGATCTTTAACCCAACGGTTCGCCACCAGACCGCTGTGAATACGGTAGTCGAGAGTAGTCTCGTTTTTGACGTAAATTTCGTAATTCCAGCCGTTGTCATAGGTATAAACCAGATGTTTGCCAACGAAGCCGCTTAAGTCGTGTTTGTCGAATGTGCTCATAAGATGTCTCCTTCGTTTTGATGAGACGATCTTAAGCCTTCAAAAAATGAATGAATAACGCTATGTTTTAATCAAATTCATCCAAATTTTAGATAAATTATGCACAAGACAACGCTGGAACAGTGGGCCTTACTGGAAAAAGTGGTGGATGCGGGCAGCTTTGCCAAAGCTGCGGAAGAAACCCACCGCAGTCAGTCCTCGGTGAGCTATAACCTGTCGCTGCTGCAGGAGCGGCTGGGCGTGGCGTTGCTGGCGCCGGAGGGGCGCAGGGCGGTGTTGACCCCGGCCGGTGAACTGCTTCTCGGCCAGGTGAAACCGCTGCTGAAAGCGTTTTCGTATGTCGAGACGCGCGCGGCGACCCTTCGTAACGGGATGCGCACGCGGCTGGACCTGGTGGTGGACTCGATTTTCCCACGCCGCCGCCTGTTCGCCATTCTGCGTCAGTTCCAGCAGCAGTATCCGCAAACTCAGGTCCGCCTCACGGAGGTGCTGGAAAATACCCGCGCCGATGCCATAAACAACGAGGCCGATGTGATGGTTTTAACCCGCCGCCAGGACATTACCGGGCTCGGCGAATGGCTGATGAATATTGACTTTGTCGCCGTGGCGCATCACCGGCATCCCCTCTTTAGCCTCGACGCGCCGCTGAATGATGAGATGCTGCGCCCGTGGCCGCTAATCCAGATTGCGGACAGCCAGAACGCCGCGCGGGCTGCCGGCGAGTCGTGGACGTTCTCGACCATCGACGCAGCCATAGAGGCGGTCGTCTCGCAGGTCGGCTACGGCTGGCTGCCAGAGGAACGCATTCAGCCCCAGCTGGAGCAAGGCGTACTAAAAATCCTCCCGCTGAGCCACGGCGTTCGTCGGGCCACGCCGCTGCATCTGATCGTGAAGCGCACCCTCGCCCCGCTGGATGAGCAGGTTGAAACCCTGCTGCGCCTTTTTAGCCAGGAGCCGTCATCATCACCTGCTACGCTTTAAGGTCCGAACGTTAAAACGATAAGGAGCTGATGATGAAAATCGACTTTGCAGGGAAAGTGGCCCTGGTCACCGCCTCAACCGGCGGGATCGGGTTTGCCATTGCCAGAGGCCTGGCAGAAAGCGGCGCGGAAGTGATCGTTAATGGCCGCAGCACCGACTCGGTGAACAAAGGTATTCAGCAGCTGCAGCAGGTTGTGCCTGGCGTGCAGGTGCGTGCAGCCATTGCCGATCTCAGCACCGCGGAAGGGGTTGAATCGCTGCTGAAGGTCGCGAGCGACGTCGATATTCTGGTGAACAACGCCGGGATTTACGGCCCGCAGGATTTCTATGGCACCGACGATGAAACCTGGGAGCGCTACTGGCAGACCAACGTGATGTCCGGCGTGCGCCTCTCCCGCGCCCTGCTGCCGGGTATGGTGAAAAAAGGCTGGGGCCGCGTGGTGTTTATCTCCTCCGAGTCAGCCTGCAATATCCCGGCAGACATGATCCACTACGGGGTGACTAAAACGGCACAGCTTTCGCTGGCGCGCGGGCTGGCGAAGTTCGTGGCGGGAAGCGGCGTGACGGTGAACAGCGTGCTGCCGGGCCCGACGATGTCGGACGGTTTCGCTGAAATGATGAAAGATGAGATCGAGAAAACCGGTAAATCGCTGGAGCAGCTGGCGAAAGAATTTGTCATGACCAACCGCCCCAGCTCGGTTATCCAGCGCGCCGCCACCGTTGAAGAGGTGGCTAATATGGTGATTTATGTCTGTTCGCCGCAGGCCTCCGCCACCTCAGGCGCGGCATTGCGCGTCGATGGTGGCGTGGTGGATGACATTATTTAATGTCGTCAGGCGGCGCTGCCCGCGACACGACGGGCGGTAATGTAACGATCCTGCCAGTAGTCATCAGTCAGGGTTGAGACCGTTACGCCCTGGCTGCTGGAGGCATGAATAAACTGGCTGTTACCGATATACACGCCAACGTGCCTGCGGTTCGGGCCCGTCTGGAAGAAGACCAAATCTCCCGCCTTCAGACGGTATTGCGCTACCTGTACACCGCGATGGATCTGCTCACTCGTCGTGCGCGGCAGATAAAGATGCGCCGCATCGCTGAACAGATGCTGCATAAGCGCGGAGCAATCCACTCCGCGGTGCGTGGTGCCGCCCCACTGATAGTGAGTCCCTTTCCATTTCTGGTATTGATCCAGTATCCGGGAGCGGAGTGGGCCTGTCTCCTGGTGAAGCAGGGCCGACTTCACCGGCGATTCCGCAAATGTGCTATCGGCGGAGATCATCGATGCGGGCAACTGAAAACTCAGTGCGGAAAACGAAGCAAAACTTAACGTGAGGATTGAAATAAGCGATCTGAATGTCATATCTAAACAGGAGCTAAGAGTGAATTTATCCTTACCTGTGGGGGCCAACGTTCCCCCGAAATATCTTTCGATGTGGCGATAATATAGACTGCTCACTTTTTCACCAATCATTATTGAGGCCAAAATTGGACTCACTTTCAGATCGCAAGATTGAGAAAAAAAAGGGTGGTGATGTAAGGACTGTTCAGATAAAGCAGGTAAACTGATCGACAGAATGTGTAATTCAGCTAAGACGTATTTATGACCAATATGATTGCCGACGAGACGGTGGCGAAATCCAGCGTGCTCTCTGTCTTTGACTTTGACGGGACGCTCACGCACCACGACAGCTTTATCCCTTTCCTGCGTTTTGCCTTTGGGAAACGCTACTTTGCGGGTCGTCTGGTGCGCATGGCGCTGCCCACGCTCCACTGCGTGCGCCGCAAGCTGACGCGTGATGAGCTGAAGGAAGTGCTGATTAAAACGTTCCTGACAGGCGTGGACGAACACTGGCTACGCCAGCAGGCGGAAGCCTTTTGCGAAAAATACTGGAACAAGCTGATGCGCCCCGAAGGGGTTCTGGCGGTGGCGGCTGAGGTGAATTCCGGCGCGGAAGTGACGATCTGCTCTGCGTCGCCGGCGCTGGTGCTCCAGCCGTGGGCGGACAGGCTCGGCATTAAGCTGATTGGCACGCAGCTGGAAGTGAAGGACGGCAAGCTGACGGGACGCATTACGGGCAATAACTGCCGCTGCGCCCAGAAAGTGGCGAGGCTGGAGAAGGTGTATGGCGATCTGAACGACTATCATCTGCGAGCCTGGGGCGACACCCGCGGCGACCACGAACTGCTGGCCGCGGCGCAGGATCCACACTGGCGGCACTTCCATCACCCGCGCAAGCGCCGGAATTCACCGATTAAGGGTTAGGTGCGGTCTGTTGCCCTCACCCCAGCCCTCTCCCTGTGGGAGAGGGAGAAAATCGGTGCATCAGGCCTCACGTTTCCCCGGGAACAACACGCTCGCAATAATCCCCAGCGCCAGCACACCTAACACCACAAACAGGCTGGCCGTCGCGCCAATGCTGTAACCGTGGTGCCAGAAGTGATCGGTCGCATTCAGACCCAGCTTGAACGCCACGAAGAACAGCAGCAGCACCACCGCTTTCTCCAGGTGCACCAGATACTGCTTAAGCGCTTCCAGCACAAAGTAGAGGGTACGCAAGCCGAGAATGGCGAACATCATGGCGCTGTAGATAATCAGCGGCTCGCGGCTTACCGCAATAATCGCCGGTACGGAGTCAAACGCGAACATCACGTCAGAGAGTTCCACCACCGCCACGCAGAGCAGCAGCGGCGTTGCGTAGCGCTTCGCCTTCTTCACGCGGCCAACCGTTACGTCCTGGTTTTCCGGCTTTTCAAGCTCCGCATCGACCTCTTTCTGCGTCAGGATAAACGCGTTGCTGCTGATTTTGGGCCAGACGGGATAGAAGCGTTTCACCAGGCGATAGGCAAGGTGGCCCGAGTAATCTTCCACTTCGTCACTTTCTTCATTGCGCTTGAGCATCATCACCGCCGTCCAGCCGACGACCAGCGCAAAAATAACTTCCACGTAAGGCCCCAGGCTCAGCAGGCTGGTGCCGATCGCCACGAAAATACCGCGGAAGACAATCGCCCCCAGCACGCCCCAGTAGAGCACACGGTGACGGTACTTATCCGGCACGCCGAACCAGGCAAAGATCGCCATCATCACGAACAGGTTATCGATGGAGAGCACCTCTTCCAGCGCGTAACCGGTGAGGAACAGGCTCGCCATCTCGGCGCCGTGGTGGATGTACAGAAAACCGGCGAAGGCCATCGCCATCGAGAACCAGAAAACGGACCACATGGCCGCACTTTTCAGCGAAACAGGTTTATCGTGACGGTGCATGAAGAGGTCGATAAACATCGCCCCAACGGCCATCACCACAAAGACAACAACGGTTTCAGTCGGAAAACCGAGATGAGCAGAAGCCATGAATCTATCCTTAACCTTCATCTGCGCGCTGGCAGAGGCAACGTTTGCAACAAAAAAAAGAAAACGCCCGTATCACCGGGCAAGAGAATAATAATAACACTTCTTGACGCCAGCCCGGCAATGTAAATGTGATGTTAAAAGTGCCAGGATTTCTCTTACGTCTTCCGGGAAGGCAACGTGTTCTTCCGGAGATTATTCTTTCATTATTATGAAAGTTTTATTATCTGAGCTGAACCTGACATACGGCAAGTAGTAAATAAGCCGTAAAATTCTCACACTGAATTGCTGATAAAACCCTGATAAAAACAATCTAACTCATTGATTTTAAAACAACCAAAGACAAATCATAATGTTCTCACTTTATTTTTTTTAAACGCTTGTTAACCTGACCCAGAAAAATATTCAGACTTCTTGTGATGGAAGTTTTTCACATGGACTGGTAAGCGATGATGAATATCCACCTTAATGTTTCATATTAGCGGAATATCCACATCCCGTGACCACAACAACGCTTTCGAGTGACTAACCCGAAATAATACTGTTCTACCTTTTACACACTGAGGAATATTTTAAAAAATGAATAAATCCGTTATTACCATGGGATTTTTATTGGCTGCAATTGCCAGTCCTTCCAGCCATGCAGCGCCAGGTAAAGGCGCAGGGACCATTGAATTCACGGGTATGATTACCGCGAGCACCTGTGATGTCGATATTAACGGCCAGGGGGGGAACCCAACGATCGATATGGGTACCATCTCGTCTTCAGCATTTAAAGAAAAAGGTGACGTTGCGGGTATTCACCGTATCCAGATAGAACTGTCTAACTGCGATACCGCCGTACTTAAATCAGCCGGAGCACGATTTGGCGGTGCCTATGATGCTAATGATAATAATCTGCTCGCGCTTAAAACCGGTGGCGACGCCGCAACGGGTTTGGGTATTGAATTCCTGAATGAAGATGGAACATCGTTAAAACTGGGCGACAACCCGAATAAATTTGTTCCTATTACCGGTGATGGCACCACGGGGGCAGCCACCCTGCTGTATTCAGCCCGTTATAAATCATCCCTGGATGCTGTGACCGCCGGTAAGGCAGATGCGGTTGCGGATTACACCATTATCTATAAATAAATCATTCAACTCAGTTCCGGGCAATGAATAACAGCCCGGAACGCAAGGACGTTTTATGTTAAGGAAACGCTATCTGACGCTGCTGGCTCTGCTCTTTGGCTCTTGTATGTCACACGCCAGTGTGACCTTATCCAATACGCGAGTGGTGTATCATGCGGACAAGAAAGAGAGCAATATTACAGTCAGAAATAATACTGCCAGCCCGTTCCTGGTACAGAGCTGGGTACAGGGCAAAGTTTCACAGGGCACCAAAGCCCCGTTTATTGTGACGCCACCGCTTTTTCGCATGGATGCAGGTAAGTCCAACGCGCTCCGTATTATCTATAACGGCGCGCCTTTACCGCAGGATCGCGAGTCGCTTTTCTGGATCAACGTAAAATCGATCCCCTCCTCTTCCAGAGAGGACATTAATAAACTGCAGATAGCGGTAAATACCCGGATCAAATTATTCTATCGTCCGTCAAATTTAATGGATGAACCCACGGATATTAGTAAGAATGTGCAATGGTCTGTTAAAAATAACGAACTCATTGTACGCAACAACTCGTCTTATTACATTTCCTTTGCGGAGGTGAAGATCAATAACAAAGCATGGTCAGAGATTGACATGCTCGCGCCTAAAAGCAGCACAACATTCACGCTCAGGAACACGCTTTTGAAAAACAATGCCACCGTGCAATGGAAATATATCAATGATTATGGCGGCAACAGCCAGTTAATCACACAAAAAATAGAATAACGATTTTAAAACAATAACCTCACAGGGGTATTTTTTCATGACTATATTTTGGGGCATTCGTCCAGCGCTTTGCTTTGCCTGGATATTACCCAGCGCATTATACGCCAGTGATTACTTCGACCCGGCCTTTCTGGAAACGGGTGGCGCGCCGCGTACCGCCGTCGATCTTTCTCTCTTTGAGAACAAAGAGAGCCAGACACCCGGCGTTTATCGTGTTGACCTGTTTCTTAACAATAAAATGTACGACACGCGCGATATCACGTTTCGACTCGAAGAGAACGCGCAGCATAAAAATATCCTCGCACCGTGCCTCAGCGAGGAGACGCTCCAGTCGTTTGGTGTTAAAACGGCGGCATTCCCGTTGCTCCGGGACGATACCCAGGGCTGCGCGAATCTGTCGGCGATCCCTCTCGCAAGCAGCGAATTTGACTTCAGCGAGCAGGCGTTAAGGCTCAGCATTCCCCAGGCGGCCCTGGACAGCCACGCTCACGGCTACATCGATCCTGCGCGTCGGGAACAGGGTATTCCGGGCCTGATGCTCAGCTACAACTACAGCGGCGCCACGTGGACCTCGCACAACGGGACGGGAACCGATAGCCAGTACCTCAGCCTGCGTCCGGGACTGAACGTTGGACCCTGGCGTTTACGCAATTTCTCGACCTGGAGTAACAGCCAGGGACAAGCTGGGCGCTGGGAATCGGTTTATACCTATCTGCAGCGTGATATCAGCGCCCTGAATAGCCAGCTGATTGTCGGGGATAACAGTTCTACCGCAGAAGTCTTTGATAGCACCCCGTTTCGCGGCGTTCAGCTTTACTCGGATGAACAGATGCTTCCGGGCAGCCTGCGAGGCTATGCGCCGGTGATCCGCGGTATTGCTCGTACTAATGCCCAGATCACTATTTTTCAGAACGGCTACAGCATTTATCAAAGCTATGTCCCGCCCGGTGAATTTGTCATCAACGATCTTTACCTCGGCAGCAGCGGCGAGCTGAAAGTTGTGGTGAAAGAGGCGGATGGCAGCGAACAAGTCTCTTTAGTGCCTTACGCGTCGTTAGCGGTTATGCAGCGGGAAGGGCAATACAAATATGAAGTCATTAGCGGCAGCTATCGTTCCAGCAGCAGCGATGCTGAGAATGCCCTGTTTTCACAAGGGAGCCTGATTTACGGTCTGCCGTGGGAAACCTCGATATACGGAGGCATGCAGGCCGCCAGTCAATATCAGTCCCTGCTTTTTGGCATGGGTAAAAACATGGGCGATTTTGGCGCACTGTCATTTGATATTACCCAGGCCTGGGCCACCACTAAACAGGCAGAGAAAAACCGGGGACAGTCGCTACGCCTGCGCTATAACAAAAATTTGCTGTCTACCGGCACTAACGTTGCGATTGCGGGCTATCGCTACTCGACGTCCGATTTCTACACGCTCGGTGAAACCCTGAGCAGCTATCACTCGCAACCCTCGCGCCTGGATCGACGCCGTAGCCGTACAGAACTGACGCTAAACCAAAACCTGGGAGAAAACCTCGGCTATCTCTCCGCCATGCTGGTCAGCGAGGACTACCACACGAGCCAAAAACGCACGACCTCCGCCACGCTGGGCTATGGCAACAGCTGGAACGGGATCAGCTATAGCCTGAATTACAACCACTATCTGAACGTGACAAAAGAGGATAACCAGCGTCTCTATAACCAGGACAATCTGTTCAGCCTGAGCGTGAGCGTCCCTCTGGACAAATGGCTCCGCTCCACACGTGCCGGTTACACCTTCTCTGCGGCGGAAAAACGCTCGCCGGGCCACAGTGTTTCCCTGAGCGGCAGCGCCCTTGAGGACAATAACCTGAACTGGAGCGTACAGCAGAATATCAACCCAGGAAGCCAGGCAAACAGTAGCGATGCCTCGCTTAGCTATAACGGACGTTATGCGCAGGTTGGCGCCGGGTATGGCTATAGCCGGGACGCGCAGCGGCTGAATTACAGCCTGCGCGGGGGCGTGCTGGTTCATCCTCATGGCGTCACGCTGGCGCAGTCGCTGGGTGAAACGGTCGCTTTGGTTGAAGCGCCGGATGCCGCAGGTGTCAGCGTCCGTAACCACACTGGCGTGCGCACCGACCCCTGGGGCTATGCGGTGGTGCCTTACCTGACACCTTATCAGGAGAGCAATATCCAGCTGCGTCCCGATACATTACCTGACGATGTCGAGCTGGAAAGTAACAGCCATAAAGTCGTTCCCACCCGGGGGGCTATCGTTCGGGCACGTTTCACCACGGCGGTGGGTAAACGCCTGATGATGACGCTGAAAGATGCGCAGGGCAAACCCGTTCCGTTCGGTGCCATTGTTTCTCAGAATACCACCACCAGCATTGTGGGTGATGAAGGCAGCGTATTCCTCACCGGGATGGCGGCAAAAGGAACGTTAGACGTGAGCTGGGGTAAGAAACCCGATCAGCGTTGCCAGGTTCACTATCAGCTTTCTGGCCAGGAACCCACGATTAGCGGAATTGTGCAGTTAACGCAGACCTGCAAATCATCCGTTAATAAATAAAGGAATTAAAAATGAAAAAATTAACATTACTCGCGTGCCTGGCAGCAGGGGGATTGATGGGCGCGCCAGCTTATGCTGATGTTGTAGGAAGCTGCTGGCCGACATCAACCGTATCTGGCCAGGCGCACAAGTTTGATATTATCGAAAACCTTACTGCCGACGACGTACCCGGCACAACCCAATCCACATGGAATAATAAAGGTAATTTTAATGGTATCTGCCTCTGTCAGGACTCCAGCGTGCCAGAAAGTATCTTATTTCGATTTACCAGTACGAAACTGGGCACAGTAGGCGGCAAACGTAACGCAGACTTTATCTATTATCCTCTGGATGCGGAAAAGGGTATTAATATCGGTATAAATGTCGTTCTTGGTGGCGAGGATGAATTGCGGTATATACCGGTTGATTTGAGTAATACCGCCGGTGTTGATAATGGACGTCCTGCGACAAATAACTGTGATGATAAAAACGACCATACTCTGTTCGCAACCGGCTCCAGCGGGACTGTCTCTCTGGAATTAACTAAACCGCTTCCTTCAGGCCGCATTGATATTCCTATGCAGGAATTAGTGACCATTTTTGCCAAAAAACAGACGGGGAGTTATGACACCTCCAGACCTTTTGTCACACTTAATTTCCAACTGTCAATTGATATTCCACCACAATGCATGATTAATGACGGGCAAACCATCAAGGTCCCGTTTGGCAGTATTACCGCGAATGAATTTAAGCCCGAGGCCACCGGTAAGCAAAAAAAAGTGGATATTCGTGTGACTTGCAAAAATCCTGAAGATGAAAGCAAGGTGAGTATTAAGTTCCGCGCGTCCGATTTTAATGGCTCTGGTTTTATCAAGACCCATAATGATGAAGGTGAGCGCAATGATTTAGGGATAAAACTTGAACACAACGGGAATAAAATTGATGGCAGCAGTTCGGCCGTACCAACGCAGGAGGGGAATGTCACTATTATAGCAACACCTGTCCAACAAGGAGAAAAGTCTCCACAACCGGGAAAATTTGAAGCCACATCCACGCTGGATTTCGAGTTTAAATAAAGAAAAAACTTAATACAGCGTAGAAACCTCTTATTTCCCGGCAACACATAGCGCTATACAAATGAGTTGCCGGGTATGAAAAATGGATTTGTATAAGGATATATACTATGAAACTCAAAACGAAAACGCGTGTAGCGCTTTGCGTTGCAGCTTTATCAGGTACTGGCATCACGGCATCACAGGTTATCGCCAGCGATATCGAGCCTTATTCTGTCCCTGTATCTATTAAGGGTGAAAAACAAAAAGACTATTTCGGTATGACGATGACCACGATCGGTAAGTTTTCCGATAAGGACAATGGTTCGCATATCGCGGGTGAAGATATTGTCATTACGGCCCCCTGGGGGGATGGCGCAAAAGGGATCGCGTACGTCATTTTCGGGACTTCCGGTGGGAAACCCATGCAGCAAGTCAATAACGTAGGTGAATTCGATCCGCAAAACGCGCTTAAAATTATCCACAGCAATAAAGCGAATAAGCCTGGCTCAGTGACGACAAAATGGATGGGCGTCGCGGTACGTAAAATAGGTGATATTAACGGCGATGGATATGATGATTTAGTCATCGCCTCCCACTGGCATGATCAGGTCTATATTATCTGGGGCGGACCGCATCACCGTACCGGCGCGCGTCTTTCTAATCAGATTGACCTCAATGATATCGACAACGGCGACGCTCGCCTGGGTATTCGCATCCGTACGGTGAATTCTTCAGGCAATGCGAATACCGGCGGCTGGTTTGGCGCCGCGGTAGGCCCAATTAAATATAAAAATTCTGCCGTGGCTAACAAGATGGTCGATCTTGCTATCGGCGATATCGAAGGCACGGGCGGACGCGGCGGCGCCGTCATTATCTACGGCGCTCAAAAGCCAGGCGATCAGTGGCAGAACATTGATATTAAGCGCAACAACCTGGGCGACTGGGAGATCCCTGCCGCGACCGGTGCCTATATTCGTCCGCAGATGACCGCCACCAACGGTCCGGATAAACCCCTTAACTACAACCTTGGGCAGCAGATCAGCGATGTCGGGGATATTAACGGCGACGGCTTCAGTGATTACCTGATCGTCGACCCGGAATCGGTCAATGAAGGCCGTAAATCAGAGAACAGCGGCACTGATGGACGCGGCACGGCCTATCTCGTCTACGGCAGCAGCTTCAACCAGGGGAATCTCGACATCGCCTCGCTAAACGCGACACAGGCAACCCGCATTCACGGTATGGGGGCGGCTTTCCTGGGTGGTCAGTCCGGCGGAGGTGAAGGAAGTAACGATCATAGCGCGTATACGCAGGATAAGCCCAATAACGGCACCATTACGCCATTAGGTAATTTCCTGAATGCTCACGCTAACGCTTTTGCGATTAGCGCCCCTGCCGACATGGGTATTGATAAAAAACGTTCCGGGCTGGTCTGGATTATTAAAGGTAAGGCCGGCGGCAGTAAGCTGCCATCGTCTCTGTTCCTCGATGCGGCGCACACCCGGCTGAACTACAACAAAACATTTAGCGTACACGATGGCTATGCTATTTACGCCGACAGGCCTGGCAGCAAGCTGGCAGGGTTCGGGAACAGCATTCTCGGTAATGTGGACTTGAATGGCGATGGTAAAAAGGATCTGGTGATTGGCGATCCGAATGCGGTAAACGGCAGCGGCACGCAGGTGGGCGCCGTGTACGTCATCAACGGCGGTAAAAGCCTGGATGACTACGCTGACGATGAAGAAGGCATGATCAATATTAATACGCTGGTGAGAGAAGGCGTTGCGAAAGTCTACTGGGGTAAAAATCAGTATGAAAAATTCGGCGCGTCCATTGCGGCCGGGAGCTTCAATGGCTTCACTCAGGACAGTCTCGCCATTGGTTCTTACCGTGATAACACCTGGACGGGTAAGGTCACCTTCCGCATTGCGGATTACGCTATACCGGATTAATGCTTACATCATCTGAATGGGCAACACCGCCGGGGAGGAGACTCCCCGGCAATTTATTGCGCATTTTGCAACGCCTGCGCGCACGCCCAGGCGCTCGACCACGCCCACTGGAAATTATATCCGCCGAGCCAGCCGGTCACGTCCATCACTTCGCCGATAAAGTAGAGCCCCGGTACGTTACGCGCTTCCATCGTGCGTGAAGAAAGCTCATTCGTATCAACGCCGCCCAGCGTCACTTCCGCCGTGCGATACCCCTCGGTACCGTTTGGCTGAACGCGCCAGTTCGTTAGCGTATCCACCAACGTCTCCTGCTCGCGGCTGTTAAGCTGCTTGAGCGACACATCCGGGATCTGCCCCAGCCCCTGCAAACACTCCACCAGACGCTTCGGCAGCTGCATCGCCAGGGTATTTTTCAGGCTCTGATTCGGGTGTGCGGTACGCTGTTCGTTGAGGAACGCGTCCAGATCGCTGTCCGGCAGCAGATTCACCGAGACAAATTCCCCCGGCTGCCAGTAGCTGGAGATTTGCAGGACCGCCGGGCCGGAGAGACCGCGGTGGGTAAAGAGCAGGTTTTCGCGGAACACCGTCCCGTCTTCGGCAGTAATAACGGAGGGAACAGAGACGCCGGACAGCGTCTGAAGCTGTTCCAGCAGCGGCTTATGCAGCGTGAACGGCACCAGCCCGGCGCGGGTTGGCAGCACCTTCAGGCCAAACTGCTCGGCAATCTTGTAGCCGAACGGTGACGCGCCCAGCCCCGGCATCGACAGACCGCCGCTGGCGATCACCAGATTATCGGCGCTGACGGTGTCACCATTCAACTGCAGCGTGTACCCCTGCTCGTCGCGGGCCACCTCCAGCACTTCAGTGCGCAGGCGCATGACCACGCCGCCCTTCTCGCACTCGTCCACCAGCATATCGACAATCTGCTGCGCGGAGTCGTCGCAGAAGAGTTGCCCGAGCGTCTTTTCATGCCACGCGATCCCGTGCTTACCCACCAGGTCGATAAAGTCCCACTGGGTGTAACGCGCCAGCGCAGATTTGCAAAAATGGCGGTTCTGGCTCAAATAGGCCGCGGGTTCGACATAAAGATTGGTGAAGTTGCAGCGCCCGCCGCCTGACATCAGGATCTTGCGGCCTGGCTTTTTTCCGTTGTCCAGCAACAGCACGCGACGACCCGCCTGTCCGGCCATCGCCGCACAAAACATACCCGCCGCACCGGCGCCAATTACCACGGCATCAAACCTTTCCACGTCAAAACCCTCTTCGTTAACTGCCGCGGATTGTAAAGTTTCCTCTGTGGTCACACCAGCGTAAAAAGATATTACAAAGCCATTCCATTGAAATTTAACGATTATCCTTTCAGGCACTTTTCCCAAATCAGGTGGTATGTCAAAAAAAGTCTATATTTCACTTTGCCCGTTGCGCATTTGTCCTGGATAATGCGCCGCGTTCATGTCCTCAAAATGGCGTAACGTCCTATGCTACATTTGTTTGCCGGCCTGGATTTACATACCGGGCTTTTACTATTGCTTGCTCTGTTTTTTGTACTGTTTTACGAAGCGATCAACGGCTTCCACGACACTGCAAACGCAGTAGCAACGGTTATCTACACTCGCGCAATGCGATCGCAGCTTGCGGTTGTTATGGCGGCGGTATTTAACTTTTTTGGTGTCCTCCTGGGCGGACTGAGCGTTGCGTATGCGATCGTGCATATGCTGCCAACGGATCTGCTGCTTAACGTGAGTTCCGGTCATGGCCTCGCCATGGTGTTCTCAATGCTGCTTGCTGCCATTATCTGGAACCTCGGTACCTGGTATTTTGGCCTGCCTGCATCCAGCTCTCACACCCTCATCGGCGCGATTATCGGTATCGGGTTAACCAACGCCCTGATGACCGGGACATCGGTTGTTGATGCGCTGAATCTGCCTAAAGTACTGGGCATTTTCGCTTCTCTCATCGTCTCCCCTATCGTGGGTCTGGTGGTTGCGGGTGGATTGATTTTCATCCTGCGTCGCTACTGGAGCAACACGAAGAAACGTGCGCGTATCCACCTGACGCCAGCAGAGCGTGAGAAGAAAGACGGCAAGAAAAAGCCGCCATTCTGGACGCGTATCGCCCTGATCATTTCTGCTATCGGCGTGGCCTTCTCTCACGGCGCGAACGACGGGCAGAAAGGCATTGGTCTGGTGATGCTGGTTCTGATCGGTGTCGCACCGGCGGGCTTCGTGGTGAATATGAACGCCTCGGGTTACGAAATCACCCGTACCCGTGATGCGGTCAACAACGTTGAAACCTATTTCCAGCAGCACCCTGAGCTGCTGAAAAAAGCGACCGGCGTTGACCAGTTGATCCCTTCTCCGGAAGCCGGTGCCACCACCTCGCCTGGCGAATTCCACTGCCATCCGGCTAACGCGATTAACGCGCTGGAACGTGCCAAAGGTATGCTGGGCAACATCGAAAGCTACGATAAACTGGCCGTTGAACAGCGTGGTCAGTTGCGTCGTATCATGCTCTGTATCTCCGACGTGACCGATAAAGTCGCGAAGCTGCCAGAGGTGAATGGTGACGACAAGCGTCTGCTGAAGAAACTGAAAAGTGATATGCTCAATACCATTGAGTACGCGCCAATCTGGATCATCATGGCCGTCGCGCTGGCGCTGGGTATCGGTACGATGATTGGCTGGCGCCGTGTGGCGACCACCATCGGCGAGAAGATCGGTAAGAAAGGCATGACCTATGCGCAGGGTATGTCCGCGCAGATGACGGCGGCAGTGTCTATCGGTCTGGCGAGCTACACCGGTATGCCGGTATCCACCACCCACGTACTCTCCTCGTCCGTGGCAGGTACCATGATTGTTGACGGCGGCGGTCTGCAGCGCAAAACCGTGACCAACATACTGATGGCCTGGGTGTTTACGCTTCCGGCTTCTATCCTGCTGTCAGGCGGGTTGTACTGGATTTCGCTGAAGCTGATTTAATTGGCTGAAGGCGACAAAAAGCGGGTCAGGAAACTGACCCGCTTTTTTTATGCTCAGTGCCAAATCATCAACGCAATCATACTGACCACGACCAGCCCACACAGGGCGCTGGTCAAAATGAACTGACGACGCAGACGCTCGCAGCGACGGATAAACTCTTCATCGTGATGATCGCGGTAGCGCTGGTAGTAGATATACCCCACCAGACGCATCTGCTTGCTGGGCTGTCCATGCGAGGTGAAGAACCCTCCACCGTCCACATACTGATACAGCAACGGATCGCAACCACGAAGTACCACTAACAGCGCACGTAACGATGAGAAGTAGCGCGCCATATTCACTATGCAAACTACGCATAACGCCCAAAACAATGCGACGGTGCTAATCATACATCCTCCCCGGCGTCCGCCCACGAAGCAAGGCTCCTGAGCTACCGCACCCCAATGCCCTGACAGACAGTTCAGTGAAAGAATGACTAAAAGTCGATCCGGTTCGCGTTTTAATATCCGAACGGCTCATTAAATAGTGTAGGAGATCCGTTAATTTTTTTGCCACAAGGTTAATCGTTATCAACACCAAAGCTTGAAAAATATGTTTAACTGGGCCGTAATGAAAGCATCAGACGACGGCTTTCCCATTTAGTCATCGATAACTTAAGGAAGGAGTAACACTATGGCTTACAAACACATTCTTATCGCGGTAGATCTCTCCCCGGAGAGCAAAGTGCTGGTTGATAAAGCGGTATCTATGGCACGTCCCTACAACGCGAAAGTCTCCCTGATTCACGTTGATGTGAATTACTCCGACCTCTACACCGGTCTGATCGACGTCAATCTGGGCGATATGCAGAAACGCATCTCTGAAGAAACGCATCACGCGCTGAGCGAGCTCTCCACCAACGCGGGCTATCCGATCACCGAAACCCTGAGCGGCAGCGGCGACCTGGGTCAGGTGCTGGTTGATGCGATTAAGAAATACGATATGGATCTGGTGGTATGCGGTCACCATCAGGACTTCTGGAGCAAGCTGATGTCTTCAGCACGCCAGCTGATTAACACCGTTCACGTGGACATGCTGATTGTTCCGCTGCGCGACGAAGAAGACGAGTAAGTGCAAAAAAAGCGGCACTGAAAGTAGGCCGGGTAAGGCGAAGCCGCCACCCGGCTTTTTTTATTCTGGCGTACCCGAATAAATATCAAACCGATGTCCTTTCGTGGTCACCGCGTTAGTAGTCGCAACGTCCGCCAGCGGCGGCGCGTAGTCCGGGCGCTTCACCACCACCCGCTTCGTCGCGAGCTGACGAGCCGGCTCCAGCAGGCCATCTGCGTCTAAATCCGGCCCCACCAGCGACTGAAATACCCGCATCTCTTTCTTCACCAGCGCGCTTTTCTGCTTATGCGGGAACATCGGGTCGAGGTAGACCACCTGCGGACGCGGGGTGATGTCCGTCAGCGCCGTCAGGCTTGACGCGTGGATAAGCTGCAAACGCTCCTGCAGCCACGGGCCGATTTCCGGGTCCGCATAGCCTCGCGTCAGCCCGTCGTCGAGCAGCGCGGCGACAACCGGATTACGCTCCAGCATCCGCACCCGGCAGCCCACCGACGCCAGCACAAACGCATCGCGTCCCAGCCCCGCCGTGGCGTCCACCACGTCCGGGAGATAGCTCCCCTTGATGCCGACCGCTTTGGCCACCGCTTCGCCGCGACCGCCGCCGAACTTACGCCGGTGCGCCATCGCGCCACCGACAAAATCGACAAAAATCCCGCCGAGCTTCGGCTCGTCGCGCTTGCGAAGCTCCAGATGTTCCGGCGTCATCACCAGCGCCATCAGGTTCTCTTCATCGTGCTCCAGTCCCCAGCGGGCCGCCAGAACAGATAAGGCGCCGTCTCCGGCGCCCGTTTCATCCACTAAGCAGATCTTCACGTAACAATCAGCCTTTGATCCCGTAATGCTCAAGCATCGCATCCAGCTGCGGCTCGCGGCCACGGAAGCGTTTGAACAGCACCATTGGCTCTTCAGAACCGCCGCGGGTCAGGATGTTGTCAAGGAACGACTGGCCGGTTTCGCGGTTGAAGATCCCCTCTTCCTCGAAGCGAGAGAAGGCATCCGCCGCCAGCACGTCGGCCCACAGGTAGCTGTAATAGCCCGCCGCGTAGCCGCCCGCGAAAATGTGGCTGAACGCGTGCGGGAATCGGCCCCAGGTTGGCCCTGGAATAACGGCAACCTGCTTTTTAATCTCGGCCAGCGTTTCGAGGATTTTCGCCCCCTGCTCCGGGCTGAACTCGGCGTGCAGACGGAAATCGAACAGGCCGAACTCCAGTTGACGCAGAATGAACATCGCCGCCTGGTAGTTTTTCGCCGCCAGCATTTTATCCAGCAGCTCTTTGGGCAGCGGTTCGCCGGTCTCATAGTGGCCGGAGATAAACGCCAGCGCGTCCGGCTCCCAGCACCAGTTTTCCATAAACTGGCTTGGCAGCTCGACCGCATCCCATGGCACCCCGCTGATACCGGCGACGCCGGCGGTTTCGATGCGGGTCAGCATGTGGTGCAGGCCGTGACCGAACTCGTGGAACAGGGTGATCACTTCGTCGTGGGTGAACAGCGCAGGTTTGCCGCTTACCGGACGGTTGAAGTTACAGGTCAGATAGGCGACCGGCTTCTGCAGAGAACCGTCTGCTTTACGCATCTGGCCCACGCAGTCGTCCATCCACGCCCCGCCGCGCTTGTTCTCACGCGCGTAGAGATCGAGGTAGAAGCTGCCGCGCAGTTCGTTTTTCTCGTCATACAGTTCAAAGAAGCGCACGTCCGGATGCCAGACGTCAATATCAGTACGCTCTTTAGCGGTAATGCCGTAAATGCGTTTCACCACTTCAAACAGGCCGTTGACGGCTTTGTTTTCCGGGAAGTACGGGCGCAGCTGCTCGTCGCTGATGCTGTAGAGGTGCTGCTTCTGTTTTTCGCTGTAGTAAGCAATATCCCACGGCTGCAGCTCGTCCACGCCAAACTCCGCTTTCGCGAAGGCGCGCAGCTGGGCCAGCTCTTTCTCACCCTGAGGACGAGCACGTTTGGCCAGATCGGTCAGGAAATCGAGCACCTGCTGCGGGTTCTCGGCCATTTTGGTGGCGAGGGATTTATCCGCGTAGCTGTCGAAGCCCAGCAGCTGAGCCAGCTCGTGACGCAGGGCGAGGATTTCCGCCATGACCGGGCTGTTGTCCCACTTACCGGCATTCGGCCCCTGATCGGAGGCGCGGGTGCTGTAGGCGCGGTACATCTCTTCACGCAGGGCCTGGTTGTCGCAGTAGGTCATCACCGGCAGATAGCTCGGGATATCCAGCGTTAACAGGAAGCCTTCCTGCTCTTTCGCTTCGGCCTGGGCTTTCGCCGCCGCCAGTGCGCTTTCCGGCATACCCGCCAGCTCTGCTTCGTCGGTAATCAGCTTCGTCCAGCCCATGGTGGCGTCAAGGACGTTGTTGCTGTACTGGTTACCCAGTTCGGACAGGCGCGCAGCGATTTCACCGTAGCGAACCTGCTTCTCTTTTGGCAGACCGATACCGGACAGTTCGAAATCACGCAGGGCGTTATCAACCGATTTTTTCTGCGCCGTGTTCAGTGCGGCATAATGGTCACCGTCGCGCAGGTCGCGGTAGGCTTTGTAGAGCCCTTCGTGCTGGCCGACCCAGGTGCTGTACTCAGAGAGCAGCGGCAGGGTTTGTTCGTAGGCTTCACGCAGTTCCGGGCTGTTTTTCACCGAGTTCAGGTGGCTTACCGGAGAGAAGATACGCCCCAGCACGTCGTCCACTTCGGCCAGCGGCTGACACAGATTCTCCCAGGTGTACGGCGCGCCCTGCGCAACCACGCTTTCTACCGCCGCGCGGCAGTTGTCCAGCGACTGGGTAACGGCTGGAACCACATGCTCAGGGAGGATTTTAGAAAACGGTGGCAACGAAAAAGGCGTCAGTAATGGATTGGTCATAAACGCTGTCCTGTTGAAATAGGTGAATGAAGCGCGCATCCGGCGCTGTGCATATTGTTTTCAGTAATGGGGTTAAGTGTAGAGGATTTCAATAGCTGCGCTTACCGGGCCTGCGGGTAATCTGTGCCGTTCTGCTGTAAACTGTGGCAAATCGTCAATTCAGCGGAATACCATTACCCATGCTCAGTTATCGCCACAGCTTCCACGCTGGCAACCATGCCGACGTCCTCAAACACACCGTTCAGAGCCTGATCATTGAATCGCTTAAAGAGAAAGAGAAGCCGTTTCTCTATCTGGACACCCATGCGGGCGCGGGCCGTTATCAGCTGAGCGGCGAGCATGCCGAGCGTACCGGCGAATATCTTGAGGGCATCGCCCGCATCTGGCAGCAGGACGACCTGCCCGCCGAGCTGGAGCCTTACATTGGCGTGGTGAATCACTTCAACCGCAACGGCCAGCTGCGCTACTACCCTGGCTCACCGCTGATTGCCCGCCAGCTGCTGCGCGAGCAGGACAGCATCCAGCTGACCGAGCTGCACCCGAGCGACTTCCCGCTGCTGCGTTCTGAATTCCAGAAAGACAGCCGCGCCCGCGTGGAAAAAGCCGACGGCTACCAGCAGCTGAAAGCCAAGCTGCCGCCGGTCTCCCGTCGCGGCCTGGTGCTGATCGACCCACCGTACGAAATCAAAACCGACTATCAGGCGGTGGTGACCGGTATCCACGAAGGCTACAAACGTTTTGCGACCGGAACCTATGCCCTGTGGTACCCGGTGGTGCTGCGCGCGCAGATCAAGCGCTTGATCAAAGACCTTGAGGCGACCGGCATTCGTAAAATCCTGCAGATTGAGCTGGCGGTACGCCCGGACAGCGACCAGCGCGGCATGACCGCTTCCGGCATGATCGTCATTAACCCGCCGTGGAAGCTGGAAGCGCAGATGAACAACGTGCTGCCGTGGCTGCACAAAACGCTGGTGCCAGCCGGAACGGGCCACGCCACCGTCAGCTGGATCGTGCCGGAGTAATTGCAGCCATCGGTGGAAACTATTGATTTCAGGTATACAATCGCGGCAATTCACGATTAAGGACAAAAGCTATGACTAAGCATTATGACTACATCGCAATCGGCGGCGGCAGCGGCGGCATCGCCTCCATCAACCGCGCGGCCATGTACGGCCAGAAATGTGCGCTGATTGAAGCCAAAGCGCTGGGCGGCACCTGCGTGAACGTGGGTTGTGTACCGAAAAAGGTGATGTGGCACGCGGCGCAAATTCGTGAAGCGATCCATATGTACGGTCCGGACTACGGCTTTGACACCACCATCAACAATTTCGACTGGGACAAGCTGATCGCCAGCCGTACCGCCTACATCGACCGCATTCACACCTCGTACGACAACGTGCTGGGCAAAAATAACGTCGACGTGATTCACGGCTTCGCCCGCTTTGTGGACGCGAAAACGATCGAAGTGAACGGCGAGACGATCACCGCCGATCATATCCTGATCGCCACCGGCGGCCGCCCGAGCCACCCGAATATTCCGGGCGCGGAATACGGCATCGACTCTGACGGCTTCTTCGAGCTGCCTGCCTTGCCTGAGCGCGTTGCCGTGGTGGGCGCGGGCTATATCGCGGTAGAGCTGGCTGGCGTGATTAACGGCCTGGGTGCAGAAGCGCACCTGTTCGTGCGTAAACACGCACCGCTGCGCAGCTTTGACCCGCTGATCGTCGATACGCTGGTTGAAGTGATGAACACCGAAGGCCCAACCCTGCACACCAACGCCGTGCCTAAAGCGGTCGTTAAAAACGCGGACGGCAGCCTGACCCTTGAGCTGGAAGATGGCCGCAGCCAGACCGTTGATTGCCTGATCTGGGCGATTGGCCGTGAACCGGCGAACGACAGCTTTAACCTGGCGGTGACCGGCGTGAAAACCGACGAAAAAGGCTACATCGTCGTCGATAAGTTCCAGAATACCAGCGTACCGGGCATTTACGCCGTCGGTGATAACACCGGTGCGGTTGAGCTGACGCCGGTGGCCGTTGCGGCAGGCCGTCGTCTCTCCGAGCGTCTGTTCAACAACAAGCCGGACGAGCATCTGGACTACAGCAACATCCCGACCGTGGTCTTTAGTCACCCGCCAATCGGCACCGTCGGCTTAACCGAGCCGCAGGCCCGTGAGCAGTACGGCGACGACCAGGTGAAAGTGTATAAATCCGCATTCACCGCGATGTATACCGCCGTCACCTCTCACCGTCAGCCGTGCCGCATGAAGCTGGTCTGCGTGGGCCCGGAAGAGAAGATTGTCGGTATCCACGGCATCGGCTTCGGCATGGATGAGATCCTGCAGGGCTTTGCGGTGGCGCTGAAGATGGGTGCGACCAAGAAAGACTTCGACAACACCGTGGCGATCCACCCGACGGCGGCGGAAGAGTTTGTCACCATGCGATAATGCAGAAGCCCCTCTCCCGAGGGGCTTTTTTTATTCACATACATAAATCGTTGCAAAACGAATGCTCCGAAAAGAGTGATCTACCGCACATATCCCTCCACATCTACCGAAGCGAATGTCTACGCTTATAGGACGCCCGGAGAAACCTGTCTTCAGAACACATAACCGGAGGTCCCTATCACCATGTTCAACCAGAAACTACAGGCTACCGAGAACATCGAATTCGAGATTGCAGAAGAGCTGCGCTACGAGACCGATCCCTGCGAGTTAAAACTGGATGAGATGATTGAGGCGGAGCCGGAACCCGAAATGATCGAGGGGCTACCCGCCTCCGATGCCCTGACGCCCGCCGATCGCTACCTTGAACTGTTCGAGCACGTCCAGTCGACGCGGCTGTTTGCGGACAGCAAAACCTTCCCCGACTGCGCGCCGAAGATGGATCCGCTGGATATCCTGATCCGCTACCGCAAGGTCAGACGGCACCGGGATTTCGACCTGCGTCAGTTCGTGGAGAACCACTTCTGGCTGCCTGAAACCTACAGCACCGAATATGTCTCCGACCCCGGACTGTCGCTGAAAGAGCACATTGATAGCCTGTGGCCCGTCCTGACGCGCGAACCGCAGGACCATATTCCCTGGTCGTCCCTGCTGGCGCTGCCGCAGGCCTATATCGTGCCCGGCGGGCGATTCAGCGAGACCTACTACTGGGATTCGTACTTCTCCATGCTGGGGCTGGCGGAAAGTGGCCGTAACGATCTGCTGAAGTGCATGGCGGATAACTTCGCGTGGCTGATCGAACGCTACGGCCATATCCCTAACGGCAACCGCACCTATTATCTCAGCCGCTCGCAGCCGCCGGTCTTTGCCCTGATGGTGGAGCTGTTTGAAGAGGACGGCGTGCGCGGCGCGAAGCGTTACCTCGACCACCTCAAAATGGAGCATGCCTTCTGGATGGACGGCGCGGAGTCGCTCCTGCTTAATCAGGCCTACCGCAGCGCGGTGCGCATGCCGGACGGTTCATTGCTGAACCGCTACTGGGACGACCGTGACACCCCGCGCGACGAATCGTGGATTGAGGACGTGGAAACCGCCCGCCACTCGGGCCGTCCGCCGAATGAGGTCTATCGCGATCTGCGTGCGGGTGCAGCGTCTGGCTGGGATTACTCCTCCCGCTGGCTGCGCGATCCGGCGCGACTCGCCAGCATTCGCACGACGCAGTTTATCCCCATTGATTTGAACGCCTTCCTGTTTAAGCTGGAGAGTGCGATTGCCAATATCTCGGCGTCGAAAGGGGATAAAGAGACGGCCGAGCTGTTCCGCCAGAAGGCCACCGATCGCCGCGCGGCGGTGAACCGCTATCTGTGGGACGAGGAGAGTGGCTGTTACCGCGATTACGACTGGCGACGCGAGCAGATGGCGCTGTTTTCTGCCGCCAGCATTGTGCCGCTGTATGTTGGAATGGCGACGCACGAGCAGGCAGAACGTTTATCTGACGCGGTTAAAGCGCGTCTGCTGACGCCGGGTGGGATTCTGGCAACCGAGTACGAAACCGGCGAGCAGTGGGATAAACCCAACGGCTGGGCGCCGTTGCAGTGGATGGCGATTCAGGGGTTCAAGCAGTACGGCAACGACTCGCTGGGGGATGAAATCGCCTGGAGCTGGCTGCATACGGTGAACCACTTCTACAAGACGCACCACAAGCTGATTGAGAAGTACCACATCGCCAGCAGTACGCCGCGCGAAGGGGGCGGCGGTGAGTATCCGCTACAGGATGGCTTCGGCTGGACGAACGGCGTGGTGCGACGGTTGATTGGGTTGTATGGGGAGCCTTGAGAGGGGTGCGATCTGGCCCCTCTCCCCTCTGGGGAGAGGGGGACAACTTTAGCGAATCACCTCATAAATGGCGGTCTGAATAGACTGCCATTTTTTCGTGGTGGCATCCGGCTGTGACTGCGCGCGTCGCGTTGCCATCTCAAGATCGTGCTTCTGGCGCTTCACCACGGCCGGCACGGTGCAGAACGCTTTCAGATACTCTTTACGTATTGACGTCAGGGACTCGCCGTTTGACATGGCGTGGCTGAGCGTATTGATGAAACGACGACACGGCTTCTCTTCTGCCATGTTCTGCCGATAGCGCAGCATAAGCTCCAGAACGTCGTCATAGCCTGCCGACATCGCCTCTTCGGTCCATGACAGCTTCCAGTCCATCCCACCCTGCAAAAAGAGCAGCGCCACGCGGGTATCGTTGCGGTTAATCGCCGAACGGAAATTACTCTCGTCCCAGGTCACTCCCATGCGCGTCAGCGTCTCGCGCGAGGAAGGGGTTTCGCGCATCTCCTGCGGCGGAGCCGCCGCTTGCGCCGTATTTTCGGCCGCAGGCTGCGGTTTGCTGCTGGTCACCAGCCAGAAGCCGCCTACCACGATGGCAATCACCATCACGCCGACCGCTCCCCATAGCGCACCGGAGATAAGCTGCTCACGCTGTTCGGGCGTGCGCGGGGCGCGCTGGGTCGGCTTTTCAATCGTGTCGCGGACTTCAAATAGATCCCCACCGGTAACCCGATCCATTTTTTGCGCCCTTTCCCAGAACGCGTTCAGCTCGCTGGCATCCACCGCCATGAATCCGGCCGGGTTGACGCGCGTTCTCCCCTCCTCAAACGCGCGTTGAACCGGACGGGAGATCTGCATGTAGTAGTTATCCAGCAGCTGAATTTGCGCCGAACTTAACGTTTTCTGCACCGTAATGCTGTTGCGAATTTGTCGAATGTCGTCAAGGAAGGTTTGCAGCGTTTTGCGTGGCTCCACCAGGAGCGTCAGCATGGACGGGTCGTTAAACAGCGAGGCGTAATAGCGGCTGAACTCTTTTTTATCCACCAGCATTTGCGCCAGTTCACTGAACATCATGCCGCTCAGGACATCGTTGATTTCGCCATGCTTCAGCCAGCGCCGTACGCGGTCAGCGTTAAATAAGGTTTTAAGATGATTATTGAGCCGCACCTGATCGGGCCAGGCCTGCTGAATGAGGCCTTTAATCATTAACTCAATTGCGCGTACCTGCTTGTGCGCCTGCTGTTGCTGGAGTTCGCTTCCCGGGGCCAGCTCGGTGCTGTAGGTCAGAAGCGGCTGCTGCAGACGAAGATGTTCCAGCGTAGTCACAAACCGCATCGCCGCAATAAGCTGGTTTTCACTGACATCCTGCCCGCTTTCGTACTGCGGGACGCGCTGCTGCAGCAGGCGCAGCTGCAGCGTAAATTCCGACATCTCGGCATCATTCAGGTTAAGCTTCTTCGCAACCGTAGCCCATCCCCCGAGGCCTAAACGCGCGCTGTCCAGCTGTTCCAGAAACCAGCGTGGATCTTTCCCCTCAGAAACATGTACATTCAGAAGAAGCAAGATTTCCACCGACGCCTGGCGAATGACCGCCAGACAGTGTTCAAACTGTTCGCGGATATGATGTGATGTGCTGAGAGTCATTGTTTTCCTTAAGCGACAGCGAAGACATCCGGAATGGGCACTAACGGCCGTTTTTCTTTTTATTTATACGCGCTTAACCATACCTGACTTTCTGTTGAAATAAAGTGACAACCCTAAAATCATTTAAAATGCTTCAGGAGAATCTTAATGCCAGTTTTAATGACCTCACGCCTGAACTGCTCGCCCCTGCAGGAGCAAGACTGGCCCTTTTTTCTGGCGTTGCAGCAACACCCCGAAGTCATGCGCTTTGTGGCGGAGAACCGCCCCGTCGCAGCGATCCGGGAGGCGTTTGATTCGCGCCTGACGCCCTGGACGCCAGGCAGCGCGCACTGGCTGTGCCTCGTCGTACGTGATGCCCTCTCACAGGCCCCGCTGGGCGTTACCGGGTATATTCATCGGGAAGAAGATTGCGCCGAAGTGGGCTTTCTTTTTGCCCCCGAGGCGCAGGGCAAAGGTTACGGCTTCGAATCCCTGCAGGCGCTTTGCGATTACGCCTTTCATCAGGGCGGTATTCGTCGGCTCACCGCCACCGTCACCGCGGGAAACGTCGCCTCCAGGCGCCTGCTGGAAAAAGCCCGCTTCCAGCTGGAAGGCGAGCTACGTGAAAGCTATTACCTTTCCGGTCGCTGGCAAAATGACTGGTTATTTGGGTTATTACGGCAGGAATACCTGAACAATAATTCCTGAACAACAGCCATTTGGCGGATATTGCTCGTACCGCGATTCCTCTACAGTATCGCCATTAAGAGGAAACGAATATGAACGGTCATGCGCTAAATATATCTTCTGCCGCCATAGAATTAATAAAGAAACATCAAGGGCTTTCACTGGAGAAATATCGTGATGAAAAGGGTGTATGGGTTATCGGCTATGGGCATGTGATCCGCGAACGGGAAAATTTTCACGGCCTTATCACGCCTCTTCAGGCGGAATATTTACTCCATGAAGATATTCAGCTGTGTGAAACGCTGCTGCGGGAAAAGTGTATACATCCATTAACCCAGCAGCAGCATGACGCGCTGGTACTGATGATACTGAGTTTCGGCGTGACGTCTTCACTCCCGAAAGCGCTGCTTCAGGCCGTCGCCCGGGTGTAGTACATGGCTGCCTGGGTTCGGTTTTTTACCTCCAGCCGGCGAAAAAGCGCTTCCAGATGCGCTTTTACCGTGGCCGCACTGATGTTGAGATTGCGACCAATTTCTTTGTTTGATTCGCCCGCCGCCAGCAGCTTCAGCACCTCACGCTGACGCTCGCTTAAGGAAAGTAACGCCTGCGCTGACGATTGCTGGCTGACCCACTCAGCGGGAAAGCAGACCATCCCTCTGGACACGGAATCCAGCACGGCGGCAAACCGCTCAGGGTTAGCGTTACGGGGGATAATAGCCATCACGTTTCGCTGCATGAGTTGTTCAACCCATCGGGTCTCTTTTTTTGCCAGAACCATCATCACCCGTACCGACGGGAAGCGATGCATAATTTCATCCAGGAAAGAACTCCCCTCATCCTGAATTAAATTGCCGTCAATCATGACGATAGCAGACGGTGACGCGGATATTTGCGTCCATAAATCGTCTGCCTGACAAGCCCCCGTTATATTTATTTCAGGAATTAATTTCTGCAAACCGTGTATCGCTCCATGAATAAATATCGACTGCCTGTCAAACATGATTACTCGCATCGTATTTCTCCCTCTGAGAATAGCGAAGGGGGATTCTACATAGGCGCTATTTAAGAAAAAACTCAATGAATGGAGAGGTTACAAATCCGCCAGTGGTTTTTATATTTACCCGCATTTTGACACATTCATTTTAAGGATTTCCTTAAGGGGTTCCCTCCGCTTAACATCAGTCATCACAGGAACATACCGCCTGATACTTCAATACGTTGCGCGTTCATCCAGCCAAGCTTATCGCTAAGCAGCGCCGCAATGGCATCCCCGATATCGTCCGGCAAACCTACCCGCCCCAGCGCCGTCTGCGACGCCAGCATCTGGTTAAGCTGCGCGTTGTCGCGCACGCGCCCACCGCCAAAGTCGGTTTCGATCGCGCCTGGTGCGATAATATTGACGGAGATACCGCGCGCTCCAAGCTCCTTCGCCTGATAGCGGGTGAGCACTTCCATCGCCCCTTTCATGGCCGCGTAGGTTCCTGAGCCTGGCTGGGTGAAGCGGGCCAGTCCGCTGGAGACATTGAGGATCCGCCCCCCGTCGTTAAGCAGAGGCAGCAGGCGCTGTGTCAGGAAGAAAGGCCCTTTGAAGTGAATGTTCAGCGCCTCATCAAACTGGGCTTCCGTCGTTTCGGTATAGGGTGCGTATAAACCCGTTCCGGCATTGTTCAATAAATAATCAAATGTTTCGCGCTGCCAGACGCTCTTCAGGATCTCCTGAAGCTGTTGAGCAAAATTTTCGAAACCGGCGATATCCCCGACATTGAGCTTTAATGCCGCCGCCTTGACGCCTTTTTCCTGAATTTCGCGCACAACTTCCAGCGCTTCCTGCTGGCTACGATTGTAGGTCAGGATAATTCCCGTGCCGTCTGCAGCCAGCTTTAACGCAGCGTTTTTACCTAAGCCGCGGCTACCACCCGTCACTAATGCGATACGTTCAGTCATCATAAACCTCGTTTTGGCTGTTATGGAGATTGAGAAAGAGCTTATTAGGTGATAGAAGATCAATAAAGATGGGTAATAACGCTTCACTGTTTCAGTGCAAACAACAATGAGCTTCATCTATGGATAAAATTCACGCAATGCAGCTGTTTGTTCGCGTCGCGGAGCTGGAGAGTTTTTCCCGCGCGGCAGAGACATTAACGCTGCCGAAAGGCAGCGTTTCCCGGCAAATTCAGGCACTGGAAAACCGGCTTGGCACCCAGCTACTGCACCGTACCACGCGCCGCGTTAGCCTGACGCAGGACGGCATGGTCTATTACGAACGGGCAAAAGATCTGCTGGCGAACCTGGATGAGCTCGACGGTATGTTTCAGCACGATCCCTCCAGCATCAGCGGAAGGCTGCGCGTGGATATGCCCGTTGGCGTTGCTCGAAATGTCGTCATCCCCAAACTGCCTGCTTTTTTACAGCAGTATCCGGGTATCGAACTGGAGCTCAGCAGCAGCGATCGTCTGGTGGATGTGGTCCGCGAAGGGTTTGATTGCGTCGTCCGCGTGGGTTCCCTGAAGGACTCAGGGCTGATAGCCCGTCCGCTGGGCAAGCTGTCGGTGATCAACTGCGCCAGCCCGGATTATCTGGCGCGTTTTGGCTACCCTGACACGCTGGACGATTTAGGCTCGCACGCCGTGATTCATTATGCCGCGATGCTGGGAAGCCGCCCTCAGGGCTTTGAATTTTATAACGGCAGCACGACGCAGTGGATAAAAACGGGCGGGGTGCTAACCGTCAACAGCACGGAAACTTACCAGGCCGCCTGCCTTGCCGGGCTGGGGATCATTCAGGCCCCGCGCGTTGGGGTGCGCGACCTGCTGCGCGCAAAGAAACTGATTGAGATCCTCCCGCAGTATCGTGCGGAACCGATGCCTGTCTCCCTGATTTACCCCCACCGGCGCAACCTCTCTCGCCGGGTTCACCTGTTTATGGAGTGGCTAACCGAACTCACAAAAGCTTACGTGGACTAGTCGCAAGCTATAATTCAATAACATCCAGCCAAACGAAAAAGGAAAAGACGCGTGACGCCGGAAAATAACCCGCAACGACCCACCCAACATTTAGATTATGAACCCATCAAGAAGATGGAAACCGAGCCGGAAGAGGCTAAAGCCCCTGGTACAGCCAGCAAGGCGCTGGGCACCGTCACCAGCCTGGCGGAGAGAATTCAGCAGTTTCCCATGGTTGCGCATCTAATACGTGCGACCGAGCGCTTTAATGACCGCATGGGGAACCAGTTCGGTGCCGCGATCACCTATTTTTCGTTCCTGTCGATGATCCCCATCCTGATGGTGTCGTTTGCTGCGGCCGGTTTTGTACTCGCGTCGCATCCAACGCTGCTGCAGGATATTTTCAATAAGATCCTGAATAACGTCAGTGACCCCACCCTCGCCACCACGCTGAAAAGCACGATTAACACCGCCGTTCAGCAGCGCACCACCGTCGGGATCGTCGGTTTGCTCATCGCCCTTTACTCCGGCGTTAACTGGATGGGCAACCTCCGCGAAGCTATTCGCGCCCAGTCGCGCGAGGTGTGGGAGCGTAAACCGCAGGATCAGGAGAAAATTTGGGTTAAATATTTCCGCGACTTTATTTCGCTGATTGGCCTGCTTATCGCGCTCGTCGTCACGCTCTCCATTACCTCCGTGGCGGGCTCCGCGCAGCAGATGATTATTTCTGCGCTCTATCTTAATTACATCGAATGGCTGAAGCCCGCCTGGCGCGGCATCGGACTGGCGATTTCCATCTTCGCCAACTACCTGCTGTTCTTCTGGATTTTCTGGCGCTTGCCTCGGCATCGTCCGCGTAAGAAGGCGCTGCTCCGCGGCACATTGATTGCGGCGATCGGCTTTGAAGTGATTAAGATCGTGATGACCTACACCCTGCCGTCGCTGGTGAAATCCCCGTCCGGCGCGGCATTTGGCTCGGTGTTGGGGCTGATGGCGTTCTTCTACTTCTTCGCGCGTTTAACCCTGTTCTGCGCGGCGTGGATTGCCACCGCCGAGTACAAAGGCGACACGCGAATGCCCGGAAAAACACATCGTTAATTCCGCTCTCGGGCTGATATTTCAGCCCGACTCATCATTTTAGCATATAAATCCAGTCCGTAACTTTTATTTAACCGAAAACCAGTTTTATCCACCAATATTTAAAAAACGTGAAGCATTTCATGGAAGCATTTTGGCTGGCCTGAACATTATCCGCTTTTTGTTGATTTTATAATCAGGAAGCGACTTTGTTACAGATTGAAATGTCGCTTTTGCTGTGCGTAATATGGCCTTTCGTTCGACAAAAAATAAGAAAATATTATGCAATCAACAGCCACAACACTCGACTCTGGTGCGGAAAACGTCCCGGTAAACTCGCGCAATAAAGTTGTCGTCGCATCGCTGATTGGCACCGCCATTGAGTTCTTCGACTTTTACATTTACGCCACCGCAGCGGTCATCGTTTTCCCGCATATTTTCTTCCCGCAGGGAGACCCGACGGCGGCGACGCTACAGTCTCTGGCGACCTTTGCTATTGCGTTTGTGGCGCGTCCGATTGGCTCCGCGCTGTTTGGACACTTCGGCGATCGTATTGGGCGCAAGGTCACCCTGGTGGCCTCGCTGCTGACGATGGGCATCTCCACCGTGGCGATCGGCCTGCTGCCGACCTACGAAACCATCGGCATTCTGGCGCCGGTCCTGCTGGCGCTGGCGCGTTTTGGTCAGGGTCTGGGGCTGGGCGGTGAATGGGGTGGCGCGGCGCTGCTGGCGACCGAGAACGCCCCGCCGCGTAAACGCGCGCTGTACGGTTCATTCCCGCAGCTTGGCGCGCCGATTGGCTTCTTCTTTGCCAACGGGACCTTCCTGCTGCTCTCCTGGCTGCTGACGGATGAACAGTTCATGAGCTGGGGCTGGCGTATCCCGTTTGTCTTCTCGGCCGTGCTGGTGCTGATTGGCCTGTATGTGCGTGTTTCCCTGCATGAGACGCCGGTGTTCGCAAAAGTAGCCGCGGCGAAAAAACAGGTAAAAGTGCCGCTGGGCACCCTGCTGACCAAACACGTGCGCGTGACCGTGCTGGGCACGTTTATCATGCTGGCGACCTACACGCTGTTCTACATCATGACGGTGTACTCCATGACCTACAGTACCGCCGCCGCGCCGGTTGGGCTGGGCCTGCCGCGTAACGAAGTGCTGTGGATGCTGATGATGGCGGTGATTGGGTTTGGCGTGATGGTACCGATTGCCGGCCTGCTGGCGGATAAGTTTGGTCGTCGTGCGAGCATGATTACGATCACCACGCTGATCATTCTGTTTGCTCTGTTCGTCTTCCCGCCGCTGCTGAGTTCAGGTAGCCCGGCGCTGGTGATGGCGTACCTGCTGATTGGCCTGAGCCTGATGGGGCTGACCTTCGGCCCGATGGGCGCGCTGCTGCCGGAGCTGTTCCCGACGGAAGTGCGTTATACCGGCGCGTCGTTCTCCTATAACGTCTCGTCTATTCTGGGCGCGTCCGTGGCACCGTATATCGCCACCTGGCTGCAGGCAAATTATGGTCTGTTCTACGTGGGCGTTTATCTGGCGGCCATGGCGGCGCTGACGTTGATTGCGCTGCTGCTGACGCATGAGACTAAGCATCAGGCGCTGTAATTCATTGCGGCCTGATGCCCTCACCCCGGCCCTCTCCCACAGGGAGAGGGAGAAAGGCGTTACTTCTTCATCTGCGACAAAATCGTCCGGCATTGATTCGCCTCGCCTTCTGACGGCGAAATCAACGCCAGCAGCGCGGCGGCCGGGGTGACCAACGTCGCGAGGGCTGCGGCCACCGCACCACGCGCAATCAGCGGCCCGGGCTTGACTCCCGCCTGCGGATTTTTGAAGGTCCCACGCACGTAAAGCGGCGAGCGCAGGGTAATAATACGAATCCCCTTACTTTCCGGATCGATGGTCAAATCCAGCTGTTCGGAGGCCATGCTGGCGGTACCGGTCACGTTAA
The DNA here is from genome assembly GCF_014895915.1 of Enterobacter cloacae complex sp. P13B. Taxonomy (NCBI): domain Bacteria; kingdom Pseudomonadati; phylum Pseudomonadota; class Gammaproteobacteria; order Enterobacterales; family Enterobacteriaceae; genus Enterobacter; species Enterobacter cloacae complex sp. P13B. The sequence continues at coordinate 31,988 of NZ_JADBQN010000009.1, forward strand.
TCACCGCGTTTTCCGTGTCGAAGGCAAAAATCTGCGGACGCGCCACGCCATTAACCAGATCCACATTCGCCGCCGCGCAGTTCACCCGCACCTCGTCATCGCCAAAGATTTGCCCGATGATAAAGTTACCGACGTTCAGCCCCAGGATCTCCATCAGGTTGCGGCTGACCAGACCGTCGTTCATTAGCAGTTTCAGGTTACCGTTGCCGCTGCCCAGCAGCGCCGCCACGGAATTCCCCACCCCGCGAATGTCCGCATCGCCGTTCATTTCACCGAGGGTTTTCTGCATCAGCTCCACGTTCGGCATCAGCTCTTTCAGCTTCAATCGACGCGCCTGGATCTCCGCCCGCCCCTGCATCGGCTTTTTATCGCCTTCCAGGTGAATGTTGGAGGAAATCGTCCCGCCCGCCATGCCAAACTTCAGCGGCTGCAGGCGCAGGTCGGCATTTTTCAGGATGATATGCGTCGAGAGATCGCTCAGCGGCAGCGTGCTGCCATGCTCAATCTTGCGTCCTTTGAAGCGCACATCCGCATCCATCACGTCCCACTTATCGGTTTCAAAGCGATCGTAAGGCAGCACTTTTCCCGCAGGCTGAACGTCCTTCTTAACCTCTTTTGACTTTGTCCCTTTGCCCGAATCCACGCCTATCAGCGGGCCAAGATCGGCCAGACGCAGCTGGCGGGATTCGACATCCCCTTCCAGTTTTGGCCGTGGTTTTCCGGTGGTGTAGGTCAGCGTGCCGTGAATATCGCTGTCGCCGATGCGGCCGTTGAAATCCCGGTAGTCAAAAACGGACGATTTTTCGGTATTAATTTTGGCAACCAAATGCCCGTCCGTTTCGAACGGCGGGGTATCCGGCAGCAGTACGCCGGTCAGTTCATACAGTTCGCCAAGCGAGTCACCGGCGAACTTGAGCTGCAGGTCGACGCCCCCCATGTTCATCGGGTCGTTGACCGTCCCCACAAACGCCACGCGCGTATTCCCCGAGCGGAAATCCGCCTGCACCGGGAACGGCGTGCCTTCGCTTCGGAGCGCCAGCATGCCGCCGATTTTCCCTTTCCCGTTAAGCGGCTGGCCGTTGTAGCGCCCTTTTGCCGTCAGGCCGAAGACATAATCACCCGCTTTGGCGCTATCGCCTTTCGCTTTATTGCCCGTAACTTCGCTAAACGGCAGCGGTTTGCCCAGCGGATCGACCAGGATCTCGACGTCTGCCTTGCTGACCTTATCGTCGATGGCGATCCGCCCGCGATCGAAAAGAATATTGTCCAGACGGAATGACCACGAAGAGGGCTGGGCATTCGGATCTTTTTCGCCGTCGCTGGCAAGGTTAAACGTCCAGTTATTGTTTTTTTCAGAGAGGCGGATCAGGCGCGCATCGGGCTGCTGGAGCTTGATCCACGGTAGATAGACGGTTTTGGTCAGGAGCGCCAGCGGCGCCAGCGTGGCTTCCACGCGCGGCAGATGCACCATGGTTACTTCGGGGATATCCGGCGGGTTGCCGAGAATAACGTCGTCGGCGTGGACGTGCGGCCAGGGGATCCAGCTTCGCCAGCCGGTCTCCTCTTTCTGACGCTCCCATACCACACCCAGATCGCCACGAATGGCGAAGGGACGGTTCAGCTCAGTTGAGACTTTCTGGTTGATGGTCGGCTTAAGGCGGTTCCAGTCAAACGTCGCGATAATGATGACGACGATCGCGATCAACAACAAGAAAATCCCTGTAATCCAGGAAATGACCCTGGTTGTTTTTGTCATTTTTATCCCCTTTCCTGATGACCTGTCCTGTAAAACTATAGTCCAGACAAAGGGAAACGGGGCTATCAGAGGGTCGTTCTGGCGCTTTCGAGGAGATCCATCGGCACGGGGCGAGAGAGGAAATAGCCTTGCGCCGCCGCTGCGGGAGAGTTTTGCACATCACGCCACTCTTCCAGCGTTTCCACGCCTTCAACGATCACCCCCTGGCAATAGCGATTCATCAACTGCAATAACAGCGTAAACAGATTCCGCCCTTCCGGGGTCTGGCGCAGCATGATGAACAGATCGCGGGCCACCTTGATGTAGTCATAGCGCACTTCGCTGAGGGCCGAGAAGTTCGCCATACCGGTGCCAAAGTCATCCAGCCACAGCGGGCCAAATTCACACATTGACGCAAACGAGGAATTCTGCGGCAGGCGCACGTGCTCCACCAGCTCAAAGCGCAGCCACGGCAGGGTGGCGATCAGCTCCTGCAGCTTCGCGTTCTGACGCAGCGCCAGCAGAGTTGGGCCATCCACGTTCACCGAGGCGAGGATCGTATGCTGCTCGAAAAAGGCCTGTTTCGTCGCCAGCATACGGAGCTGCTCTTCCAGCACGTCCAGACGCTGGCGAACGGCAACTTCGGCAAAATAGCGATCCGGCGCGATGCGCTGAGTAGGGTTTGAGGGATGCGTAACGACGGTCAAAATCTCAATTGCCATCAGCCGACCGTCCGTTCGATAGATCGGCTGCCAGGTGTACGCGCGCTCACATTGCAGCCAGTAGCGATGCTCCTGCAAGTTCTCAATACTTGCCTCAGGCGTAGTGCTCAGCCGCTGGATAACCTGCTCTGACTTCATTTCAGATGTCCTGTTGTTGGGATAGCCTTTCTGGACTCGTCACAGGATTATCGGCGCGATAATTGAGAACTTTATGTTCAATTCACCGTGGAAATGAAATTAAGATGACAGAAATTTGCCGGAACACGCGCTGGCTCAAATAAAATAATGGAACACCGTTTTAATATAGTTGACCATCTAATTCACTCGGCGCACACTGCTGAAAATTCTTCTGTTCAGGTTCACGACTATGTCCAAAAAAATTGCCGTGATTGGCGAATGCATGATTGAGCTGTCACAAAAAGGCGCGGAAGTCAGCCGCGGATTTGGTGGCGATACGTTAAACACCTCGGTTTACATTGCCCGTCAGGTTGCGCCTGAGGCACTCACCGTGAACTACGTCACCGCCCTCGGCACGGACAGCTTCAGCCAGCAGATGCTGGAAGCCTGGCAAAGTGAACATGTTGACACCTCGCTGATCCAGCGTATGGAAAACCGCCTGCCTGGGCTTTACTACATCGAAACTGACAGCACCGGCGAACGCACGTTTTATTACTGGCGTAACGAAGCCGCGGCCAAATTCTGGCTGGAGAGCGACGCCGCTGCGGCCATCTGCGAAGAGCTGGCGACGTTTGACTATCTCTATCTGAGCGGCATTAGCCTGGCGATTTTAAGCCCGACCAGCCGCGAAAAGCTGCTCTCGCTGCTGCGCGAATGCCGCGCCAACGGCGGGAAGGTGATTTTTGATAACAACTACCGCCCGCGCCTGTGGGCCAGCCGCGAAGAGACGCAGCAGGTTTATCAGCAGATGCTGCAGTGCACGGACATCGCCTTCCTGACGCTCGACGATGAAGACGCCCTGTGGGGTGAAAAGCCGGTAGAGGACGTGATTGCCCGCACGCAGGCGGCAGGCGTGAGCGAAGTGGTGATTAAGCGCGGCGCGGAGTCGTGCCTGGTCGCGATTGCGGGTGAAGCGGTGGTTGAGGTCCCTGCGGTGAAGCTGGCCAAAGAGAAAGTGATTGATACCACTGCGGCGGGGGATTCCTTCAGCGCGGGCTACCTGGCGGTACGCCTGACGGGGGGAACGCCGGAAGCGGCGGCACAGCGTGGGCACCTGACGGCCAGCACCGTGATTCAGTATCGCGGGGCGATTATTCCGCGCGAGGCGATGCCTGTTTAGTTTCCCCTAACCCTCTCCCCAAACGGGAGAGGGTCAGCGTGAGGGGGTTACTGCCCCTGCGGAATATCCGTCGCGTCCTGGTGTAGATCATCAGCCGTTGCAGCCTGCGCCGGCTGCGACGCGGTGGCCATAATGGAATCCCAGGTCTTCTGAAGCTCCTTCATGTCATATTCCGGCTCGCCTTTCGGCTGCAGAAGGATCAACGCCATATCCTGCGACAGCTGCTGACGTAAATCCTGATTCAGCATATTCACAGTCAGACCGTTCAGGAAGTCCTGACGCAGCTTCTGGTACTGCTCAGGCGCAATGTCGACAACCTGATTCTGCAGGGAGCGAATCCGCTGGCTGATCAGAATGTCGGTATCGGCGCGAGCGTAGGTGGCAAACAGCTTCTGCAGCTCCAGTTTTTTCTGGGCCAGCAGCGCGTTGAACTCCTCTTCAGAGAGCCCCTCTTTACGTACTTTTTCCAGCTCTTTCGCCACCACACCCAGGTTCGCATTCAGTTTATCGCCCGGCGATTCAACGTTAATGGCACATTGCGCACGCTGGAACAGCACGCGGCAGTCAAAGCCAAGGCCAATGTTCTTCACGTTGTTTTTGCTGAGCGTCTGCTGAACGTGCCAGAACAACGCTTCACGCGCCAGATCGGCACGCCAGTAGCGCAGCAGCGCCGCAGACTCGCGAATAGGCTGCCAGGCGTTATCCCACATCACGGAGAGCCTGTCCTGGCGCACGGTGTCCGTCATAATGCTGACAGGCTCGGCGCGCAGCGGAGAGAGCGTCGGGACAGGGGCTGGCGTTTCACGTTTGCCCTTCAGATCGCCAAACGCTTTGTTGATCTGCTCAACCACCGCGCGGCTATCCACATTGCCGACGACGATCAGCGTCATCGCGTCCGGGGTGTACCATTTCTGGTAGAACGATTTTACCTGTTCGACGTCCACCGGCTGCTTCAGCGGCTCTGCCGGATCGTGCCCCAGCAACGTTGAGCCTTTCAGACGGTAGCGCCACCAGCCCTCTTTGGTATCCGCAGGCCAGGTCGCCACCATGTCGCCGTTGCTCAACGCATAGTTCACGGTGTCCGGCGTAATCGCCAGGTTGCCAGAGGCATCGGAGAGATAGGTAAGGGCTTCTTTAAGCAGGTCGTTACGGTTATTTGGCAGGCTCAGGTTAAACATGGTGTAGTCATAGGAGACCACAGCCGGAGGAAGGGGGCGTTTCGGATCGATGGCCTGTTGCCACAGCGAACGCACCTGTACTGCCTGCAAGCTGCCGCTCTGCGTGAGCGCCAGACGGGGAATAAAATGGCTAAAACCGGTTTGCTGAGTGCTTTCCGTAAGGGAGCCGGTATTTACGGACAGACGGATTTCAATACGATCGCTGGGACGCTGTGGAGTAGATAACACCTGCCACTGAAAACCGTTCGCTAGCGTGCCTTGTTGCCAGGCCGGGTCTGGCTGGAGCGCATCTGCCTGCACATAACTGGCTGCTGCCATCATCAGCAAACCGCCGGTTAAGAGTCGAATTTTTGTGCCCTGCATGTGAACCCCTGATCAACATTCCTGGTTAAAAAGAGTGTCTCGCGACGCGCTGCACTCTAAAAGATGACGATGAAAACACGTCGATTAGACCGCGCGTTCGGCAAAACGTCACGGTCCGAAGTGAAATATACCCAAAAAAAATCTTGTCGAATTATGACAGGTATGAACAGTTATTATGCGCAGGAGCCCGCATCCCGACAAGGGAATGCGGGCAATTGTGACAAGATTAGGAGGTTAAACCAGGATTTTTGCTATCAGACGCGCGATTATTCAGCGTATCGTTGAGCTTCTTGTGATCCAGCTCTTTCACCCATTTCGCGACCACCACCGTGGCCACGCCGTTACCCACCAGGTTGGTAAGGGCACGCGCCTCAGACATAAAGCGGTCAATACCAAGAATGAGTGCCAGACCCGCCACCGGCAGATGCCCCACCGCAGAAATGGTGGCCGCCAGCACGATAAAGCCGCTGCCCGTCACGCCCGCAGCCCCTTTAGACGACAGCAAGAGCACCACCAGCAGGGTGATCTGATGGAAAATATCCATATGGCTGTTGGTCGCCTGGGCGATAAACACGGCCGCCATCGTCAGGTATATCGAGGTACCGTCCAGGTTAAAGGAGTACCCCGTCGGGATCACCAGGCCGACCACCGATTTACGGCACCCGAGCTTTTCCATCTTGTCGAGCATACGCGGCAGCGCCGATTCTGAAGAGGAGGTCCCCAGAACAATCAGCAGCTCTTCACGGATGTAGCGGATGAATTTGAAAATGCTGAAGCCTGTCGCACGGGCGATGGAGCCCAGCACCACCACCACGAAAAGAATACAGGTGATGTAGAAGCAGATGATCAGCTGACCCAGTTGCACCAGCGTACCAACGCCATACTTGCCGATGGTGAAGGCCATCGCACCGAAGGCACCGATCGGCGCCAGGCGCATGATCATATTGATGATGCCAAAGATGACCTGCGAGAAGCTTTCAATCACGTTGAAGATAAGCTGGCCTTTGCTGCCCAGACGGTGCAGGGCGAAGCCAAACATCACGGCAAACAGCAGCACCTGCAGAATGTTTCCGCTGGCGAAGGCGCCGATGACGCTGCCAGGGATGACGTCCAGCAGGAAGGCGACCACGCCCTGATCCTTCGCCTGTTCGGCATAGACCGCAACCGCTTTGGCATCCAGCGTAGAGGGATCAACGTTCATACCCGCGCCAGGCTGTACCACGTTGACGATGACCAGACCAATAATCAGCGCAAGGGTACTGACCACTTCAAAGTAGAGAAGCGCCACTGCACCGGTACGGCCCACCGCCTTCATGCTTTCCATGCCAGCGATGCCCGTTACCACCGTACAGAAGATCACCGGGGCGATGACCATTTTAATGAGCTTAACGAACGCGTCGCCAAGCGGTTTCATTTGCGCGCCCAGCTCCGGGTAATAGTGACCCAGCAGAATACCGATGGCGATGGCTGTCAGGACCTGGAAATAAAGACTTTTGAAGAGTGAGGTTTTCATAGGGTGTCCTTGGGAAGAAAAACCACAGGCTTTGTAAGGTTATGGTTAACCTGCGGCTCTAAAATAACACCCGTATAACAGGACAGAAATAAACCCGGTTCAAATTTGAAACACAAATGTTAAGAACTTTGAACTGGCTCGCACAAGCCAGCAACAAAATTACACTTTTGCGTTATGGTCAGCGCCAGAAAGGTATCGCTGCTCGAAGACATCCGGCGGCACTGCGGGGGCAAAAAGGTAGCCCTGGCCGCTCTCGACGCCCGCCTCTGCCAGCCAGACGCGTTGCGCTTCGGTTTCAATCCCCTCGGCAATAAGGTGCACCTTGAGGCTGCGCGCCATCTGGACGATGGCCTGCACCATGCTGCTGTCCTCCGGCAGCCCGTCGACAAACGATTTATCGATTTTGAGCACGTCCACCGGCAGGGCTTTCATGTGCTGAAGCTGGCGCAGCCCGGCGTACCCCATACCAAAATCGTCCAGCGCGATGCGAATGCCGGCATTGCGCAGCGGCTTCAGGATGGCCACCGCGTCGTTAGGATCGTCAATGCGCCGGCTCTCCGTCACTTCCAGCGTCAGCGTATCAGGCTTTATCCGGTAGCGGTGGATCAGCTCCAGCATCTCGGAGACCATCGTCGGATGCATAAGCTGCAGGGCAGACAAGTTGACCGACAGCGGCAGCGTTACGCCGCGCTCCTGCCAGGCGGCAAGCTGGCGGCAGGACTCCTCCAGTACCCAATAGCCAACGGTGACCATCAGGCCGCAGGATTCGATGCGCTCAATCAGCCCCTCCGGCAGCTCCCAGGAGCCATCCGGCTGCTGCAGGCGGAGCAGCGCCTCGGCGCTTTTCACTTCCCCCGTCTGTAAATTCACCTGCGGCTGTAGCCAGAGGGCGAACTGACGGTTATCCAGCGCGGTCAGGATATCGCTCTCTTCCGTCAGGCGCTGCTGCGCCTTTTCCATCTGCTCCGGGTCGAAGAACTGGATCTGATTTTTCCCTTTGCGCCGGGCGGTAAACGCCGCCGAGAACGCGCGGCGGTACAGCTGCTCCGCCGTTAAATCACCGTAGTACATGGCGATACCGATACTGGCGCTCGGACGAAGCTGGATGCCCTGCACGGGCAGCCGCTCATTTATGACAGTGAGTACTTGCTGACCTAATGTGATGGCGTGCCACGGCTCTTTCACGCCGTTGGCAATCACCACCAGGTCGTAACCGCTGACCTGGGTCAGCACCATGCGCGGGGCAAGGACAGACTTCACCTTTTCCACCAGCGTCAGCAGCAGCATTTCACGCTGGCTCTCCTTGAGTACGCCCGCCGTGTCCTGCAGGGTTTCACAGGCAATCACCATCAGCGCCGTGGTTTGCTGCCGCGCAACGGTCTGCTCCAGCATTGCCATCAGAAACGCTTTATTAGGTAGCTCCGACACCGGGAAGCGCGTGGCGCTGTTGTTTAGCTCATCCTGATGACGCTGGATGCGCTGCTGGTTGAGGTTGTAGCTGCGCACCAGCATACCGATCTCATCGTCTTGATGCAGACGCGGCAGCTCAAGCTGGTGCCCCAGTTGATCCTGCGGCGAAAGCCCATTCAGCTCGCGGGCGATACGGCGCAGCGGGTGAACAATGAGGCGGTTTATACACCACGTCAGCGCTACGCTGATGATCAGGGTCATAAGTAAGCAAGTGGTCACTAACGTAACCACCCAACTCATGACGAATTTATACATCCGGTACGAGTCCGCCTGCAGAACCAGGTAGGCCAGTGGCTGCGGATTGGCAGGACGTTCCAGCGAATAGAGAGGCAGAGAAATTTGCACCGGCAGTTCAAACAGGCGCATCACCATCATCGGGACGGGACGCTCCGGGATAAAACTCATCCGCAACGCCTGGAACTGGTTGGGTAAGACGACATCGGCGCGGCTAACGACCCCGGCAGGCTGAATGCGCTTTAAGATGGTTTCCGCTTCGGGAATGTCCCCTTTCAGGATCGAGGCGGAGAGCGGGCCGCGCACCGAGCGGGCGATACTTTCTAACTGCGAAGCCGTGTTATAGCGATTCTGCTGTACGGAATGAAACAGCAAAATTACGCAGAAGAGCAGTACAAACAGCATAGTGACGGCAGAGACCATCGCCATTTGTTTGATCGTTAAGGAACGGCTGACACGCAAAATGACTCTCCACAAAACTCGAAGCGCAGGGCGCGCCAGGGTGTAAACCTGGCGCGCCTGAGTATACCCGATTGCCGCGCTATTAAGAGAGACTTACAAATGGATTAAGGAAAATCCGATTACCAGTCCGCATAAGGAATAAGCGGCTGCGGCGGTAAGTCCATATCGCCCTGCCAGCCTGCAGCAGAGTAGCGCACATAAATTAGCGCATGGCTTGGGGTGTAATCTTTCGCTTCCTGAATATCCACGCCCATGCCCACAAACCAGTTGGAGGTGACCCGGCGTTCGATAATTGCCCGCGCGGTATAACCCGTCCCGGAGGAGGAGCTGCCGGTTTCCATCGCGCCACGGTCGGTATAGCGGCCTGGCTCATCAGTCGGGATCAGGCTCTGGATCGGGTAACGTAGCTCGTCTTTGGTTTTGGAGTGGGACCAGGACACCGAGCCACCCAGCTCCCAGGACCAGTTTTCCGTACGCTTACGCCAGGTCACCGGCAGCGCGAAGGAGACATACTCCTGCGGGCTGTAGTAGCCGCCCTGACCGAGGGAATAGCCGCTCAGATCCTTATCGTAGTGCCAGAGCATATTGGAGACGCCGACCGTCAGGCGCTCGTTGTTTTTATTAATGAGCTTGTAGTAATAACCCGTCATCCAGCGGACGCGCCAGTTATCTTCCACATTTTTACCGGTCAGCGTTTCCGCGTTCAGGCTTGACCAGACGCCGTTCGCCTCGCCTTTGTCATAGCTGATGCTTACCCCGCCGCCCGTCGCGCGCACGCCGCCCCAGGTGGTGCCGGTATTGGTATCTTTTTGCCCGGCGAACGCCAGCAGAGAGCTGGAGATAGGCCGACGATGGGCGTTGACGGTGTAGCCGATGGGGCCTAAATCGCTGCTGTAGCTGATACCCCCCACCACGTCGACGACGTCAAAGCCCATTGGCGTGGTACCAATATCCATCGCCCAGGTTTTATTCTGCCAGCCAACGGCGACGCTGGCGCCGCTGTCGCTCTGGCTGGTGTTGCCGCTACACGGCGTGTCGTAGCAGGTCCCCCATTTAGGGTCGTAAGTTCCGTTATTGTTATCAAAGGTGCCGGCGTCCATGTTGACCAGATCGCTTCTGAAGAACATGCGCCCGTCAGAGAGCGGGGCGTCCACCTGGAGCATGGTGGTATGCGCTTTCAGGTCGGAATAGCCGCCCGTGCCGCTGGAGCCCCAGTAGTCGTGCTGCAGCGTGACGTTAACATCCTGCTGACGGTACAAATCACCGGCGTCACTGCGCACGCCGCGCTTCAGCCAGTCATCTTTTTCATCGTTGCGCGTCAGACGGGTGAAACTGTCATTGTCCACCGGACGCGTCGTGGTGATGCCGGACGACACCATCGCATCTTTATACGTCTCCAGCGCCTGCTGCGGCTGGCCGTTTTGCGTCTGGAAGCGAGCAGCATCACGCAGCACCAGCGCGCTTTCCATGGAGGCGGGCTGCGATTTGGCCTGCGGAATGATTTTGCTGAAGGTCTGTTCTGCGGCAGCAGAATCGCCCAGACCTGCCTGCGCCATCGCGATCCGGCGCTGCATATTGAGCGACAGCGGCTGGCCGTTTTGCGCGGCGGGCAGTTTCGCAAGCTCCGCACGGGCGGCATCTTTGTTACCTTCCGCGCTGTAAATTTCGGTCAGACCGAGGATCGCGTCTTCGTTCTGCGGCTCACGCTGCAGGACGGCGCTGTACGTCGTTTTCGCCGCGTTCAGATCGCCACGCTGCTGCGCCCAGTCCGCCAGCGTCAGGTCGATGCGGGTGGAGGCAGGCTGCTGACGCAGAAGATTTTCCGCCTCCTGCTCTTTGCCGCTGTCGCGCAGGCGGTTGGCGGTTTCCAGCACCTGGTTACTTTGCAGACGGTCGGCAAGTTCCTGAATATTGCCATTCCACTGGCTGCGCGGCAGCGTCTCCAGATGCGCCAGCGCGGCCCGGTCCTGATCGTTTCCGGACAGGTAGAGCCCGTTGGCATACACCTGCTCCGGGTCAGACGGTTTCTGGCTGGCAAGCTGGCGCATCAGGGTATCCGCCTGGCTGCGCTGGCCCGCGCTGTAGAGATCGCGCGAGAGACGATACGTTATCCAGACGTCACCGGGCGAGAGTGCCAGACGGCGACGCTGAATTTCTGCCGCCTGAGCGTATTTCCCCTGACTCTCCAACTGTTCTGCCTGGGCGGAAAGCTGCTCGTTAGTCAGGCTACGCTCAATATCATCAATACTCCGGCGCTGGCTGGCGGAGAGAGACTGGATAAACTGCGAGGCTTTCTCCGGGGACTGCGCGCGGTAAACATTGGCAAGGCCGCGAACCGCATTGCTGTTGCTGCTGTCCATACGTAACGCCTGGCGGTAATAACGCTCCGCCGCGTCGTTATCTTTACGCGCGGCGGCAGCATCTCCCAGCCCCAGCACCGCATAGCTGTCGGTATTGTCGACGTTGCGCGCCTGCTGATAGTAACGCTCCGCCTGCGCCGGGTTATTCGCCTTCAGCGCCGCATCCCCCTGCTGGATCAGCAGCCAGTAGCGGTTAACCTTCAGCAAGCTGTCCCATTTCCCGCGGTTATCGCTCTGCGGATCGAGGGCAATCGCTTTTTCAAACTGTGCCACCGCGCGGGCGCGGTCGCCTTTCTGGGAATAGGCCTGCCCCAGAGCCCCCACCGCTTCACTGTCGGCATGGTTGGCGCTGGCGGCTTTTTGCAGCTCCGCCACCGCCTTACTCCCCTGCCCGGCATCCACTGCCGCCAGCCCTTCCGCTTTCGCGCGGAACGCCGGGTCAGCGAGCTGCTTTTGCTGTGCCTCAAGCTGGGCGCGCGCCGCCGCGACGCTATCGCCGTCGCTGAAGACGGTCAGGTATTTTTGCAGCGCGGTGACGCTGGCGCTGCTGGCAGGCTGGTCTTTGATCTGCTCATACCACATGTCAGAGGCCTGGCCGCGGCCACCGGTGGATTTAGCCATCTCCTGCAGCACCGCAAAGCCTTCATCACGGCGTCCGCTCTGGAACAGAAGCTGGGCCAGCGTCGTCTGGAGCTGGGTATTCCCGGGGCTGCTGCTGTTTATTTTTTTCAGTTGGTTGATGGCCGAAGCGCGACGGGCAGGATCTTTCGCCACCACATTCCAGTATTCCGTCGCCACGTCGCCGCCCGGCGGGTTGCCGTCAAAGAGCTTGTCATAGGCGGCAATCGCCTCCTGCGTGTGCCCTGTCGTAGCGAGTAAGCGCGCCTGCTGAAGCTGCTGGCGGCCATCCGGGGTGGAAAGCAGCATGGTATTGCGTGAGGACTGGTACGCGCCGGAGTCAGGGGCGATTCCCTTCAGGCGGTCCAGCTCTTTTTGCGCTCCGGCGTTATCGCCCTGGCGCAGCAGGTAGCGAAAGCGAGCGGCAATGACGTCAGGGTTGTTCGGATCGATCAGCTCAAGACGGTAGAGCGACTGACGAACCAAATCCTCGCGATGGGTCGATTCGCCCAGCCGAACCTGCTCCAGCAGCTGTTTCTGCTGCGGAGAGTTAACGGCCTGCGCCAGCGGCATCAGTGCCAGCCCAAGCGATAGAGTGAGTAGATTTACTGTGAACTTGCGCATTCCTGGCCCCAATCCGGTATTAATTCACCCTTAGCGGTGAAGCGAAAACGATGCTGATCCCATCCCTGACCAAAAAGAGTCAATACATAGCTGTAGTAGGCATTGTTATCGGGAAAATGATCTGCCACGCGCTGGCGCTGAACCGCCTGGGCATCGCGCTGCTGTAAAAACGGCAGCATCGCGGCAGAGAACCCGACCGGGCCATTGCCGGTGTGTTTACCCGTCGCCACATCCACTTTCTCCGGCGGCACGCCCTGTTTAATTGTCTTTGCCGCCATCGGCTGGAAGCGCGTCAGCAGCCGGGCTTTTTGAGGATCTTTATCGCTCATCATGCCCACCCAAAGATAGACACGGATGGCGTCATAGCCCCCTTCCAGCGTTTTATCCTGCTGTAGCTGCCAGCCTTTGTTTTTCTGATACTGCACCCAGTTCGGCGAGAATCCCTTCGGCGCACTTTCCAGCAGCAGCCGCAGATTGGTTTCACGCAGCGTGGTCCACGGGGCACCGTAGCGGGTGAAATAGCTCGCTAACTGTGGAGGAAGGTAGCTGGGGTTAAAGCGCCAGGCGTTTTCTTCGGCAAAACCGACTTTACCGGGAAGCAGCATTGAGCCGAGCCCCGGCACTTTCACCACTTCCTCGCTGGCAATGCGTTTTAGCAGTGCCTTGCCCGTTTGGGTATAGTCCGGGTCTTTCCATAACCGGCCCGCTTCGAGCAGCGACCAGGCAATCCAGACATCGGCATCTGAGGCGGAGTTGGTATCAATCACACCCCAGTTTTCTTTGTCTTTCTGTCCCCAGAGCCAGGCGGGCAGACGATCGTTGAGATTGCCGCTGGCGAGGTTATCGCGCGTCCACGTCAGCAACTGGTCAAACGCCTTGCGATCGTTAGCGGCCAGGGCAAAGAACAACGCATAGCTTTGCCCTTCCGACGTTGTAATTTTGCGCGTGTCGCTCGGATCGATGACGCGCCCGCCCTCGCTGATGTAATCCTTTTTAAACTGCTCCCAGGCAGGCCAGGTACAGGCGGCGCGAAGAGGGATCGCCGCCAGCATCAACGCTGCGACTACACACCAGCGAAAGGCTTTCATCACGTCTTACTCATCCGGGTTAAGGCGACGACGGCTGATGATGCGCAGCAGACGCCACAGCACCCATGCCAGCAAGACCACGCTGACCGCAGCCAGGATGGCGAGCAGAACCGGATGGTTCGACAGCGCATACCACAGGCGCTCGAACCACGGCAGATGGCCGACGTAATACACATCACCCACGCGCAGGCTGTTGACACCGGACTCGCGGATCACCGACACAGAACCAAACATCGCGGCACGTTTGCCGCTGTCGTTCATCGCGGTATTCAGCAGTTCATAGCCACGCGGGCTGTCCGCCAGCAGGGCTATCACGCTACGCTGATCGTTGTAAGGAGACTGGAAGCCCACCACCGCAGCCATCGCCCCCTGAGAGGTTACGGCCGTCTGCGCGCTGGCCTTACGGTCGTTCACGTCCGGCATAATGCTTGGGAACTCGGTCTGGCGAAGCGGCGTGTTAACCCACGACTCGGTGGCTTTCACCAGCAGGTCGATACGTTTTTCATCCTTCAGCATGTCCGGGATGGTGCCGATCACCATGATATCCGCATCTTTGTTCTGGATCTGACTGCCATCGTCCGTCAACGTGACGTTAACTGCCGGTAATCCGGTTTGCGCGCCTACGGTTGCCATGGTGTCGAGCAGGGTCGTCACCTGACCTTCGTTTGGCGCTTTTGGCATCACCACAATGGATTCAGAGAGATCGGCCATGCGGCTGAACGGGAAACCTGCGTTAGCAAAGGCACGCAGATCCGGCATCGCCAGGAAATGGTAGTACTTCGAGAAGTCGATGGTCGACTCATCGCCGATCACAACGTGGTTTTGTACCGGCTGGAAGGTGATGCAGTTATCCACCGAACCGCCAGGCATCGGGTTCATGTACTGGAAATCAAAACGCAGCTGGTTGATCGCGCCAAGCTTCAGCGCCGGAATAGAGACGTCCGTTTTTCCGTCCAGCAGCCCCTGCAGCACCGGCAGGCGGAGCATCAGACGGTTAGTGTCCTGGGTACTTTGCAGGCTGAACGATTGCAGGAACTGGTTGTTCAGGCTGATATCCATGCGCGAGCTGTCTTTCGTCGCTGGCGCGGTATAGCGGTAGTTGAGATTGATATCAATGCCGTTGGTGCGCAGCAGGTACAGATCCGGCGGCAGGTTCAGCGACAGGCTAATCGGCGATGGCTCCAGCCCGGACGCCTGCAGCTGCTCTTCATAGGTTTTTAGTTCACCAAACGTCACGGCGCGGTCGGTACGCACCCAGTTTGGCGCGTCATAAGGTTTACGCGCCAGCAGCGGCTTAACTTCGTCCACCACCACGCTGTTGCCGCGGAAAAGGACGTTGCCCTGAGCAATCGCCTTCGCGGCCTGGACCAGATCTTTATCATCACGACCAAAGACCACCAGCAGCTTCACGTACGGGTTATCCGGGTGGCTTACCATCTCAATGGTTGGCGCTTTGACTTCCGGGTGGTCGCGCAGGAAGCCCGGACGCTTCGCGTTGGTTGCAAAGACAATCGCGTTCCTGTCCGGCATTTTGTCATACATGACCGGGAAGTTCTGACCGCGCCAGCCGGAGCGGGAGCCAAACCAGGAGGCCACAATGGTCGCCGCCAGCTGCTCGGTCACGTCAGGGGACGATGCAAACACCATCGGCAGCGTGAGCGGACGGTTATCACGCGGGTCGAAGAACGGAACCGGGAACGCCGACAGATCGTTTTTCAGCGCCAGCGGCTGGTAGGTCATCTGCAGCGAGGAGTTACGCCCGACGTCCAGCCACAGCGTGTTGCTGGCGGGGTTTTCGCAGACATCGCGGTAGTGACCAACAAACTCCAGACGGATACGGTTAAAGTCGGTAATGAAGAGCGGGTTAATCGGTACCTGCGCCTGTGTTTTCTTACCCAGCTGCTCTTTGGTCACTGGCAGAACGTCCATCAATTCATCGTTCAGGTAGACCTTCAGCTGAGACTGCGTCGGCAGCAGGGATGGCGACGGGGTGTATTCAAGGTTCAGTACCGCATTTGAAACAACCTCATCGCTGCGCATACCAAATTCAATGCTGCCGTTAGGGTTGACGCCGCGCAGCACCATGCTGCCCGGCGGCGGCGCAATTTGCGCGAAGGTCAGCTTCACGTCCCGCGACGGCACATTATCCGCGACAACGGGCGCGTTAGCCCCCCGCACGCCCGGCATCACCTGCCCGATGACCGGATTCTCGACCGGCAGGGTGTTCCCCTCCGTTGGCTGGTTCGGAATGATGTTTTCTGTTTGACCGGGTGCCGCCGTAACAACCGGATCGGTTGCCTGCGCGACGACAGGGACCGTCGGCGCAGGCGTCGCCGCTGCGTTACCGGGTGCTGCGTTAGCCATTGTTGCGGGAAGTGCACTCACTCCCATTGCCACTGCACATAACCAGGAAAGTTTTGTTTTCATCGCGTTATCATCATTGTTGAGCCATAACCGGGTCCGCCTGCTTCGTCTCATCCCGCTCGGGACGACGAGGAATGAACGACACGACCCAGGAAACCAGCGAAGTAAGTGACCGGAAAATTAATTTCACCGACGACGGGGCAAATTCTGCAAGGTGACGATAGCCACGGAACCCCAACTTCAGAATATCCAGCAGGCTTTCCAGTGGTTTATCTTCCGGGAAGCTGTCCTGCCAGAGAGCCCATGTATCCGCACGGGCAAACGTACACTGCACAAAATCAATGTGTTGCTTTTTGGTCAACGGCATCAGCTGCAGACCCACTTCACTGCCTGCCACACGCACAACCTGCGTCGGGAAGACATACTCCTGCTGACCGCGCTTAAGCAGCAGGTTAACCTTCTGCCCTTCCAGCACTTTCGCCTGGCCGTTGATTTTGATCCCCAGGCCACCGTCAGAGAAGTCATGCACCGTACAGGAGAAGAGGTGACCATCTTCACGGGCGATTGCCGCAGGCATGCAGATTTCAACGCGATGCGCGCGACGAACCTGTTTACTCTCTACCGACACCGCCACCGCGCCGCCGAGGATAATCAGGTTGTAGAACACCCAGGCCATACTTACAAAGACGGTCAGGATTTCGTTTTCCGGGCCGTAGAAGTAGCGCCAGATACCGGCTATCACGCCGACAATATTCAGCAGCACGAGGAAGATATACGGGCGGGAGATCACCCAGTCGACGTACTCTTCTTCCACCAGACCGCCCTTCGCGGTGACGTTGAATTTCCCTTTGTGCGGGTTAATCAGCGCGACCATCGTCGGCGGCGCGATGTACCACGCCAGCACCGTTTCGTAGATTTCACTCCAGAAGGAGTGCCGGTATTTGCCCTGAATCTTCGAGTTCGTCAGGCTCGCGTGGATCATGTGCGGCAGAACGAACAACGCAATCATCAGCGCGGGGGCGTAAATGATATAGGCGTGAAGGAGCAGGAACGCCAGCGGCGCGGTCAGGAAGATCAGCCGCGGGATGCCGGACAAGAAGTGGAACATGGCGTTGACGTAGCAGAGACGTTGCGCCAGCTTGAGCCCTTTGCCTATCAGCGGGTTATCGAGGCGGAAAATCTGCACCATGCCGCGCGCCCAGCGAATACGCTGACCGATGTGCGCGGAGAGTGATTCCGTCGCCAGACCGGCGGCCTGAGGGATACGCATATAGGCAGAGGTATAGCCCCGACGGTGCAGGCGCAGCGAGGTATGCGCATCTTCCGTTACCGTTTCAACGGCAATTCCGCCGATTTCATCCAGCGGCTTACGGCGGATAACCGCGCAGGAGCCGCAGAAGAAGGTGGCATCCCACATGTCGTTCCCGTCCTGCACCAGCCCATAGAACAGCGTGCCTTCGTTCGGGGTTTTGCGGAAGCGGCCAAGGTTACGTTCAAACGGGTCCGGCGAGAAGAAGTGGTGCGGCGTCTGCATCATCGCCAGCTCTTTCTCTTTCAGGAACCAGCCCATGGTCATCTGCAGGAACGAGCGCGTCGGCACGTGGTCACAGTCAAAAATCGAGACGAACTCCCCGGAGGCATACTTCAGGGCGTTGTTGATATTCCCGGCCTTCGCGTGCTCGTGAGTCGGGCGGGCGATGTACTCAACGCCGACCTCCTCCGCAAACTGGCGAAACGCCGGACGGTTGCCGTCATCCAGGATCCAGACTTTGAGCTTATCTTTCGGCCAGTCGATGCCCAGCGCGGCATAGATGGTGTTTTTCACCACGCTCAGGTCTTCGTTGTAGGTCGGGACGAAGAGATCGACGGTCGGCCACTGCGTGGTGTCTTTAGGCAGCGGAACCGGCTGGCGGTTGAGCGGCCAGATCACCTGGAAATAGCCTAGCACCAGCACAATCCACGCGTAGGTCTCAGCAAAGAGCAGCACCAGACCGCACACCAGGCTGACCGGGTCGTCCCAGTTCAGCGTTGAGGTGTAACGCCACCAGATGTAGCGGCAGGAAACCGTCAGCGACAGCACAATCAGCATCAGCGCCGAGAAACGGCCCGGAATACGACGAACCAGTAACGCCACGCCCCACAGCAGGATCAGGAAGATGAACTGCGCCAGGGGGTTGAAAGGTTGCGTAATACAGACCAGCGCCAGAATGAGCGAGAACACGACAATCACGCCGAGAATAAAACGCCGCAAGCCTGGGTGGAGATGCCCAAGCTCTTTATGGTTATCCAGATGGCTGGTCTTATCGCTGACGTTAGCGGGCAGTTTATCCAGCCACTGGTAATAGCGTTCACGTAACTGCTGTACGCGGGAATAGCTGCGCCAGTGCGGCGTTATTTTCTCCGTTCGGGATGACGATATTGCCAGCCAGACGGCCTGAATAAGATAGCGCGCCGGGTCCAAAGGCCGTGGTCGGTCGGGGTTAATGTGTGGGTATAATTCGCCGTGACGCGCACGGATGCGCTGCCAGCGCGGGTGCTCGAGTGGAATGAACGTCCAGGCCAGAATCAGCCAGAAACAGCCGAGCGCGGCGCTGAATGCCGGAGCACCATGCCGGCGAAAGTGCCGGTAATGATCGCTCAAACGCGAACTGACCGGCGGAATGAGAAGCCAGCTGGCGAGTCGACTCATACCGAACTCCCAGCAGGCTCCGCCTTGCTGGCGAAGTTCAGCAGACACCAGTTCGCCAGCGTCAGGATCTCTTCTGCTGCCAGCGAGTCGCTGCGGTATTCGCCCAGCGGCTGCTTGGAGGCGAGGCATTCCGCCATCCCCTCATCCCGATGAATCACAATGGGAAGCAGGCGGCGCTGGCTTTGCAGCCACACCTGATAGAGGTCGTCCTGGATTTGGCTACCGATACGTAAATCGTTAATCAGGAGATGCGCGTTCTGAGGCAGCCCCTGCTGATGCAGGCGAATATGGCAGTTCGCATCGACGTTCACCACGGAAAGTACATGATCGCACTGGGCGATGAGCTGCCGGGTCAGCGTCCCGGCGCCGTGCGGCAGATCCAGCAGGATCCACTGGTAGTGCCCCTTTTCTTTCAGGCTCTGCAGCGCAAGCGTGAACTGCGAAAACAGACGCTGATAGGCGGCTTCATTCTCGCGTTCTGTGGTGGTCAGTTGGCCAAAAGGCAGTAAATCCAGCTGGGAGGTATAGCGTAGCCCCGCATCCCGCCAGTCTTTGTCATCAAGTAGCGCGCGGGCCCAGCCCTCTTCGCGAGTGAAATCGACGTTGAACGACATACGCAGCAAATTATCGGCGCAGGCGTCAATCACCAGCACCGATTCACCTAAAAGCTGTAATGACCACGCCAGCGCCGCGGTAACAGATGTGGTACCCACACCGCCACGGACGCCCTGTAATCCGAGTATGGCCATCAATGGCTCCCTTAATGTTGATGGGCGAATTCAGCTAATAACGGCCAGCGTTTAATAGCAGCAGCCAACTGTTCCCGCTGGGAAATATCGGTGTAATCTATTTCAGGTAGAGAAAAGGCCTGCGCCAGCGCCAGAAAATCGTTTTGGAATGTGTAACCCAGAGTCGAGTCGACTGGGGTTGCAGGTTCGTTATTATCCATTCTTATTCCATCCCTTTGAGGAAAATCGCACGCTCGGAAGTTGCGGGGCATCCTGCCCTGACAAATTTCATTTACATGCTAAATCTGATGTTCTTTAATTTCAATGTTAGGTTTATTTCTACGCTTTCGCTAGTAAACTGAGATACAGGCAAATTAGACGAAAAGAGGGACATCGTGGACTCCATATTTTCTATTGGCATCCAGTCATTATGGGACGAATTGAGCCACATGCCAGTCGGTGGAGTCTGGTGGATTAATACGGATCGTAATGAAGACGCTATCAGCCTGGTAAACCAGACAATTGCCGCTCAGGATAAGGATTCCCGCGTGGCCGTCATTAGCATGGGCGAAGAGCCGAAGAAAATAATTACGCTGGAAAGCGGCAGCGGCCCCCAGAAAGTACGTTTGTTTTCTATGTCAGCGGAAGCGGATAGTCTATACTTTTTGTCCCGCGACGTTCAGTGCTCTATTGATCCGGATCACTATTTAGTGATTCTTAAATGTGCAAATAACATACTGCAAAATATTCCTGCTGAAAAACTGCTGTCGTGGCTGGAAAAAATCAATAAATGGGCAAAGTTTCAAAATTGCACGCTATTGGTCGTCAACCCCGGCAGTAATAATGACAAGCTGTTCTCACTTTTGATGGGCGAATATCGCTCCCTGTTCGGACTGGCAAGTCTTCGTGACCAGGCAGGCAGCTATCTCTACGATATTGCCTTCTGGTGCAATGAAAAGGGCGTGAGCGCCAGGCAACAGCTGACTCTTAAACATATTGAGGGGAAATGGCACCTGGCACAGCAGGAAGAAACCGTGGTGCAGCCGCGCAGCGATGAAAAGCGCATCCTGAGCCATATCGCGGTTTTAGAGGGCGCGCCCGCGCTTTCGGAAAACTGGTCACTGTTTGAGTCTAACGAAGCGCTTTTTCATGAAGCCCGCACCACCCAGGCAGCCACCCTCGTTTTCTCGTTGATGCAGAATAATCAGATTGAAACGCTGGCGAGACAAATTCACACCCTGCGCCGCCAGCGTGGCAGCGCGTTAAAAATTGTGGTGCGCGAAAATAATACCAGCCTGCGCGCTACCGATGAGCGTCTGCTTCTGGGCTGCGGGGCAAATATGGTGATCCCCTGGAATGCGCCACTGTCACGCTGCCTGACGCTTATTGAAAGCGTTCAGGGTCAGCAGTTCAGCCGCCATGTACCGGAAGATATCTCCACGCTGCTCTCCATGACCCAGCCGATGAAGCTGCGTGGCTACCAGAAATGGGATACGTTCTGCGATTCCGTCGGCAACATGATGAGCAACACGTTACTTCCGGCGGACGGGAAAGGGGTTATGGTTGCTCTGCGGCCGGTCCCGGGCATTCGCGTTGAGCAGGCGCTCACCCTGTGTCGCCCGAACCGTACAGGGGACATCATGACCATTGGCGACAATCGCCTGGTGCTGTTTTTGTCGTTTTGCCGGGTCAACGATCTTGATACCGCGCTTAACCACATCTTCCCCCTGCCTACCGGGGATATTTTCTCGAACCGTATGATTTGGTTCGAAGATAATGCTATCAGCGCAGAGCTGGTGCAAATGCGCGCTCTCCAGCCTGAACAATGGGTTAAACCGCTCGCAATCACGAGCGATGTAAAACCGCTCCTCAATGCCAGACATGACGGACATGTCTGGCGTCGGGTTCCGGAACCCCTTCGCTTATTAACTGAGAACGGGGAGAACGCACCATCATGAATATCAGCGATATCATCCAACTGGTCGTATTCTGCGCGCTGATCTTTTTCCCGCTTGGCTACTATGCACGCCATTCCATACGCCGTATCCGTGATACGGCCAGAGTGATGTTTGTAAAACCTCGCTATGTAAAACCAGCCGGAACACTGACACGGGCATCACACGTCAAGGCAGACCGTAAACATGACTAATTCTTCCTATACCGCTTCGTCACCCTCGCCGCTCTGGCAATACTGGCGCGGCCTTTCCGGCTGGAACTTCTACTTTCTGGTGAAGTTTGGCCTGCTTTGGGCAGGTTATCTGAATTTCCATCCCCTGCTTAACCTGGTGTTTATGGCCTTCCTGCTGATGCCTCTGCCGAACATCAGGCTGCATCGTTTACGCCATTGGGTGGCCATCCCCATCGGCTTTGCGCTGTTCTGGCACGATACCTGGCTGCCTGGTCCGGAAAGCATAATGAGCCAGGGATCGCAGGTCGCGGGCTTCAGCGCAGACTATATGCTTGACCTGGTTGAGCGTTTCATTAACTGGCAGATGATTGGCGCCGTCTTTGTCCTGCTGGTTGCCTGGCTGTTCCTGTCTCAGTGGATCCGCGTCACGGTGTTTGTCGTCGCCATTATGATCTGGCTTAACGTGCTGACGCTGGCGGGGCCAAGCTTTTCGCTGTGGCCTGCCGGCCAGCCGACGACAACGGTGACCACGACGGGAGGAAGCGCAGCGGCTACCGTTACAACGGCAGGCGATACGCCGGTGATGGGCGATATTCCAACGCAGACTGCACCGCCGACCTCCACCAATCTTAATGCCTGGCTCTCCAGCTTCTATACCGCTGAAGATAAGCGACAGACGAAATTCCCGGATGCGCTGCCAGCCGATGCACAGCCGTTTGAGCTGCTGGTGATTAACATCTGTTCCCTCTCCTGGGCCGACGTGGATGCCGCCGGTTTGATGTCTCACCCGCTGTGGTCCCACTTTGACATCCAGTTTAAAGATTTTAACTCTGCCACCTCATACAGCGGCCCGGCGGCAATCCGCCTGCTGCGAGCAAGCTGCGGTCAGGCATCGCATAAAAACCTGTATCAGCCCGCTGGCAACCAGTGTTATTTATTCGATAATCTCGCGAAGCTGGGCTTTACGCAGCACCTGATGCTGGGGCATAACGGTCAGTTCGGTAACTTCCTGAAAGAGGTACGTGAACAGGGTGGCATGCAGGCGCCACTGATGGATCAAACCGGTCTTCCCGTTACGCTGCTGGGCTTCGATGGCTCGCCGGTTTATGACGATACCGCCGTGCTGCAGCGCTGGCTGCAGACCATCGAAAAAGACAGTAATCCGCGCAGTGCAACGTTCTATAACACCCTGCCGCTTCACGACGGTAACCACTTCCCGGGGGTGAGTAAAACGGCGGATTACAAAGTGCGGGCGCAGAAATTCTTCGACGAGCTGGACGCGTTCTTCACGGAGCTGGAAAAATCTGGCCGTAAAGTGATGGTGGTCGTGGTACCTGAGCACGGTGGCGCGCTGAAAGGCGACAGAATGCAGGTATCCGGCCTGCGCGATATCCCAAGCCCGTCCATTACCAACGTGCCTGCAGGCATTAAATTCTTTGGTATGAAGGCACCGCACCAGGGCACACCAATTGAGATTACCCAGCCAAGCAGCTATCTGGCGATTTCAGAACTGGTTGCCCGCGCCGTTGACGGGAAGCTGTTTGTGGAAGATAGCGTTAACTGGGATCAGCTCACCAGCAACCTGCCGCAAACGGCTGAAGTCTCCGAGAACGCCAACGCGGTAGTGATTCAGTATCAAAACAAACCGTACGTTCGCCTGAACGGCGGGGACTGGGTACCGTATCCGCAGTAACTGATTTACCCCTCTTCCCACAGGGGAGAGGGGATAGTCAGTGCGTCATTATTGCGCTGAAATCCACACCCGCATTTTCAGACTTGCCGAAGCGTCGTCGTCTTTAGAGGTGATTTCGGGCTCTCTGGAAGGCTGCCCCATCGTTAAATGCCTGGGTAGCGCAGACGGATTTTCGCATCGTTTACTCCATCCGGTTATTCGGCGCTTCGCAGGGAAATCTCACCGCCCACCCAGGGCTTGATCGCGCCATCCTGCTCCAGAAGCAGCGCGCCCTGTGCGTCAATACCGCGGGAAATGCCGTAAATCTCTTTATCACCAATCAGCAGCTTCACCGGACGGTTGATGAAGTTATCCAGCTTTTCCCAACGAGACAGGAACGGTGCCAGGCCTTCCTGTTCAAAAAGCGTGAGTGAACTGCGCAGCTCTTTAATCATGCGCACGGCAAGGTTGTTACGATCGATGACAATCCCCGCCTCCTGGAGATTGGTCCAGGCCTGATTCACCACGTCGTTTTGGACAGTACGCATCACCATATTGAGGCCCGCGCCAATAACAATTTGCGCCGCATCACCGGTTTTTCCCGTCAGTTCGACCAGAATACCGGCAAGTTTACGATCGTTAAGGTACAGATCGTTTGGCCACTTAACGCGGACCCGATCGGCACCCAGATCGTGCAGCACTTCCGCCATGACGATACCAATGACCAGACTCAGGCCAATGGCTGCTGCAGGCCCCTGCTCCAGACGCCAGTACATGGACAGATAGAGATTGGCGCCAAATGGCGAGAACCATTTGCGACCGCGACGGCCACGACCGGCCTGCTGGTATTCAGCAACACAGGCATCGCCAGATGAGAGTTCGCTCAGCCGATCCATAAGGTACTGGTTCGTCGAATCAATCACCGGCAGCACCGCAACGTTGCCGTGTCCAAGCTGGCTGCGGATGACGTCTTCATTCAGCAATTGAATTGGCTCCGGCAGGCTGTAGCCTTTTCCCGGCACAGTGAACACATCGACGCCCCAGTCGCGAAGCGTCTGGATATGCTTGTTAATGCCGGCACGGCTCATGCCCAGCTGCTCGCCCAGCTGTTCGCCAGAGTGAAACTCCCCGTCAGCAAGGATGCTAATCAGGGTTAACGGAATGGTATTGTCCTTCACGCAATGGTCTCCACGGCATTCACTTCACCTGTGCGGCCAATGAAGCGGACTTCTGGCTCCAGCCAGACGTTAAACTTTTCGCCCACACGTTGACGAACATAATGCGCCAGCTGTACAACATCATCGCTGGTCGCATCGCGTTGATTAATCAGTACCAGAGCCTGCTGCTGGTGAACGGCAGCGCCACCTACGGACGTGCCTTTTAACTGGCATTGATCGATCAGCCAGCCAGCGGCCAGCTTCACGCTGCCATCTGCCTGAGGATAATGTGGCGCAGTGGGCCATCCTTCAAGAAAGGCTTTTGCATTTTCGCTGCTAATAACCGGATTTTTGAAGAAGCTTCCTGCATTTCCGTTTACTTTCGGATCGGGAAGTTTGGTCATTCGCATATGGCAAACTGAGTCAAATACGTCGCGGGGAGTGACGGTTGCCGGATCGAGACGCGTTAAATCGCCATAGGTCAGCACCGGCTGCCAGTTCTTTGGCAGACGCAGGCCCACGGCGACAATCACGTAGCGATCCTGATATTCATGCTTGAAGATACTGTCACGATAGCCAAACCGACACTGTTCTGCCGTTAAGCGCTTAGCCGTTCCGGTCGCCAGTTCGATGCAGTCGACATATTCACAGACATGTTTCAGTTCGATGCCGTAGGCACCGATGTTTTGGATGGGTGACGATCCGGCGCAGCCTGGGATCAGCGCCAGGTTTTCCAGACCCGGCATCCCTTTTTCGAGGGTAAATTGCACCAACTGATGCCAGTTTTCTCCGGCCCCCACGTGCAGATGCCAGCTATCGGCATGCTCTTCCACACCAATGCCCATGATGCGGTTAACGATCACCGTTCCCGCATAATCGTCGAGAAACAGGACATTGCTTCCTTCGCCCAGAATCAGTACGGGTTCGTTATTTTCTGTTGCGCTTTGCCATGCATCCAGCAGCTGCTGTGCAGTATCGGCACGTACAATTTGATTAGCATTACGTTGAATGCCAAAGGTATTCCAGGGCTTAAGGGAGTGGTTCATAGACGCTATCCTGATGCAAAAACGCAGGTAGTTTACCGTATAAGCAGGGCGTTGGGGGATTAGTTTGTGCAGCGCAGAAACGCAAAAAGGCCATCCTTGCGGATGGCCTCTTCACTTAA
>NZ_JADBQN010000090.1:0-345 GCF_014895915.1 Enterobacter cloacae complex sp. P13B
CAGAGACTTGGTATTCATTTTTCGTCCGAGGACGTTAAGAATCCATGTCACTTTGAGTGCCCACACAGATTGTCTGATAAATTGTTAAAGAGCAGTGCAACGCGGCTTTCGCTCACCGTTGCGAGGTGGCGTATATTACGCTTTCCTCTTTCAGAGTCAACCCGTTATTTCAGGATTTTTTCTCTTCAACCGACCGGGTTAACTGTGAAGTGATTCACATCCGCCGTGTCGAGTGGCGGACGGGTGAGTAATGTCTGGGAAACTGCCTGATGGAGGGGGATAACTACTGGAAACGGTAGCTAATACCGCATAACGTCGCAAGACCAAAGAGGGGGACCTTAGGGC
>NZ_JADBQN010000091.1:0-2282 GCF_014895915.1 Enterobacter cloacae complex sp. P13B
AAGTTCCTTTTCTATTTCCTTCAATCTAGAAGCGAGCTTTTATTGAACTTAAAAAAAGAAGGCGGAGTACCTGCTGTAAATAAGTCTGACTTGGCTACGTTAGCAATTCCACTCCCTCCTCTTGACGAGCAAAATCGGATCGTCGCAATACTAGATAAATTTTATATTCTAACCAACTCCATCACTGAAGGCCTTCCCCGCGAAATCGAGTTGCGCCAGAAGCAGTACGAATATTATCGGGACATGCTATTTAGTTTCCCGAAGCCGGAAGTGGCAGAGGCGTGACATGAGCAAGACACTCCTAGAAATAGCCCAACAGCTCAGTACGCCCCGGAAAGCCAAGAAAACTGTCCGTACGGAAGTTGAAGCGACCAGGGCCGTGCCAAAGGTGCAGTTAATCTATGCTTTTAATGGCACGGGGAAGACACGTCTTTCCCGTGATTTCAAGCAACTGCTTGCACCTAAAGTTAATAACGGAGAAGGTGATGACGAAGCTGAACAGTCCGAGTTGTCACGCAAAAAAATCCTTTATTATAATGCCTTTACTGAGGACTTGTTTTACTGGGATAACGATCTTCAAGAAGACGCAGAACCGAAGATGAAGGTGCAGCCGAATTCCTATACAAACTGGTTGCTGACCTTGCTAAAAGATTTGGGACAGGATGGCAATATCGTCCGCTATTTCCAGCGCTATGCGAATGACAAGCTAACGCCACACTTCAGTCCAGATTTTACCGAGATAACATTTTCTATAGAACGTGGCAATGATGAGCATTCCGCCCATATCAAGTTATCCAAAGGTGAAGAAAGTAACTTCATCTGGAGTGTGTTTTACACCCTGGTGGATCAAGTCGTCACAATTCTCAATGTCGCCGATCCGGATGCGCGCGAGACCCACGAATTTGATCAACTTGAATATGTATTCATTGATGACCCCGTCAGTTCCCTTGATGACAATCATCTGATTGAACTGGCGGTTAATCTGGCAGGACTGATCAAATTCAGTGAATCCGATTTGAAGTTCATTATCACGACACATAGCCCAATCTTTTATAATGTACTTTTCAATGAGTTGAACGGTAAGGCTTGCTACATGTTGGAGAGTTTTGAGAATGGTACATTTGCCCTCACAGAAAAATATGGCGACTCTAACAAGAGTTTTTCCTACCATCTCCACCTAAAGCAAACAATCGAACAGGCAATTGCTGCCAACAACGTTGAAAGATATCACTTCACGTTACTGCGCAATCTTTATGAGAAAACAGCCAGCTTTCTGGGCTACCCTAGATGGTCTGATCTCTTGCCTGACGACAAGCAGCTTTATCTGAGCAGAATCATCAATTTCACCAGCCACAGCACGCTGTCGAATGAAGCCGTTGCAGAGCCAACGCCAGCGGAGAAAGCGACTGTCAAACTGTTGCTCGATCACTTGAAGAACAACTGTGGCTTCTGGCAGCAGGAACAAAAAAATGGTTGATTGCACCAAGCCAATTGCTGAGTCCAATAATTTTATCATTTTGGACAAATACAACCCGGACTGGAAGATTACCGAGAGCTACCAGAGCGAAGGTGATCTGGAGCGTGAGCTGATTCAGGATTTAGTTAACCAGGGCTATGAATACCTGCCAACACTGAACAACAACAAGGCTATGCTCGCCAATGTCAGGGAACAGTTGCAAACCCTTAACAATGTGGAGTTCCTGGAGGCTGAATGGCGTCGCTTTGTGGAAACCTGGATGGACAAGCCCAGCGATGGCGTTGTCGAAAAAGCCCGCAAGATTCATAATGATTATGTTCATGATTTCGTCTTCGACGATGGCCGTATTCAGAATATCTATCTGCTGGATAGAAAAAACATCCTTCGCAATAAAGTACAAGTTATCAAACAGTTCGAGCAAACCGGCACTCACGCCAATCGCTACGATGTCACCATTCTAGTCAATGGCCTGCCGCTGGTACAAATTGAGTTGAAAAAACGCGGTGTGGCTATACGTGAAGCCTTCAATCAGATACACCGCTACAGCAAGGAAAGCTTTAATAGCGATAATTCGCTGTTTAAATACCTGCAACTGTTTGTGATATCCAACGGCACCGATACCCGTTACTTTGCCAATACCACCAAGCGGGATAAAAACAGTTTTGATTTCTCCATGAACTGGGCGAAGTCCGACAACACGTTGATTAAAGACCTGAAGGACTTCACCGCCACGTTTTTCCAGAAGCATACCCTACTCAATGTGCTGTTTAACTACAGCGTGTTTGACAGTAGTCAGACGCTGCTG
>NZ_JADBQN010000092.1:0-994 GCF_014895915.1 Enterobacter cloacae complex sp. P13B
TACAAATAATGCTCAGGGTTTTTATTAAAAATATTCAATTAATGGTAGGGTTAATAAACCAATCATGTAATATCATTGTCCCATTTGTCGTAACCTTTGCATCTTTAAAAATCCTTCCCCAAGAACAGGGTAGCATATGGTTAATGTTTTTATCTATGGTGATTCTGGTAAGCCTTTTTGATTTCGGTTTATCGCCTACAATAATTAGGAATGTTAGTTATGTTATTGCAGGAGCACAGCATTTATCAAAAAATAACTTAGATAAAATAGAGTTTAGTGACGCTGTGTCCTACTCGCTTTTGGGACGCTTAATAAGTGATATTAAAGTAATATATAAAAAGCTTACATTTCTCGCCATACTAGTGATTACAATATTTGGAGGGTGTTATTTTCTCATTGTAACCCCGAAGGATATTCTGCTTGAGACTATAACATCATGGATGATATTTAGTACAGGGTTGTTGTTGAGCTTGTATTATCTTTACTACACCCCAGTTTTGAGTGGATTAGGCGAGATCCAGTATGCTAATCTTTCTAATATTTATGGCCGATTGAGTTGGTTGATATTTAGTTTGTTATGTATACCTGTTGGACTGAACCTGATAAATTTATCTGTTTCTTTTCTTCTTTCGGTTATCGTGGCAAGAGTTTCCTGCCTTTATTTTTATAATCGCAATAATTATACAAAGGAAATAAAAAAAGTAAAACCTGCAGAAGAATCAACAATTCCTTATATTTCTGGCAGTGCAATAAAATTGGGTTTAGCTACGGCAGGAAATGTGATTATTAACCGTGCTCCGATTATAATTGCTGGCATCGCATTTAGTCTGAATATTGCAGGCGAATTTACATTAACTATGCAAATTTTCTTGGCAATTATTTCCGTAAGTAACGTATACTTGGCAGTAAAAATACCAAGATTATCTCAATTGGTGATAAAAAAAGAGAGGCGTGAAATAAAGAAAATAGTCATCAGGATCATTTTTATTTACAT
>NZ_JADBQN010000093.1:0-565 GCF_014895915.1 Enterobacter cloacae complex sp. P13B
ATATTGTTAAAAGAGCAATAATTATAAAACTTCGTGTAATCGTATGACTGTTTTTTATAACATTAATTATTATCAATATACTTAATGCTAAGTAAGAAATAATTCCTAAATAGTGGGCACTGGCTGAAATAACCATTAATAATATTAATATAGTATTGGTCATTTTTTTCTCACAATGGAAAATCTAGATTTATCTTTCACTCAGCACCCCCATCAATATATGCTCGTTCAACATTCTTTTCTTATGTAATCTTGATATACCATAAGCGGCCATCGCCAATTATTATAACTTAATTGAATGATCCCCTGAGCTAAAATAAGCCCTAAAACCCCCATATTGAAGACGACGGAAAATAACCAACCGGCAATGGCAATCAAGACGCCTGAAGCTATAACAGGTATAACGAATGGGATTTTATTGCTCGCGGTCAAAATAGATGCACATATGTTATGATTTAAATCTAGAAGTAAAATTGCCCCAAGTAATAAAATATATTTCGTATCTAAAAAACCAACTTTTGCGCCTGTTATTTTTATAATGAAATCAGAGGATAAAGCAAAAGCA
>NZ_JADBQN010000094.1:0-1568 GCF_014895915.1 Enterobacter cloacae complex sp. P13B
AAGTTAGCAAATGAATTTGTCAGATATCTTTGAAGTTTTGTGTGATTCTCTTGCATAGTCAAATCCTCATCAAAAGAATCTGAAGCATAATATACAATTGAGTAATTATCTAAATCCAGGCAGAAAAAATTCCCTCCCCAATCATTTGCGAAAGGAAGCAGGTTTTGAGGAATCACTTCTCTATCCACCATGCTGATATAGCAACTGTCAATAAAAGATCCAGGATCATCATTTGTCTGACCATTATAAACAAATGACTTAAACGCAGCAACCTCTATAGGCTCAAAATCTTCATCACCGTCCCACCAACTTTTCTCTGGAGTGCCACCATTAAATTGCAGATAATGTGAAACGAAATCATCCGGAAGAGTAATAGATAATTTCTCTTCCGTTTTAGCAATATCTGTACGTCCTATCTTTTTTTCACAGTTAATGATATTATTCATAAGTATGTAGCTTAATGACGATTCTTCGTAAGAAATTACGTGGAAAACGCTTATTCTAGCTGTCTAAGTAACGTAATACAGCGAGGCCTTCACGTTATTTTGCATAAATAAAATTCAAGATATTTTTTAGGCCTATGCTTAAACGCACGCTCTTTGCCGTAGTTATAAGCATCGTTAAAATATTTATACGCTTCATCAAATTGATTCAACTCGTAACAGACCATCCCGAGGTCGATTAAGGGCGCAGTGTCTATATCCGATCCACGAGTGCGTAACGTCACCTCTCCCCATTTCTTCGCCTCCGCATAATCCGTGAGGTCAAAATAAGCGCTGTACACACACGCAGCGATCCAGTTAGCAAGTTCCGATTCGAACTTTGGGTCAGGAAGAGCTTGCCAGGCTTTTCGGTACCGCTCTAAAGCTTCGGCGTATTTTAGGTTGTCGTGAAACTCTATTCCTTTTTCAACAAGAGATGTAACTCTTTTTTCATCGAATTTATAGCATACATTTTTCATATGTTTATTCATTATCATTCTAAAAGAGACCTCCTTGCCTATATAAAAGGGATATCAGCGATAAATGCCTTCATAAGCAATGAGGTCTCTAAAAGAGTGAGTTTTGATTGTTAACTAACCAAAAAAGAAATATTTAAAACCTTCTGCCTCAACATCCTCAAGCTTGCTTTTTAGCATTAAATCGATGTCTTCCAGAAAGTCCTTTCTGAAATTAAAATCATCATCTGTAGCATCACCATCATATTTACTTTGTTCTATCTCAATTGCAGAACAAAAAGCATCCAAAAAGTCAGCTAAGGAATTGGAAATAATGAAATTTCTTTTTTGGATACTACCATAAACTGGAGAGGTCATATTTTTGGTTTCACAAAAAAGAACATCTCCATTTCTTTCTGCAAAGATTACATAATCATCGTGCCAAGCCGTATCATTTTGAACTCGCCAGCCTGATAACATTTCATTTAGCTCTTGGGGCTCAACAATCTGTATAAAGAAGGCACCATTAAATGTTGGGTGGTCATTTAAAGTCAAATGGCTATAAAAAAAACGAATTTCACCATTTAAAATTACAGGAAAATAAGTTTCATTCTCATCGTCTGTATAGACT
>NZ_JADBQN010000095.1:0-2964 GCF_014895915.1 Enterobacter cloacae complex sp. P13B
CATCAATATCTTTACCAATTGGCATACCTTTATCACGCCATTGTCGTACAGTACTCTCGTCATACCCGTACTGCTTACCAAGTTGGTTCATGCTTACGTTTTTCATTTGCTAATTCCTTTTATGCACTTCTTATTCACTTTCGGTTCGGATATGTTTTGTTTTTGCATTTATATTCAAAACAATTCGGGGACGAAACTACGCTCGATCCGAACCCCACCGGAGGAACCATTAAAATGAATATTTTGAGTGATCATTCATCTTTGAAGTTATTGAGTAGTACTGACACTCTGTAGCTATTGATAGGTCTACCGTTTAAAGATTCATGTTCTAATAGTTCTTTTATTAGCCCGTGTAGGTAATCCAGATGTGTACGTTCACTACCTTCATAGTTATCAATACTATTCCAGTAATACCACCAGCGGCCTATTGTGTAGCTGTGCTTATAGTTAATACTGATATATTTATGTTTGGCTGTTATTGAATAGTCATCAATGAATAGGCTGTAGGCTTCATCAATCGCTATGTGAGCCGATATTAGTACATCATCACGTGAATATTCATAACCTGACATTACGCCGTCTGTGATGGTTGTAGAGCCTTTTGGGAAGTGTAGGATTATTGATATGCACATTTGTATACCCCTATGATGTTTGGTCTATAGGGGTATTTACTGTGTTAGTTAAAGCAGGGTGTTTACCTTGTCGAACGGTACTGATCTGTAGAGATAGCCTTGTACCGCCGTTACTCCACTATCACGTAGTACTGATAGCTCTTTCTGTTGCTCTACTCCCTCTACGATTACATAGGGGCAATACTGCATGATGTTCTTCATCAATAAGCTGAAGGTAGGTTTTTGGATTTCCTGACGGTAGAACGCCCTATCAATCTTTACTGCCTCATAGCATCCAGTAGTGAGTGCTGCGACATTGGCACGGCCTGAACCAAGATCATCGAGGAACAATCGATAGCCAACGTTTAACAGGGTCTTGAGTACTGTATGATTGATCCCCTGCTCCAAGCCTTCAAAGTTCTCTGAGATCTCCAACCGGACAAACTCCAGCTTATCCAGTAGCTGTATCACCTTTCTATCAAACACACACAACCTTGCTTGTATGGTGTCTATGTTGACAGTGCAGTAAAGCCGGTTATCCCTGAACCATGACGCACGTACTTCTATGGCCTGTAGTTGTCGTATTAGTAGTTCCCTCTTCCCTTCAGCATCCATAGCCATGATGAAGTACTTACTGTTGAGTACTTGCATACCTTCACTATGAAAGCGGGTTAATAGTTCGCAGCCTACGAGCTGGCCTGAAGTTGTCATGATTGGTTCTGCTATGAAAGTTGTGGTAATCATCCATTATTATCTCTTAACTCGATAGATAACGAATTATTGATCGGTTTTACCTATTATTATAGTCATGACCTCACTAAAGAAATCAACTTAACCTATTGAAAATGATCGTTTTTATCTAATTTATGGTGTTTTGTTTTGTACTGTATATAATCACAGTATTAGCGGTTTTGCTTGGAGGGTTAAGGAATGGGCAATAAGAACGGTTACGATCCATCCATACGTAGAGGTGTTCACCAGTTCTCACACGCTGGGGTATGGTTCACGGTCTGTTATTGGGGGAGTGCTCTTGAGCAATTCAAGTTTGGTGATCGGGTGATATTTGAAGGTTCTTTAGGAGGGGTCTTCTGGCTGGGGACAGTTGAGCGGGATTGCTTTGTACTGATTAGCGAAACGCCATTTAAAGATGTATTGGACGCTGTGAGTTATCTACATGCAGAAAGGCGTGTGATTGAACAACATGGTGATGATTGGTTTTGTTGGCAAGAAGAACTACCGTTCTAGATTGTTGCTTAAAAGGTGGTTATTATTATGGCACCTGGGATATCAATAAGAACAATCGGAATCATGAAGTTTTATAAGTATGTTGGTGCTGAAACAGCAAAGGTAATCATCCAAAATTCAACTTTAAAATTCACTTCTCCCGTGAATTTTAATGATCCCTTTGACTATTTCCCTGCGGTTAAAGAAGAGGGATTAAGGAAATTTACACGCCGCATTAACGATGAAATTGGTGGTGGGGTTAAACGTTACAAGACCAATCATCGTGAGACTTCTAAGCATCTCCAGTCTCTACGCAGTGGTGCATTTAGAGATCTTTATACCCGCAACATGTCCATAAGTTGTTTTAGTAAGTCACCTTTCATACTCCCAATGTGGGCACACTATGCAGATAACCATGAAGGTTGTGTCATTGAGTTTGAATTCAAATCAGACAGCCCTCTAGTAGTAGAGTATTTTAGCTTGGGTATTGATGAGCTATCGCAAATACTTATTCCTTTTGATGTTAGCTATTCTGAAGATCGACCTCCGCTTTTTGATGAGAATGGACGTACTGATGGCCCTAATACTGGTTTCCAAGCTTGTTTAACTAAAGCTAAAGAATGGGAGTATGAGCAAGAAATGCGTGTTGTAACAAAACAGCCTGAAGGGATCTATCCATTCGAAAGGTCACAAATGACAGGCTTATATTTTGGCATGAAAATTGATAAACAACACAAAGCAGACTTATCAAGAATAATTGACGGCTCAAATAACTACACTGGCACAAATATACGTAAGCATGATGTAGTTATGGCTTATGATAAATTTGCACTCTCAAAAATCCAATTCCGCTTATGAAAAGGTGTCATGAAAATGGATTATTTAAAACGGACGAATAAAATATTACTTTCGCTAGTTATAATTTTATTCGTATTCGCTATCATAGCTTTTGCAAAGGTGGTTTTTAATAGTATGAGCGGTTTAGAATGGGGTAGTGTATCAGATTGGGTAAGTACTGGATCGTCTATAGCGACAACTTATATAGCCTACCTTGCGTATAAGGCTGCCCCCAATTGGTTTAAACAAAAGACTTATGAAGCGGGTTTCGACCATGTTTCTGCTCTGATGA
>NZ_JADBQN010000096.1:0-1026 GCF_014895915.1 Enterobacter cloacae complex sp. P13B
ATGTATTAGTGATATAAGTTTGTGAGTACACATCAGAGATATCAGCGGCTACGAGGGTAATATTACCTGTTAGCTGTTTACCATTTATTGTCTGTGTTTTTAGTACATAGTTGGCTAGGCTAGCACTTGACGCTGCACCAAGTTCTGTTAGTGTTGGTTTATCAGCACTAGTATAGACTTTGTACCATGCACCCATAGACGAGCCAAAGTTACGGACGTTAATAATTGGGTTGCCAGTTTTACTAATTACTAATTGAGTACCAAAGTTTGCATCAAGATTATTAATACCTAGAACATCAGTACCAGTTGGTGATGAGGCTGCGGGAATCTTAATGAATCCGTTACCGTCGCGTTCTTGCCAGCTTGGGTAAGTAGTACCGTTAGAGCCTACGCCAAAATCACCACGGTTAATTGGTAGTACTGTATCATCTAGTACACCAGAGCTTACTAGTGCTGTTGGTGCAAAGGTATATGTTTTGGTTACTACATTGTCAAAACTACCAGCAGTTGACATTGAAGTAAGTGTACCGTTGTACATTGCATATGGAACGGTAGTATCACCTGTTCCTTCATCTGGCATTTCAATTTTTAACTGAATCTCATCACCAGAGTTTACCAAGTCATCTAGGAATTGGTGATCTGCTGGAACCCAGTTAACAGTAATAGACACATCATCATATGCTTTATCACCTACGGCCTTTGCCATAAATGAATCGTTATATGGTTCGATTGAAGCAATTTGTGTTGTAGTTCCAACAACTGGAAATGATGCAAGTTTTTCTACTTGTTCAAATGCTTTAGATTTTGGATCGGTGTTTAGTGTATTGGTATTCACCCATACAGTGGTATAGTTTGTTAGAAACGACATTATTACTCCCCGTAGCTAAATGTAATTGATTGCGTATGTACATACATTGTTTTTTGTGCTTCGGCTTGAGTAGTCATTAAACTATCACCAATTGATATTTTATAAATTGGCATCCTAAGTTGATTGTCTAAATCATCAAAAAAACCCTTAGTACAGAT
>NZ_JADBQN010000097.1:0-4823 GCF_014895915.1 Enterobacter cloacae complex sp. P13B
ATGAAGATACAAGCTAAATATAAAAACTTAATTATAAGGCCTGTTGAGTACTTGGATGAAAATCATAGTTTCTTCAGAGAATCCAATAGGAGAATAAATAGAGAATATTTCTATACGCATAATGATTTCTTAAAATTGTATATTGATATATGTAACAAAAACTCAATAAATAATCCATTAGGTTTCGGTAATTTGGGGCTTAGTTATGTCTTAGCAAACTCAACTCCAAATAACAATCTTTCATTCCTCTGGTTTGAAAATGAAGGGTGGAATAGGTTATTCAAAAGGTAAAATATGAAATTTAACGAGATTTTTTCGAAAAACCGTGCCGAAGAATTACCTGATGATCTATATGGTAAATATGTTCTTCCCTTAGGATACGAAGATGTAAACCTAAAAAAAACGACGAAAGCAAGTATAGTTATTGGGGGGAGAGGATATGGAAAAACGATGTTCTTAAAGTATCATTGCCACCAGACAGCTCTAAGTGTGAATAAAAATACGATTGGTATTGAGGATCTTTCCAATCTGGGAATATACTGGCGCCCGGATACATCCTTTAGCCAGTTATTAACCGAAGCTTGGCTCGGGAAATTTTGGTCCACAGCTTTCAAAACGTATATGAGTCTATCGCTGATTATTGAGTTTGTTAAACTAACCAATAATTTATTGACCGAAAAATCTCCTGTTTTTTCTTTGAAAGAGAAGATTAATACTCTGACATTGCCAAACACAATTTGTGAAGGCCTAGGCATTGATAAAAATGCGAAACTTGTTGATGCCAGCGATCTTTTGCATGAAAAACTGTTTACTCTTTGCAATTGGATTAATGCCCCAGTTACTGAAACACCACCGTTTTCTCTTGATACAAAATTATCATTACAGAATATAATTAGCAAACTACATGCAACAATTGGATGCATTATCAAACCTAATTTTCAGGTTTACATTGACGAGTTCGAGAACTTAACATCAGAACAGCAGGCAATAATCAATACTTTAATGAAGCATGGCTCCATGCCGTTACTGTTCAGTGTTGCCTATAAGAAAAATGCTAATATTTCACATAAAACGTTAGGTAACGAAAGCATTGTTGAGCAGCATGATTTCAGATATATAGATTTAGAAGAGCTGTATCTCAATGACTTTGATACATTTGCTGGTGAGATATTAGCCCTGCGCTTTTCTGATTATATAGAAAGCAATGATCACGAAAAACTCCGTTCCATATTTACGTCAGAACACCAAATCCCGCGCAGACAAACGAAGGAGTATCAGGATTCAATTAAAAATCTGGCCAGTAAGTTTCTTCCTGAAAAGTCGACAAAAGAGATATCACATCAAATATTCAGTGATGACGCATTAACAAAAAAATTACACTCAATGATTGAGACCGGTTTAACTAAATCAAAGTCAAAATTGAAAGTGCAGTATTTTATTGATGATAAATTCCCTGAGGCAAGCCTGATAAACGGTGCATTGCTGAACAGGAAAAGTATTAGCCCCGATGAGGTATTAGAACAATACTTGCAATATAAAGTAGGACATACAACAAAATATAAATCATGGATACCTAACAACCTCGTCGGTGTAATACTCTATCTTTATAATAAATTACCAACCAGAATCTGTCCACTGTACGCTGGCTATAAACAGTTTGTATATTTATCCAGAGGAAATATCAGGCATTTTCTGGAGTTATGTCACCAGTCGGTAACAAAAACAAATGTCAGGTCTGCACTGCCGCCAAAAACTATACCATCCATGACAATCGAGGCTCAATTAGAGGCCACCCTGAAGACGAGTGAACTCGAAATTGAAAAAATTGGAGATTTTGGTGCCCATGGAATGCATCTAAAAAGGGTGGCTAAAAGACTTGGTGCGATTTTCAACTATTGCCAGTCTCGACGTTCTCAGAGCGAATCAGAAGTAAACCATTTCACTTTAGATTTAACTGATATAAATCTTCTTGCTTATAATGTTAAGGAGATTCTAAATGAATCATTGGTGTGGTCCGTGCTGATTGAACAGAAAGGAACGAAGAGTAAATCAACTGACAACCTGGAACTCAATGATTACGTCTTACATCCAGTTCTTGCTCCATATTTTGGCATAAGCCACAGAAAAAAAAGGAAAATAAAATTTAGCAAAGGTGAGGTTGAAACCATTTTTGTAGGTAGTGATGAAGATTTTTCATCCTTGTTAAAAAAATATGGAACCCGGTGGGATATAGATGACTCATCTTTTGATGTTTCCAGTTCAGTTACATCATACCAGTTGGGCCTCTTATGATAAAATTCAAACGAATCAGAACTCACAATAACCTTGATTTTACTAATCGCCATCACGACATATTTTTCTATGGTGAGGAGTTAGATGAGAGAACTGGCCTGGCGATAAAAAAAGTAAGCGCAAGCAATGCACTTCAGGTTAAATATGTTAAAGATGAATATGCATTAAAACTCAATGGTAATAAATACAAATTATTGGCATTGAAGGATGCATTAGTTTCTATGTCGCCTAAAAAAATAATCATAGACTCTACATCTCTTGATTTTCCTGAGATATTGTATCTTTTTTATTCCATTAATATGATTGAAGGGATAGAATCACTTACTGTTCTGTACATTGAACCGAAAGAATACAGTAAGTCGCCTTCGACTGAGGGCGGGGATGAGGAGTATCAATTAAGCGATGGCCGACAGCCATTTTCTTCTCTTCCCGTATTCTCACTGAATACAATCACATCTGGCTTACAAAAAACCAGCCTGGTTTCATTTTTAGGATTTGAAAGCTCTCGTCTAGGTCAGATTTTAAGTAATGATGATGGGGCAAGCTTTAATAAATTACTGGCTTGTATATCAGTTCCAGCTTATATACCAGGCTGGGAGAATAAATCACTCAGAAAACATTTATTACATTTCGACAGCATGGAGACAGATCTAAGAACCTGTCCTGGTGCAAACCCTTACGCAGTATATCAGACCTTATTAGATATATATGCAGAAAACCCAAGACTGGTGCTGACATCCTTAGGAACAAAGCCTACGGCTATCGGTATCTGCGTTTTCTTAATTAACAATCACCCTAATAATAGCGTTGAAAAACAATTGGGAGCAATATACGACTACCCTATAAAATCCATCAACCGTACAATTGGAATTGGAGAGATTTACTCTTACGAACTATCAATAAAATAACGTCAAGCCAACGTTCATACGTTTGAAGCGTTCGGTTACCACCGGCTCTGTGGCAGTTCAAGCTCATCAACATAATCTTCCGCTAGCAGGCCTGGTTTAATTGGGGAGGGTAATTGCGGTGATTGAATAAGTCGTGAAAATTGATCTCCTTCATTGGCTTGATCCACCTGATGCAGAGCCACACTATTGAACCACTCAGAGAGATGGTTCGTGATGAGTTTTACTGTTATAAAGCTACCCTGTCACATTGCATTTGAAAATAAAACGCTTTAGTCAGTCCAGTCTTACTAACTGTTTTGATGTTCAACACAACGTTCCGCACTTCAAAAGAATAGTAAGAAGATGCAATTTTTTTGTAAATTCTGGTATGTATAACACGAAGTCAAATTAGTAAGGTGTTTTTTGTGTGGGATTTATTTATTAAGATAATACTGCTGTTACCGATTCCCTTGATAACTGTTTTATTTGCTAACATTATTCCTTTTCTGACTTACAGACAAAATGGTGATAAAAACAAATCCGCCCTGATGGATACACTAGCTCGAGAAATGGATAAACAGCAACCCTGTGCGTATCTTGTGGAGTCATGCGTTGCTCGATTGCATAACATCCGGCCAATACCTTGGGCGTTTCTGCGGGTGGTACTACATTGCAGTAATTCGATGGAAATCATTCAGCTAGTATCATCTGGGAGGCGGATACTTGATTTATTTGATATATCTGTAAAAGAGGGCCGCCCTGTGGTGCAATATACAGCCGCGCTATGCAAGCGATCACGACGGAGAAACACCATGATTGCATGCTTTTTTCTTGGCTTATTTTCCATAGCTCTTCTGGTACAGGCCGAATGGCAACTACTCAAATTACTCTTTGAAAACAACTTACCAAATAATGTCAGCGATGCCGCGTATGGTGAAGTTTTTTATCTGTTATTACAGATGATATTATGGGCTGTAGCTACCGTCGTTTTTACCAGACAAGCGGTGATTCTCAAGCGTGCTGACAAACGTCTATCACTAATTTGCGAACTAATTGCCGCAAATTTTCTCATTCCCACCTCTAGTAGTGAACATGAAATACTAGGTATACAAACTGCCGACTCGTAAACCCTATATTTGATAGAGACGGACATCTCAATTTATCTATTACATGATTTGTCAAATCTCAGTGAATATGTCCAAGCACTGACTCGTTAGAAATTTTCACATGTTGAAAAGGCCGCTGCAAAAATCTTTCCCGCAGTGGCCTCTTTAGCATAACGTCATTTTGTGAACCTAGTTATATTAACTTCTTCACTTCTAACATTTTATCGGTAGCAATGCCATTTTTTATATACAACCCATCCATTAACCAAGATGCTAAAGCATTAATATCATTAATAAGGGATGAAGTATTTCTTCTATCAGAAAGAAAACCCTCAAGGTTGATTACATAATCTTCGTATCCGTTATCAAAAATATCATCACTCCTAACTTTAGGGTTCTCATTTACAAAATCATAACCAGTTTCGTGCTTTATGACTCTAGCTGTGCTGCCATGTTTTTTTAAATGAAAACTCAGGGCTTCTGAAGAAATGAAACTGAGAGAATGTGGGAATGAGTCAACATAATAGTCTCTTATAAT
>NZ_JADBQN010000098.1:0-1073 GCF_014895915.1 Enterobacter cloacae complex sp. P13B
ACTGGTTGTGGTTTTACTTCTGGCTTGGTTATAGTTTCTTCCTTATTTAGTGTTTCTTGTTTAACTACTTCTGCCTTAAATGTACGTAATTTTCTATATGGCTGACTTGTACCCAGTACTGTCATAGCGTATTCACGTGCTATCATCGAATACACAAGGCAATCTAGAGCCTCATTCCTCTTCTGCCCTTTCTTTAGTTGCCACATTAAACGCCCACCTTTGGGTTTTAACTCTTCGGATGTTAACTGTTCGAAATAGTCAAAAGGTAGTGAACTACTAAAATGTAATTGTGTTGGTGCTTGTTCTGGATTATCACCAAGCATATGATTTAGTAATTTACGAATGGTAGTTTTCTGTTCCTGACCATTCAGTACTATTAAACGTTTACCACCAGCAGTAGATTTTTTAAAAAGTTCACTAGTAGGTGAAGGGCTACCCTTAATCGGATGTAGTTTTGACCATCTATTACAGAAACGATATACCGTCTGTGTTGCGTTACCGGAGTCAACGAAACATGCAAGCGTTGGCACTACTCTACTACTTGGTGTTTTAAATGGTGTCTTGAGAAACTTCTCTAGCTCGTTCCATGCTGGTGCTTCTTCTTTAGTACAGTCTGGTGAGTAATGGAATTCATGCCCCAAAACCCAAACATTCTTTTCATCAAATGCAATTATCGTAGTTTCTACACGGTCGATCTGTTGGTCTGTGGCAGTACAAATACCTAATGCACTTTCGGGTATGTTGTGTAAGTTAAAACTATCATCCCTGTGTTGTTCTAATTGAATAATATCTACTTCTTTCTGATATTCATCTTCAAAGATTTCACCTAGTTCATTGTTCATGAAAGTTTGAAGATTGAAGTTATATAGAGCATCAGCATAACGTGCGGTCATTTCCTCTATTGTTCCCAATGGCGAGTACATACGAGAAATGCCGAACCCTACTACACCCTTTTCACCATCTGGATTAGTGGCAATCCAGCGGCCTTTATCTACCATTTGGTGTCTTTTATGTTCACTGATTTCTTCCTTACAATTAGGGCAAATCAATTTAGCCGTAGTACTATCTGGTAT
>NZ_JADBQN010000099.1:0-2875 GCF_014895915.1 Enterobacter cloacae complex sp. P13B
ATATAATTGAATCATCGAATAAAACAATGGTTCTTTTTACAAAGGAAAACGTTGATGAAAATGATGCTGCATTAACTAAAAAAATAAACCAGATTACAACAGATGCTGTTGAGAAGCTTAAAATTAAAAAGAGAAGTGCTGAAAAGACCTTAACGATACTGGAAGGTTTAGTTTTCTTCGGTGTATCGGTTTGGACGATGTTTGTATTGTATCAATTCAAAGATGACATAATTTCTAAAGCATTAACTATAATCCAATCAGTAAAAGACTTCCTTCCTAATTAAGCAAGGGCTAACTCATCGAAGCGCTACGCTGCTTCTTCGAGTTCCCCTTGTTTTTTCCACCCTTCGGTTGAAAAAAAATTAAACGCAAAATCAAGACACTACATTGACATTATTCGCATCTATCATATAAATAAATTAAGCATAAGGAATATGCTTTTATTTAATTATATGAAAAGGAGTTCATATGGTCGAAAGTAATACTTTTAATAAGATCGTTGTAAGTAAGCATTCCCGTAATGGAAGCGTTAACGAAGCGAAGCTCTCACACGACCAGCTTCGCTCTCATTGCGTCAGTGTCAGATTAAATGATGAAGAGCTAACGCTTCTCAATGAGAAACGAGGCCGTCATCGTAAAGGCGAGTGGCTTCGCTTATCTTCACTTAATAAACTTCCTGCTGTCGTTCCAGCCATCAATTTTGAAGCCTGGAAAACCCTTGGTGAGATTTCGCAGAAGCTAAACAAGCTTGTGGCTCATCTTGATAGCAAGAGCTATGAAAGCCCTCTGACGCAAACTGAACTCTTCGCCGTAAAGCGCCAGGTCTCAGAGCTTCGCTTGCATTTAATTACCGCTGACCTGTGGAGAGCTTCCCATGAAGGGGATGCAGAAGATAAAGCGAGGTAAGAACTTCGCTGGCGTAGTGTTTTATGCATTGAGGCCAGCTTCGCATCATAAAACTCCCCCATCAGTAATTGGTGGCAATATGGATGGAAGCAATGCCGGAGAGTTGATTGCAGAATTCAATGCGACTAAAGCGCTTCGCCCGGATCTTGCTAAACCCGTCTGGCACAATTCGCTTCGCTTGCCGAAAAACGAAGAGCTGACAGATGCTCAGTGGTCAGAGATTGCTGATGATTACATGTCCCGAATGGGCTTCTCTGAAACGCACCTCAGATGCTATGTCCTCCATGATGATGCGGCCGGCCAGCACATCCATATCATCGCCAGTCGCATCGAACTCAGTTCGGGGAAGCTCTACTTAGGTAAAAATGAGAACCTTATCAGCACCCGTATCATCCAGGATCTTGAACAAGACTACCAGCTAACAAGAACCAAAGGACCGAAAGCATCTCCAGCAGCGCCCTCACCTAAACCGAAGCTCAAAAAATCCCGTAATGAGATGATGATAGAAAAGAGAACTGGTGAGCTATGCCCAAAAGGAATCATCCAAAACGCCCTTAACGAACTGCTTGATACCAGGCAATCGATTACCGACTTCGTGCAACAACTTGTGGCACAAAATATCAGGCCAATCCCTAACATTGCCTCTACTGGACGCATGAACGGCTTCTCATTCGAATACAACGGGATTGCTTTCAAAGCATCTCAATTGGGAAAAGGGTATTCCTGGTCTGCCTTGCAAAGCAGAATCGACTACCAACAGGAACGTGATAATGCTTTCCTGTCTAAACTGAAATCATCTGTCAGAGAAACATCTGTTAGTGCAACTCATGATATGGTCATAACTATAGATGCTCCTGAAACCACGACAGAATACGTTAACCGCCCCATAGAAGCACTTATCCTCGATAAACGAGCTGCTGGTCAGGACGAATACTCTATCGCTTCTGTCGAAGCGCTTCTCCCAGAAGCTGTTGCAACTAACAAAGAAGCGATAGCAACCGAAACGTTAAAAGTAGCGCCCAAGCGAAGCTATAGGGCTTCAACGTTCAGATGGTTAGAGACCATCCCCTATCTCAATACCATCATTACCATCTTCAAAAACCTCAAAATCCCAACCCTTAAACGCCCTCAAAAACACAAAACCATCACTAGCGTGAGAGTGGTAGAGATTACGCCTCTCCCCCAAAAAAATCTCATTGAATCAGCACCTCAATCCAGAAGAGCTTCGCTTTCGATGTAAGGCTGGCAAGCCTTTTTGATAGATACAGGTCAATAAATTGATCGTTTATACCGATCGATATTCTTTTGTTGATAGTCTATATCTATCATTAATCTTTAATCGATCGGTACAAGTGATTTGCCTTTCCTGTAAACCCAGTCAAAATGTGAATTCACACCAAAGAATATAAAAGACTGATTTAACTAGCCTATTTACGTATTCAACTAACATGCAGGTTTTGAAATGGCAGATACCATCTCATCTGTAGTCCCTGATTTCTTCATACATCGAATATGAATTTAACATCTAACACAAAGGAACTTGTATGAGCATCTCCACCACGAAACGCCGCAATGAAGAAGTCAATGTTGGTCTTTCTGATCGCCGGAAAGCAGAGATTACAGCCTCAAAGTTTGATCTGTTTGGTGAAACTTACACGTTTGTTAAGACTTTCTCTGGCACTGTCATTAATTCCAACCCAAGCAATAATCAGATCTGGGTAAAAACCGACGCTGGGGATGAGAAGCAGATTTCCGACTATGGTATCCCCTTCAGAAGTTCACACACTATTTATAAATACGAGCTTCGCCAGTATAGTGAGGATGGTTCGTATAATGTGTATAAAGATGCACTTATCGTTAATAAGAACACGGGAGAACATGAAGTAAACTTAAATAGGAAAAAAGTTGTCATCCCCGCTTTTCTGACAATGCTGTTCCATAATGCTTCTACAGCATCGTATTACAGAGC